>NZ_CP058348.1:2133001-2437715 GCF_013752535.1 Bdellovibrio sp. KM01
TTGGCTTTGTTCCCGGCGTGATGTTCTTTATCTGCAACAAGGTTCTGACGAACTCTTTAAATGCTGATGATGAAGGTCCAGAACCGAAACACACTGGTAGATCAAGCTCAGGCATCGGACCTCATGCCGAAGTGACTGTATAACTGTCCCACATGCCAAGAGTGCGCGGCGCGCATTGCGTCCTCTTGGCTGTCTCCCTATTGTAATTAAATAAATTTAAATAATCAAAAAGGGTGTGAAGCCAGTCTTCATAGTGTTAGGAATTTGCAGGGTCGCTTTTTCAGGGGGAATCTATGCCTTTGAAAGTAGGACTTTTCGGATTTGGAAGAACAGGATCTGTTGTTGCAAAAGAGATCACTAACGATCCTTCTTTGTCTTTAAGGTGGGTGTGCCGTAGGAATACAGATCCCTCCATCCCCTTTGCCAGCAGAGTTCTGGGATACACCGAAGATTTCGCTCCATTTATTTCTTTTGACGAAATGGATGACTCCTTTTTAAGGGCGAATCCGGTTGATTTGGTTATTGATTTTTCTTCGGGCAACACAACTTCGATATACGAAAAAATAGCGGCGTTTAATATTAAAGTCGTCAGCGCAATTTCAAATTATTCCAGTGAAGAAATTGAAAAGGTTAAATCCGCCAGTCAAGGAACTGCCATTTTATATTCTCCCAATATTACTTTGGGAATTAACTGGCTCATCATGGCTTCCAAAATTCTGAAACAGATGATTCCTCACGCAGATATCGAAGTGATCGAAGAACACTTCAGACAAAAGAAAGATATCTCTGGAACAGCCCTCAAGTTGGCTCGTCATCTTGATTTAGATCCTCAAGAGCATGTAAATTCCATTCGTGTGGGTGGCATCGTAGGCAAACACGAAGTTATTTTTGGCTTACCTTACCAAACTATTCGATTGGTCCACGAAAGCATCAATCGCGCTGCCTTTGGAACCGGTGCAATTTTCGCAGCGAAATGGCTCCAATCTCAGCCCCAAGGATTTTATTCGATGGAGCAAGCGCTTCAACAATCTTTTAAAAGCCGATTACAGGAAATCTAAGAGAGGGCAGAAGCAAGGCTCCACAGCCACTGCGTGACGTCTTTTTGCGACGACAGGCGGTATTGCGCCAGCGTTTGACCTTCACCCACTTTCACAGAAACACCAGCTCCATCAAGCGCCTCAAACATATCTTCATCCGTGCGATCATCTCCCACACAAAGGAAGGGCACAGAGTTCGCTTGCTGTCGCAACCAACGCAGAAAACTTCCTTTATTGCATTCGATCGCTTTTGCTTCGACGATCGCTTTACCGATATTCACAGTGACGGGCTGATTCGCCATACCTAACTGCAACTCATCATCCAACTTTTTACTTTGGAAGGAAGCAAAGTCCTGAGGAGATAGACGGAAATGCCATACCAAGCTGGCCTTTTTCTTTTCAACGAATGAAAGAGGAACTTTTTCGGCATAATCATTCATGACTTTTTCAATGTGCGGATACCAAGAATTAATATCAGAGGAAATACGCGTCTTCCAATCTTCCCCAATTAACTTTACGAAAGCTCCATGTTCAGCGGCCAAATTTACTTTCATACCTTGAAACTGACTATCCAGAAACTCTCGATTTCTCCCACTTAAAATAAACAGATCTGTTTTTTCAGCCAATGCCGAAAGTGCCTTACGAGTCTCTTCAATTAACACCACTTGATCGGGCCGCTTCATAATTGACACCAACGTGCCATCATAATCCAATAGCACAGCAATTCGAGGACTGGCGATGAACTTTACAAAATCATTATTCCAATCTTCCTTACGAATAGGCATTGGTTTCGGAATACGACGAGGTGTAAGAATTGTATTCTCCAAATCGTGAATAAATCCTTGAGCCCATTTTGTCGAAGAGTACTTAGACAAAATATCCTGCAGATGCGAAATTCTATCTAGACGCTCCTCAAATTCCATATCGTGAGCCTTTTTAATAGCATCCGCAATGGAATCCACGTCCCATGGATTTACCAACAAAGCATCACTTAGTAACGACGCTGCTCCGGCAAACTCACTCAAGATTAAAGATCCCGGCGTCTTAAGATCTTGTGCCATCACATATTCCATGGCCACCAAGTTCATCCCATCCCGCTTACTGGTCACAAGAATCGCACTGGCCGATCGATACAATGCCAATAATTCCGTCTCTTGAACAGAGTTGTAAACGTAATGAACCGGATTGTGAGACGGTGTTCCGAACTCTCCGTTTATCGAGCCAACAAGATGCTCGACTTCTTTGCGGATGCTCATATAAGCAGGAACGTCTTCACGCGTGGGAATTGCAATTTGCAACAACGACACGCGCTCACGAAGCTCTGGATATTTCCTAAGAGCGTGTTGCAATCCGCGAAGCTTCAACTCCAAACCTTTGCTGTAATCCAAGCGATCAATCCCCACGATAACGAAAGGACTGGAATGCTGACGACGGTATTCCTCAACTTTGGCTTCAACTTCTGGGGTTTGAGATTTTTCGCGAAATTCATCACTCTCGATACTGATAGGATAAACTCCCAACTGCGTGCGATGACCTTCGTATTGGGCTTGAATAAAGTTTGCTTCTACACCCAAAACCATTTTCAAAGCCACGATGAATTGTCGCAAATAAGAATATTCGTGGAAGCCAATCAAATCACAAGCCAACACTCCACTGAGCAATTCTTCGCGCACAGGAATTTGCCTAAAGAGCTCGGCACTTGGAAATGGAATATGAAGGAAAAATCCAATTTTCACCTCGGGGCACAGATCACGAAGCATCTTAGGCAATAGAAAGAAATGAAAGTCATGAATCCACACTGTGTCACCAGCTTGCGCGACTTCGGCGATTTGCTGAGCCATCAATTTATTGGCCTCTTGGTAGAACTCCCAATTGCTGCGATTAAAATTGGCGAGGTGGGACTCGTAGTGAAATAACGGCCACAAAATATCATTAGCGAAACCGTTATAATATTTCTCATAAACATCTTTATCCAAATACACCGGATAGCAGTTTACATTTGCTTCCGTATTCTTAACTAAGTTGTGCATTTTTAAGGCATGATCTTCATTCGTTTCAAAGCCAAACCACGAGAAGTTTTCACTGCGACTCACCCCCATCAACGCTGAGACAAGTCCTCCACTTCCCCGCTTGAGGTCACCATTTTCATTGATGCTGTATGGCAAGCGATTGCTCACAAAGATGCGTTGGGGCTTTCTAATCATTCTTCCTCCGTTTAGAATCAGAGTTGCATCACAGAAAGGTTTCGCGATGAACTCTACTGCAGAATTAAAAAATCATCGATATCAACAAGGCCTGATCGGAAATTGCGCATTCTTAGCGCTGGTAGAACAAAACACCAACGTAAGTTGGATGTGTTGGCCAAGGTTCGACTCTAGTTTTATTTTTGGTTCCTTGCTTGATAAAGACCGAGGTGGAGAGTTTTCTCTTAAACCTCACTCTGACAGTTTTAATTCCCATCAAAGCTATCTCAAGAATACCAATATTCTTCGTACTCGTATCGAGACGAAAGAAGGTGCATACGATGTGATTGATTTCGCACCCAGATTCACTCTATTTGAAAGATATCATAAACCCTTAATGCTTTTTCGAAAAGTAAAAAAAGTCTCTGGGCGTCCGCGCATTGTTGCAAAATGCAAACCTGTTGGAAAATACGGTGAGATCGTACCTGGAAATTTAATGGGCAGTAATCACATTCGCTACGAAGGACTTGAAAATCCAGTGCGCCTGACAACGAACGCACCTCTCACATATGTCCAAGAAGAAAAACCCTTCTATCTTGACGACGATATTTATTTTGTACTTTCGTGGGGCATTCCACTTGAAGGTCCTTTGGAGACCACATTTGAAGATTTCTTCAAGCGCACAGAAAAGTATTGGCAAAAATGGATTGAGCACTGTCATCTCCCACAAGTTTTCCAAAACGAAGTGATTCGCTCGGCCCTTGCGTTAAAAATTCATCAGTATGAGGACACCGGCGCAATCATTGCTTCAGCAACAACAAGTCTTCCAGAAATTCCTCATGAAGGACGCAACTGGGACTATCGTTTCTGTTGGTTACGCGATACCTATTACACTTTATCCGCGATCAACTCTTTAGGACATTTCGAAGAGATGGAGAAATACGCGCACTTCATCGAAAATATCGAGATTCAAAATTCTAAAACATATCAGCCGTGCTATCGCATTGATGGATCAACCGATCTCACCGAACTTATTTTACCTCTTGACGGATACATGGGTAACAAACCCGTACGCATTGGAAATCAAGCTGCAGAGCAAATTCAGCACGATGCCTATGGGCAGATTTTGATGGCTCTATTTAAGCTTTACACGGATGAACGTGTGAATGCGAAAACAGGCCGTTCGTTGCGCTTGGTAGAAAAAGCCTTAAGCTATATCGAGCAGTACATGACCACCCCCGATAACGGCGTCTGGGAATTCCGCGGCAAGCAAGCCTTGCACTCTTATGCTTTGATGTTCCACTGGGCTGGAAGCGCAGCTGCAAGATCTGTCGCACGGAAGCTCGGTGATCAGAGTTTAGAACAACGCGCGGAAGCCGCACTGAAACGATCTGCAGATCTTATTGAAGAATGCTATTCAAAAGATAAGAAAGCCTACACCCAAGCCATTGGCACTGAGGAATTGGACGCAAGCATTCTGCAACTCATTACGATTGGCTACTTCCATGACAAGCCACCGGAGCTTGCAAAAGAACTGATTGCCGCCGTGGAAAAGGAATTGATGATTTCTCCGGGGTTCTTAGTTCGGTATGCCCACGTCGACGATTTTGGTTTGCAAAAATCAGCGTTTCTGGTTTGCAGCTTCTGGTATATCGAGGCCCTTGCAGCCACAGGACAAGAAGACAAAGCGGAAGAGCTTCTGCGCCACATCACTGCAACAGCTTCGAATCAGGTGGGCTTGCTAGCTGAAGACTTTGACGTTGAAAACAACAGCCAATGGGGGAACTTCCCACAGACTTACAGTCACGTGGGCGTGATCAACTGCGCTTATGCAATTGATAAAGCCAGAAAGAAACCACCGTTCTTATCTTAAAGATTTTTCTCAACGACAGTCCTGCTGAACAGTGACTGTCTGGAGCCCTTTGGGGGAGGAAAAAACAAGATGCTGCTTTTGATATTCGATCTCCATCGTTTCGGTCAAATTGCCATCAAAAGCAGTTTGCGTGAACTCTGCCCGTCCATTTGAATCGGTTGTCGACGAGCCTTTCTCCGCGCCGATTTTCCATTTAAAAGAAGCATTCTTTGCTGGTCTGCGAATGATATTCTCTCCGGCTGGCTGACAGCTGATACGAACCAAATAACGATAAGACATCGAACGCGATCGCGCGCTAAAAACCCGATCAACCATGATTGTATGAGTGGATGTTTGTGCAAAGACCTCCAGACTTGAAGTCAAAGTGAGCGCGATGATAATGGCCTCGAATAATCGTCTATGCATTCCCTATAGTAATTCCATTGAGAGGCGTTCTAAATATGTATTCTTTCAAAAAAATCGAGAAGGATGCAGGACTATGATAAGCGGCGGGGCAATTTGATTTTAATCATGGTGCCCACACCCTCCTCGCTGATGATACCCATTTCGCCACCGAAGTGGTTAATAACAGTTTTTGCGTGATACAAACCAAGCCCTGTACCACCTTTACGAAAAGTAGCTCCCTTACGACCCAACAAAGGCAGACGGTGCGAAGGAATGCCAGAACCATTATCTTGGACCTGGATCGAAAGGGAGCCGTCGATATTCTCCGTTACCATGATCTGGATCCGACCAGCTCTCTCACCCATGGCTTGGATAGAATTATCGACAAGATTAGAAACGATTCTTTCAAAATATGATCTTGGCAAAGAAAACCCTGCAGACACGTGACGAAGATTCGCATGAAGCAATACTTCACACTGAGTTTGCACACGCTTTTCGTTCACAATACCTTGAAGTGATGCTTGAAGTTCAACTCCCGTCATCCCTTTGTCGTTTGTGATTTCTACAGAAGATTCTTGAGAAGACTCTTCGATCGCCAGTAGATCCGCAGCAATCTCGTTTATTCTTTTAATAGAAGCTTCAAGTAATGCTTTAGCATCCTCTGACAATGAATCACCGCATGTCTTAACAAGAATATTCAAAGCAGATAGCGGCGAGCGGATGTCATGAGCCGCCTGGCGTACCTTTGAATGTTCTTTAAGCTTAATTGCTGTGTTCATAACTGCCTCTTGTTTGCCGGAGCCTCGTTCAGCAAAGCTGAAATCTAAGCTTGCCCGGTGAAGCTAAGATAACCTTGTGGAGGGCTTTAAGCGACTTACCTGAAGTTAAAAACCGGGCCTTTCGGTTTACTGTTGGTAAAGTCCGGGATATCCGGGTTTTAGCCCTTAACCCATTGATTTTATGGGGTTTTAAACTAAGATTTATATATCGGAGGTCGGACAAACCCCTCCAAGGACGGCCCATGAACATCTTTGAGTACGAAGACTATCGCAACTATTTGAAAGATTTTTTAGCCTTAGAAGAAAACCAGGCTTCGGGCCGCCGCAAACAACTCCTGGCCTCTGCTAATATGAGCAGCTCCTATCTGACTCAGATCCTTGCGGGCACCAAACATCTGTCCTCTGAACAAGCTTACGAGATGGCTTTGGATATGGGACTGACAGAGAAAGAAACCGATTATCTATTGGTACTTGTCGATATCGGCCGCGTGGGCACGGTGAAGTTGCGCGAGCGTTTGATGATGAGACTGCGCACCCTGCAAGCGGAATCAAAACATGTTTCTGCGAAAGTTTCGACAGACCGCCATCTGACAGATCAGCAAAAGGCTGTTTATTACTCGAACTGGCTTTACACGGCTGTTCGCAATTTGGTTCCCACCGAGCAAGGCCGCAGTATCAAAGACATCGCGATGAAATTAAACGTGCCTGAGCCTCGCGTGGAATCAGCCGTGCAGTTCTTGATAGATGTCGGTTTGGTTGGAAAATTTGATGATGGATTGAAATATCGCCGCGGCTACACTCATCTGGATGCTTCCGATCCATTGATCTTCCGTCACCACCAAAACTGGCGCCAGCGCGCGATTCAGCGTATGGACCACTATAACGAAAATCATCTGCACTACACGTGTCCCATGGCAATTTCAAAAGATCTTGCGATGAAACTGCGCGCGCAACTGCTTGAGGAAATCAAACGCTTGAATCAATCGATGAAAGACGCGCCTGAAGTTTCTTACTGTTTGAATATTGACTTGTTCGAGTACTAAATTTCGCATCTTGTTTGTTAACAAGCAAAGTTCACGTACTTTTGGTGTTAAACCCAATCAGAAACTGCATCACTAACCTAACAAAAACAAAAGCCGGAGTTTTACTCCGGCTTCGGTTTAGTAAGGATATTTTCCAAGTTTTCGCAGTCCCAACAAAGCTCCCCGATTTCTCAATAGAGCCCTCACTGATGGCGATTACTTGTAGAATTTAGCGTTTGATTTAGCCATATTCGCCAGAGGCGTTGCTGGTTTCAAACGTTTGGCATTGCGACTGGAAGCATACGTCGCCAATTGATCAGCGATATATTGCGAGCCAATGCTGTCTGCGTACTTAAGCAAACCACCACGGAATGGTGGGAAACCCGTACCCATGATCATACCCAAGTCCACTTCGTGTGGAAGTTCAACGATATGATCTTCGATCAAAGCCAGCGAACACTCATTCACCATCGCGAATACACCACGCTCGATGCATTCCTTTGGTTGCAGAGGATTGCTTGGAGAACCCAAGCCCAATGCGCCATACACTGTTTGATCGACATCACCGCGTTTGCCGTCTGCTTGGTAAGTGTAGAAACCTTTACCATTCTTACGCCCCAAGCGGCCTGACTTCTCCAAGGCTTCCATACAAGGCGCCATTTCGATGCGCTCGCCGAAAGCTTTTTTGAAAATTTTTAGAACTTTGATACAAACATCAAGACCCACTTCATCCATCAATTCGAATGGCCCCATTGGCATACCGAAGTCTTTTACATAGGCTTTATCCACGACTTCAATGCTCATACCTTCTTGCATCAACCAAGCAGCTTCTGCCATGTATGGCAAAAGCAGACGGTTCACAAGAAAGCCCGGGCCGTCTTTAACAACGACTGGCATTTTACCCATTTTCTTAGTTAATTCGAAAATAGTAGCGATCGTTTCGTCCGACGTTTTTTCCCCGCGGATAACTTCAACCAGTGGCATTTTATTTACCGGATTGAAAAAGTGCATACCTGCGAAGTACTCAGGACGTGGATGACCTTTCGCCATTTCAGTCACTGACAAAGAAGACGTGTTCGTTGCGATAATCGCGTCAGGGCGCATTTGAGCGGCACACTCACCGATTACTTTTTGCTTGATACCCATATCTTCAACGATCGCTTCCACAACCACATCGAGGTTTTTAAAACCAGAATAGTCAGTTGTTACAGATACGGCGTCGATTTTTTGCTGGAATTGATATTTGTCGATGGAATTACGTTTTACCAACTTCATCCATAGGTCACTTGCGTGCTTCAAACCTTTTGCTAGTGCATCTGGGTTCAAGTCCTTCATACGAACTTGAATACCCTTGTCTGCTGCGACGTAAGCGATACCGCCACCCATTGTGCCAGCACCCAAGATACCCAGGCCTTTAACGTCCTTAGGTTTAACATTCACACCAGATACGCCCGTTTGCTTCTTAACCATTTCAGTTAGGTAGTAAACGTGGATCAAGTTTTTAGATTCAGCTGTTACGCCCAACTCGCAGAAGCCTTCACGCTCAATGCGCATTCCCGCATCGCGATCGCTCATGCCGTAAGTTTTCTGAATCACATCCAACGCTTTAAGCGGAGCTGGATAGTGACCTTTCGTTGCTTTCATCACGCCTTCACGGGCTTTCTTAAACACAATGCCTTTTGCTGGGCCTTCAAGGACTTTATTAACCAAACCTTGCGGTTGGAATTTCTTGCGACGTTTTTGACCGCCAGCCGCGATGACTTCTTTCGCCCATTTGATCGCTTGCTCGTCCAAAAGATTTGGATGAACGACTTTGTCTACTAAGCCTGATTTCAACGCTTTTTTAGAATTCACTGCTTTACCAGCAAGGATGATATCTAAAGAGGCCTGCAAGCCCATGATACGAGGCATACGTTGAGTACCGCCGAAACCTGGCAAGATACCCAATTGGATTTCTGGAAGACCGATCTTCGTTGACGAATCATCGGAAGCGATTCGGTAATCGCATGACATGATGAACTCACACCCACCACCCATGCATGCGCCGTTCACAGACGCGAATGTTGGCATCGGAAGGTCTTCAACCATATTCATGATCTCTTGCCCCGCCTTAACCGCGTCGTTGAATTGCTCTTTCGTCGTCATGCCTTTGATCTCTTCGATGTCCGCGCCAGCGATAAAGATTTTAGGCTTCATGGATTTAAAGATCACCGCCTTAAATGAAGACTTACGTAGTTCTTCAACGACGTCTTTCAGTCTCATCATCACCGGTGTTGAAAATTTATTAACTTTTTCACCAACAAGATCGAACTCAACAACTGCGATTTCACCTTGTGGATTAATTCTGATACTTTCTAGCATAGACATTTGTGTAACTCCTAGATGCAATCGCCAGTTTAGTTTTCGTTTTCAAGAATCATAGAACCACCTTGACCGCCACCGATACAAAGTGTTGCAAGCCCATGCTGTACGCCTCTGCGTTTCATTTCTTTCGCAAGAGTCAATACGATACGAGTCCCTGTCGCGCCCACTGGATGGCCCAATGCAATCGCACCACCGTTAACGTTCAGGATCTCGTCACGAATCTCTCCGACTTTTGCCGACAAGCCAAGTTTCTCTTGGGCAAATTTGTCAGAATCCATGGCTCTTTGGCAGGACATTACTTGAGCCGCGAAGGCTTCGTTAAGCTCTACCAAGCCGATGTCTTTCAAAGAAAGACCCGCGCGCTTAAGTGCAAGTGGAGTTGAATACGCGGGGCCAAGCCCCATGCGCTCTGGCTCAAGACCTGCGAAACCGTAAGAACGGATTGTCGCAAGAGGTTTGTAACCTGCTTGTTCTGCTTTCTCACGAGACATCAAAAGCACCATTGCGGCCCCGTCTGTGATGGGGCAAGAGTTACCCGCTGTGATTGTACCCGTTGCTTTATCGAAGAACGGTTTCAATTTCGCTAATGCCTCCATTGTTTGAGTGTCACGAGGACCGATGTCTTCGGAAATCACTTCTTTGTATTCAGGAGCCAAGTACACCGGAGTGGATTCTTCCTTCATGCGACCTTCTTTCATCGCTTTGGAAGCCAACTGGTGTGAACGAAGAGCAAAAGCATCTTGCATCTGACGATTCAAGCCCCACTCTTTTGCCAGGATCTCAGCTGTTTGCCCCATGTTGATACCTACAAAAGGATCCGTCAGACCCAACATCACCCCGATTTGTGGGAAGTATGGATCTTTCATGTTGCCTTGAAGAAGAGCCTTGATCTGGCTTACGTCTGCTTTAAAAAGTTTCCACAACAGTGGCAAAGCTTGCTTTGGACCTTTTGCTGCGAAAAGTTTTTCGTAGATATCTTGGAATTTTTGCGGCGCTAGAGTTGGGATTTGCGACATGGATTCAGTACCACCCGCGATCACAACATCCATCGTGCCGGATTTGATTTTCTCAAAACCGTTAGAGATCGATTCAAGTGCTGAAGCACAGTTTCTGTGAACAGTGTACGCCGATGTTTTCATCGGGATACCTGCATTCAGAGCAACAACGCGCGAGATATTCACAGCATCTGGTGGATTACCAGTGTTTCCGATGATCACTTCATCAACGGAATTTACATCCAAGTTCGTTTGCGCGATTAATTGCTTAAGCGCAACTTGCCCCAACTGTGCTGGGTGAACTTTTTTAAGTTTTGTACCTGATTTTGCGAATGGTGTACGCACACCTTCAACGAGAACCACATCACGTGGTGACTTCATAGAAAACTCCTGTTGGGTAATTCAGACTAACCACTGAAAATCGTACAGGTTTTCCATGTGAGGACCAAACACAAACGCAGAATTACGAAGCGAGGTCTAGTTTCGACAACCTTTCTCGATATCCTAAGGAGGTCGAGGGGCTTTTTCGAAACACTTTCTCAGTTTTTCCGAGGGGAAATAGAACCACAGCTCTAGCTTAAAGCAAGCACGGGTCCAGGTTGGCCGCACCCGAAAGAGTTATGTTTCACACTTGCTTCAATAATCCTGCTCTTCAGTTTTATTCCTTGTTCGTATTTTTAGCTCTCGTCGCGTTCACTTCGAAACTCGCCGGAGCTTGATCCCCGCCTCCTCACGATATTTGAGATTATTGTGAGCCCCACAGAGTGCTTGCAGATTCGCAGGCGCATGGGTTCCTCCACTCCATCGCGGAATTATGTGATCGACTTGCAAACCATAGGTATTACGGCATTGGCGCCCAGTGAGCTTATCTTTGTACTGGCAACACTTATCGCGATTAAGAATGTATCTGCGTGTTTTTAAGGTGAGGGATTTATTATCACGAAGCGTATTATCGCCATCTTCAGACGATGCGACAAAAGACTCTGCAAAAATATCCTTTGAAGAACCTGAGCGCTTCGCTTTTTTAGCCTTAAACATTTTCTCATCCAAAAATTGCCCAGCTACAACTTCTATAACTTTCGCCCAAGAATAATCCCCGTCAGCCAATTGTAGTTTGTGTGCGGCTTTTTCCTTGCAACTCATCAGCATATCAAATTGCTCTCGAGTGAATGTGATGGAAAGATGTACCGAATCATCTTTCTGCACTCTGACTTTTTCGGGATCTTTAAGCTCAATGTCCAAGCTCATAGCGACGGTCTTTTGGGTTTGCTCGACGTTCAATCCGGAGATTTGCTCAACGATTTCAGTTTTAGTTGCTGCTGAAATCTGCTCACCTGCCTTTTCCTTTTCCTTAATCGCTCGAGCGAGTTCACCAATCTGACTTAAATTAATACTTCCATCTTGAATTTTGTCAGAAAGAGTCGGAACAACTTTCATTAAACGAGCCGCCTCAAGCCTACGCATCGCTGCTCCGTTCGAATAGCCGAGCTCCTTCGTAAGATAGTCATACATCGTCGAGTAAGAACGCTCTGAATATAGTTTGCGAGCATCAACTTCGAGAATGTGCTCTAGAATCAAATGCAAAAGCATCCGCTCTTTACGAATAAGACTTTTCAAATTCTGTTCTAACTCATGATTGCTCAGGAAAGTCAGTCTGCTCATGCAGTACCCCGATTTAATTTTTCTTTCTCTAAAGAGTTAGCAAGCTCCATACCCAATTAAGATCTATTCCAAACCAGCACACCCATCACCAGATTCAGATTTCGGACAATTTTCATTGCACACCAACAAGTTTCACCTCCGCTTCGGTAACTGATTGCATCATTTTACCCCGACTAGGTTCCGCCGATGACATATTCACGGCTTCGATTTTCCGCCGGTGCTTCAACCAGCAACCGAGAACTATAAGTCAACCGACGTGTCTGACATTTCTCTTCTCAAAAACGCCACATTCGCAGGCAGAATCCCTTCTCGCGAGCGAAAAGCGGCATGCGTCATCGCATTGCTACCCGCGCCAATCACCCCACTTATTGACCCCCTAAGCAAAGGTTTTATAGAGTAACTGCACTTATTTCGCGAGAGAGCTAAACGCTGAAAAGCTTTAGAAAATTTCTAAAAACTCCCCCACGAAAAAGGAGCATGCTCCGGCCCAATCGGAGCGCAGACTGCGAAAGGAAATTTCCTTGGAAAAAGAATTGAACAAGAACAGCAAGAATTCAGACAAGCCAGCAACCGACGCGAAACACGCGACCAACAACTTCGACCAAGAAGCATTGGAATATCACAGCCGCGGCAAACCCGGTAAAATCGAAGTCATCTCTTCAAAACCTTGCGTGTCTGAGAAAGACCTTTCACTTGCGTACTCCCCAGGGGTCGCGGCTCCTTGCAAAGTTATCGCTAAGGATTCTTCCAAAGTGTACGACTATACTGCCAAAGGAAACTTGGTGGGAGTTATCTCTAACGGAACAGCAGTTCTGGGATTGGGCAACATCGGCCCGCACGCTTCCAAACCCGTGATGGAAGGTAAAGGAATTCTTTTCAAACAATTCGCTGGTATCGATGTATTCGACATCGAAGTGGATGCGAACGACGTGGACACGTTCTGTAACGCGATCAAAACATTGGAGCCAACATTCGGTGGTATCAATCTGGAAGACATCAAAGCTCCAGAATGTTTTGAAATCGAAGAGCGTCTGAAAAAAGAAATGAAGATCCCCGTATTCCACGATGATCAGCATGGAACTGCGATCGTATCGGGAGCAGCGTTGCTGAACGCCGTTTCTATCACCAACAGAAAAATGGAAAACGTACGTATCGTCGTAAACGGTGCGGGCGCCTCTGCGAATTCTTGCGCTAAAATCTTTATCTCGCTGGGTGCACGCCGTGAAAATATCATCATGTGTGACTCTCAAGGTGTGATCTACAAAGGTCGTACGGCAGGGATGAATAAATACAAAGAGTACTTCGCAGCCGAAACTGAAGTGCGCACTCTCAGCCAAGCTTTGCAGGGTGCTGACGTATTCGTAGGTCTTTCTGTCGCCGGAGCCCTGACTCCTGAGATGCTTAAAGACATGGCGAAAGATCCAATCATCTTTGCGATGGCAAATCCAGAACCAGAAATCACGCCGGACAAGGCACGCGCTGCTCGTCCCGATGCCATCATTGCGACGGGACGCTCGGATTACCCAAATCAAGTGAATAACGTTTTGGGCTTCCCGTCTATTTTCCGTGGAGCATTGGATACGCGTTCAACTCAGATCAATGAAGAAATGAAACTCGCAGCCGTTCACGCTTTGGCAAAACTTGCACGCGAAGAAGTACCAGACCGCGTGTCTGCAACTTACGGTGGTAAAACATTTAAGTTCGGTCGCGAATACCTAATCCCGAAACCATTCGACACCCGTGTTCTTCTTTGGGTGGCGCCGGAGGTGGCGAAAGCTGCTATCAAATCAGGTGTCGCAACAAGAAAGATCGAAGACTGGGATCACTACCGCGAAACTTTGGAAGCCCTGCAAGGTCCGTCGAAAGTTTTCATCCGCTCCGCAATCAATCGCGTTCACCAAAACGCGACAGCGATGGGTGGCGAACTTCCGCGCATCGTATTCCCTGAAGGCACAAGCACAAAGGTTCTTAAAGCTCTTTCCACTTTGGTTGAAGAAAAAATCTGCCAACCAATTTTGTTAGGTTACCCAGACCGCGTGAAAGAAAAAATCCAGGCCTTGGATATCCCGGCATTGAATGACGTTCCAGTTATTCATCCGGCGACTTATCCAAAATTCTTTACGTACGTTGAAAAGCTGTACTCGCTAAGGCAGCGTAAAGGCATCAACATGCGTGAAGCTGAGCGCTTGATGGCTGATCCGAATTACTTTGCAGCGATGATGGTTACCATGGGCGATGCTGATGGAGTGGTGAATGGTGCTTCTGTGAATTACGCAGACGCTGTAAAACCAATCTTGCAGACTGTGGGGGTTTACCAAAACGGCATCCCAGCGGGTTTGAACTTTATCTTGCTTGAAGACAAATTCCTGGTACTTGCAGATACGACTGTGAACTTCAACCCAACGGCCGAGCAATGCGCGCAAATCGCAATGCAGGCTGCGAAAGTTGTTGAGTACTTTGGTATTGAACCGAAGGTCGCGATGCTTTCATACTCAAACTTCAGCGGCGCCGAAGGCACTCCATGCAAAATGAAAACAGCGGCTCAGATTGTTAAGAAAAATCGCCCCGGCCTGATGGTTGATGGTGATATGCAAGCGGACACAGCTGTAAATCCAGAGATCATGGAACGTTTGTTCCCGTTCTCTGATCTTAAAGGTGGCGCAAACATTTTGATCTTCCCTAATTTGGAGTCATCCAACATCGCTTATAAACTGATCCAGCAAGTGGGCAAAGTGGAAGTGATCGGACCATTCTTGACGGGGGTTCGCAGATCTTGCAACGTTTTGCAAAGAACGACGACAGTGGACGGTATCGTGAATTCAGTTGTATTCACGGCACTGGAAGCGCAATTCATCAAAGATGTTTTGAAGTCCCGCGAAGTAAAAAAACAGTAAAGACTCCTTTACATTCGTTCATAAAATCTAAAGCCCGTGTTAACTACACGGGCTTTTCTTTTACCAAAGTATGCATCTTTACAAGCTTGGCCAATCCTGCCTGCAACAGCCGCACCCACACGATAAACTCGTACTAAACGAGAGGGGTTTAGATGAGCGGTCCGGAAAACATTCAGGTTAAAAAAATTATCGACGCAGTTCCCGCAATGGCCACAGGCAATCCCTTAGAGTATGGGTATAAAGAAATCAACTCGCGCAGCTTTGAAAGCAGCCTGACTACTCTGGTGAATCATTTTAAAAATAAAACTCCCAAGACAAAGCCCATCAAGAAAACTTAAAATCAATTTTTTTCGAAACAATAAAGCCACAACTCCCTAAAGACTCCCACTAAGGATGAGAGTCTTTAAGAGCCTGTTCCTTTTCTGGGGCTTCATCTTTAAACTCGACAACGATCTCCTGCGTGCCGCCCACGTCCTTCAATGGAATTCGCTTTTCAGTCAAACGTCCCTTTTTCGAAATCTGAACCTTAATGACATAGATGGTACTTTTAAATCTGTACATAATCTCAAAGCCAAACCAGTCCTCAGGCACACAAGGACAAATTACCATCTCACCATTTTCGATCGTAAAACCCAGGACGGATTCCAATCCCGCACGGTAAAACCAGCTGGCTGAGCCTGTGTACCAACTCCAACCACCTCGCCCCACATGCGGTTCAACGGCATAAACATCGGCCGCAATCACATAGGGTTCGATTTTATATTTCTGCATCCCCGCCCGCGTGCGACCGTGATGAATCGGATTGATAATATTATAAAGCTCCAGAACCTTTTCACGTTCCTGAAGTTTTGCAAAGGCCATAACGACCCAGATTGCCGCATGTGTGTACTGACCACCATTCTCGCGCACCCCAGGCACATAGCCTTTGATGTAACCCGGATCCAAGTTGGTCTTATCAAAAGGCGGCATCAAAAGTTTAATCAGCCCTTTTTCCTTCACGATCAAGTTTTCCTCAACCTTACTCATCGAAAGCCTTTGTCGTTCGGGATTTCCCACTCCCGATAAAACCGACCAGGACTGGGACAAGGAATCAATTCGACATTCCTGCCCCCAGGCAGATCCCAGCGGAGTGCCATCGTCAAAGTAAGCTCGCCGATACCATTCCCCATCCCAGGCATTGTTTTCTAAGGCCTCTTTAAGTTTATCCATGTGCTCTTTATATCGAGTCGTGTGCTCGCTATCACAGAACGGCAGGAAGTCTTCCAACACCCGGTGCAGAAACCAACCCATCCACACACTTTCGCCCTTGCCCTTTTCCCCGATGCGATTCATCCCATCATTCCAGTCTCCGGAACCAATCAATGGCAAACCGTGCTCTCCGACTCGCAGGGAATGCTCGAGTGTACGAATGCAATGATTATGTAACGTCGACTTTTGATCACTGAGCTTCGGTTGCGTGTAAGAGTCTTCTTGTTCGGGAGTCAGTAACGGCGCCTCGATAAACGGAACGTGTTCTTCCAGAATCGAATGATCCCCACTGATGCGAATATAGTGAGCCACCACATAAGGAAGCCACAACAAATCATCCGAGAAATGCGTCCGCACACCACGTCCTGTTGGAGGATGCCACCAGTGTTGCACATCGCCCTCGGGGAACTGGCGAGCCGCCGCACGCAAAATATGAGCGCGCGCGATTTCCGGAGTGGAATAGACAAAGGCCATACAATCCTGCAGCTGATCGCGGAAACCATAAGCACCGCCCGATTGATAAAAGGCCGAACGCGCCCACATACGACACACCAAAGACTGATACAAAGACCAATGATTCACCATCAAATCCAATGACGGCTCGGGAGTGGAAACCTGGATCGCGCCCAAATGATGCATCCACATGTTTTGCACATCTTTAAAGGCCTTGTCGACATTTTCAAAATCAATATATTTTTCAGAAAGTGCAAATGCATCCGCTTTGTTCGCGGCCTGCCCCAGCACGATCACAATTTCAATTTCCTCTTCGTCACGAATAAAATAACTCGCATGAAGTGCCGCGCATGGATCCTGACCGATACCCGCATAACCACTGAGCCCACGACGTTTCAAGGCTTCAGGCGAGGCATAGCTATGATTTCGTCCCAAAAATTCTTTGCGATCAGAAGAGTACGATTGAACTTCCGAACTGATTCTAAAGAAAGAAATCCTTTCGGCGAACTCATGGTTGTAAGCATTCTTGGCGTACAAGACTTTATCGTCGTCCACCTCACACAAAATATATGGCGCCGATTTTTCGCGTAAGTTTCCCAAAACCCATTCAACATAGGCCCAGAAAGACAATCGGCGATTGCGCCCCGAAACGTTTTTCACTTTCAAGCGCGAAATCTTAACCGAATCATCTGGAGGCACAAACATCATCAGACTGTGCTCCATCCCGTAAGCATTATGCTCAAAGACGGTGTAACCCTGACCATGACGGATGATGTATTGATCGCGCCCACGAATCGGCAAAGGTGTTGGCGTCCATAACTCCCCCGTATCATCATCACGGATATAGATAATTTCTCCCGGAGGATCTGAAACCGGATCATTCGACCAAGGTGTCAGGCGATTTTCCCGACTGTTCACAGACCAGGTAAAACCAGAACCCGATTCACTGACCTGGAATCCAAAATCATTGCCGTTCGCAATCACATTAATCCACGGAGCGGGAGGCCACTGATCTCCGGTGAGCGAAATAACATATTCGCGCCCGTCCGAAGAGAAACCACCCAGTCCGTTGAAGTACTGCAGATTTTTAGGCGTCACGCTCTTAGTTTCGTAAGATGAACGCGTATTTTTGGGAGTAAAGCTTTCCGCATACTTAATCGGCAAAACTTTACGCGACACTTGTTCTTTAAAAGTTCCCGCATCACTGGAGATCACGACACGAGCCATGGCCTGAATCAGAGCGCGATCGGCCTCCTGCATATTATCCAAACGCAGACTGAAGATCCCACCGGGCTTATTCAACCAATCCTGAAGTCCAGCATAACGAATCTGCCACAAAACTTCATCCTGCAGTTCTTGAAGGTACGTTGACTTGGAATCATTCATGATCACCAAATCATACGGCAAACCTTTTAATCGCAAGTATTCATGCCCGCGTAAAAGTTTGCGCACCAGTCCCATATCCTTTTTATCACCGATCATAACGGCTACAATAGGCACATCCCCGCTGATACCATAGGGCCACAGACTTGCTTGTTCACGGGTGTGCACCGCTAACAAGTGCGCAGGTTGTCGCATCGACGGATCCGAAAACAGCAAGCGCTCTGCCAAACGTTGGAAGGAGTATGCCGACTCCGCATCCATTCCCAAGTGACGAAGATCAATGCGCGATTTCGTCCAGGCAAGTTTCATCTCGCGCTCAAATGTATGTGGGTCGTGATAACGATCCACCATTTGCAACATTTCATCGCGAGTCGCCGCATAACCTGTTTTAAAAATCACCTTACGAATGCCCGCAGGCGGAATTCGAATCTTTACACGCAGACTTAAAATCGGATCTAAAACAGAACCAGAACTGTTCGTAAGAGTACTCCCCGTTTTTAAAGCCGCCGGGTTCGTCACGTCGCGACCCCGACCGATAAATCGAGAGCGATCTGATTCATACTCCACATCCCCATCAAATTCCGCATCAGACACGACTCCATGCAGGCCGTATATCTCCCTCTGCTCAGCGGAGCGTGGACGACGCTTCACGACCAGACACTGTTTTTGATCCAGGTACTCGGTTTGTAAAAACAAATTACTAAAACTTGGATGAGCCTGATCTGCAGCCATGGTCGCCAGTACTGGCTCCATATAACTGGTCAGTTCAATAATTTTTTCTTCGGTCGACGTATTCGTCAAAGTCACCTGACGAAGTTCCAAATTATCTTCGGGCGCTACAATAATTTGCGTGGAAGTTTTCACATCCATGTCCTGACGCAAGAACTCGACCTTATCTTCTGTAAAGACTGCTTTGTAAGAATCAGGCTTACGAATATACGGTTGCAACGTCGCCGACCACGCTTGGTTCATACCAACATCGCGAACGTAAATATACTGACCCCAGTCATCCTGAGTCGAGTCTTCGCGCCATCGCGTGATCGCAATCTTACCACACTTGGAATATCCAGATCCCGCCGACGACAGAACCAAAGAGTAGTCTCCATTGGACAGAATCTGCACCCGGGGACTGTGATGAGGGGCTTCATCATAAACCCTCACAAAGGATTTCATCAAAGAATCCCCGGCACTCTCCCACTCGATCTCAGCTGCTTTTGGAGCTGTCAGTGTCACATGTTCTGGCACGCGCTCTTGCAACAGAACTTGAGCCGCGCGAACTCTGGCGTCACTGTGGAAACGGTTTTGCATGACTTCCGCGTTTAAAATATTATCAATCGCGATCAAACTCATGCCCTGATGATGGGCCATATAAGATTTTACCAAAGAGTATTTCTGCTCGGGAGCCAAGCGTTCTGGCGTGTAGTCGATCGCTTCGATAAAACCAAATTCGGTTAAAATATCCGGAGTCTGCATATCTTGTAGATTCTGAGTTGCAACCACAGGATCCACCAAAGCCGCCAGGAAACTTGAATAAGGAGAAACCACGAGATCATGCCCTAAGCCCCTCTTTAAACCCAATCCTGGAATCCCAAAGGGACCATACTGATAGTTAAAATTCAAATCACGGGCATTATAACCGGCTTCAGAAATTCCCCAAGGCACATTCAACTTTTTACCGTAACTAATCTGACGATCTACCACCGCAAGCAATGTTTCACCAATCAGGGTTTTTTCAAAGTTCTTCATGACTAAATGAGGCATCAAGTATTCAAACATCGAAGCGGACCAGGACACCAGGGCGCGCTTACCTTCAACCGGTACAAGTTGTCGCCCCAAACGGAACCAGTGCTTTGCTGGTACATCTCGTTTTGCAATAGCAACAAAGCTTGCCAAGCGACACTCTGACGCCAAGAGGTCATAATACGAATTATCATGACGATTTTCACTGACATTGAAACCAATCGAAAACACCTCACGGTCCCGCTCAATCAGAAAGCCAAACTCCATTTCGGTGAAATAGTGTTCACAAGTGTCCCCAATATTTTGCAAATCCTGAACGAGTTCCCGCAAGTTCTGGGAAATCTTGGCACAGGAATCACGGAACTTGATAATCTCGGCCGATAGTTCTTTGTCTGGAATTGCAGTAAGTTCCGTAGTGAACTGGAAGTAAGACTGAATCATATCCTGCACAGGCTGATTCAGATCCAATTCGTTATAAGACGCAATTTCTGCCAAGCGCGTTTTCGCAGTGGAACTTAAAGTCTGCGGAGCAATGAACAAATCAGTATCTTTCTTAAGATCTGCAATCAGGGTATTCAAAGCATTGGTCCAACCACGAAGCTTTGAATAGTAGCGAACACCATGCTCAATTTCCAGGGCTTCCAGACTGTCACGGAAGTCTTCGACAGAAACCTGCACGGCACGAATAAGCCCCAGCCACTCAGACATTTTTTCTGGAGGTTTTTCAGCCAGGATTTCCCGCGTGCTGCGAATCTGTTCAATCAAATGCGTGGCACTAAGCGCCCCGGTCTCCTGGCGTTGAAGTTGAAGCTTTTTTACTTCTTCTTCCATAAATTTAAGATTGGAGTTCAGTGCATGCAGGGAGTTCAATGAAAACAGCGGTGAACGCGTGAACTCTTCCACACCTTGCTTGATAACCAGCAAGTATCCCGCAAGATTCCCACTATCCACCGTCGAAACGTATTGAGGATACAGGGGATTTAAATTCGTCGTATCATACCAATTCAAGAAATGACCGCGATAGCGTTCCATGCGATTTAATGTTTGAAATAAAAGGCGCAGTCTTTCTGTGGCTCCGCGCAAAGAAATAAATCCAAAATCCTGTGCTGAAAAAATAGCCAGTCCATACAAACCAATGTTCGTCGGCGACGTACGATGCGCAACAATTTGTTCGGGATCTTCCTGAACATTATCCGGAGGCAGCCAGTTGTCTGTAGGACCCACAAAAGTTTCAAAGAAATACCAAATCCGGCGCGCAACTTCGAACAGAAATTCGCGATCCGCCGTCGTCAGCTCTTCACGCTTTTTTTCAAGGCGCTGCTGTGTAAACTCAGAGACCCACGGATAAATCGCCCAAAGAAGTAAAAACGGAATCGCCACGACCATCACCGATGGATTCCAGCGAATGATCACGGCCGCAAAAATGACTCCCAGAATTGTCTCGACGCCAGCAGTACTTTTCCAATAGGCCGTCTTCATGTCATATTGAATGGTCTCGGCCTTAGCCGCTGTCATCCATTCTAAACACTTCTTTTTTGAGATACGCGTGCGATACAAAGCCCGGATAATCGCATCCACATCATTTACCGCTCGATGAGGCAGGAAAATCATTGAAAGCACGAACTGCGCAAAATGCATTCTAATTTTACCAAGCTCGCTCCAAAAACTGCTGGTCCAACTTGCCCCGCGAGTGTTCACAAGCAAGCTGTTTGCGACGTGCAGAAATATAGGAATTCCAATAATAAACGTCGTAACAACGGTCCAGAACCAGGCATCCCCCGGTAAAATCAACCACGAGGCGACATACATCAATACCAAACATGGTGCGACCAGACTGCGACGAAGATTATCGCGAATCTTCCATTTAGAAAGCACCGAAAGATCATTGCGAACTAATTTTCCCTCACGATTGGGGACAAATGGAAGAATCCAAGGACTGATTTGCCAATCGCCCCGCACCCAACGGTGAGCACGCGTAGAAAAACTTTTGTACGAGCTTGGGTAATCATCCATAACTTCGATGTCCGTCGCAAGCGCGGTGCGCACATACAGACCTTCAAACAAATCATGACTAAGAATGGTGTTTTCGGGAATACGCCCTTCTAACGAACGATCAAAGGCCTCGATATCGTAAAGACCTTTTCCGGTAAAACTTCCCTCAGAAAAAAGATCCTGATAAACATCTGAAACCGCAGTCGTATAAGGATCAATTCCCGTGTGACCGGAAAAAATAGCCGCAAACAACGAGCGCGAAGAACTTTCCAGCGAAATACTTACGCGCGGCTGAACGATCCCGTACCCTTCAATCACCCGACGACGAAGCTCACTGAAATGAGGACGATTTAAGGGATGCGCCGCGGTCCCAATCAACATACGGGCTCCGCCCAACCCCAACTGGGTATCCGCATCCAAAGTGATCACATACTTAAATGTTCTGACCATCTCTGCAGGAATTGTCATCACGGTGTAACTGGTTTCGCCCTTACCTAAAAGAATGCGATTGAGCTCTTCAAGCTTTCCGCGTTTTCGCTCCCACCCCATCCACTTGTCTTCGTTTGGATTCCACAGACGTTTGCGATGGAGTAAAAAGAATCGATTCTCTCCATAGATTTGATTCAAGCGCGCAATTCCGTTTAAGGCCTGAGCCACAAGATCCTGGTCATGCTCAACATGCTCTGTATCTGCATCAGTAAAATCCGTTACCAAGGCAAAGAACACCTGGGAATCCACATTCCCCAAATAATGAACTTCAATTCTTTCAAGCAAAGTTTGAATGGTTCCCGGATCCGTCAACATACAGGGAACAATCACCAGAGTTCTAAACTCTTCGGGCACTCCTTTACTGTAATCCATTTTGGCTAAACGACGAGGACGCACGATATGGGTTAAAAGATAATTAAATAACGTGATTGCCAAATCACTGAGAGGAAAAAACATCACCAGCACAGCGACCACCATCCCATACCAGGATTTGGAATGATCCATGGCATAGGAGATGGGACCAATCATCGTCAGAATAATCAGCGACGCAATACTTGAGAAATAGCAGACCGTCGGATATTTTAAAGTCACGCGCAGCCAGGTCTCACGCAGGCGGGGGCGGTATTTACATTCCTTTTCTAATTTTTCCAATCCCCGTCCATAAAGGAAATACCCCACATGGCGGTTTTCTGAATTTGCCATTTCCAACGCGCGTTTCGCAATATCCAGTTCTGCCAATTTGGTGCATTTGCCGATTTTTTCAATATTGTGACGATAGTCATCGCGCGTAGTAAATTCCATGCGCACGTAATCCCCTGTCGGGTCCGTTTCCAAAAGACGATCAATCAAACTGACGCTTTCAAAGAAAACCGTCCAATCGATATTGGATAACAAACGCATGCTGGAAATCACATTGGCGATCGTCACTTGATTCGCAGCTTGACGTTGATGTTCGGCTGAAACGACTTGTTCAACACTGGTGTTCTTTTTTTTAAGCTCCTCATTCATAGCTTCAATGACAGGCCAGATATCTGCCTCGGCATCACGCAAGCGTTTTGCGACTTGAGAAATAAACGTCAACTCCCCTTCCACCGGGTTTTCACAATGACGCACTATAAGCTTTAAATATTTTTGAAATTTACGTGGACGACGGGCATTTTCGATCAAATGATCCACCAGCTCGTCAGCCTCGGCCGATTGATTAAAATCCCACGCAATTCGCGCAGCGACACGGCGTAGATTTTCCACCAGGGCAATACGCAATGTGATCGCGACAGCCCAAAGCTCTCCCATTTTCAAATAGGACCGTGTCTGAAATGCAGTGATAAAACGACGGATGTTATCAACAGTCAGATGACTGTCGGTGTGAGCAATTAGGGCCAGCGCCAATGCATAGATTCGCGGAAACCCTTCCAGGTCTCCCATCGAGAGCTTAGGCAGCTCTTTGTAATAGGAAGGCGGCAAGTCCTCTTTGATCTCCCGCAATTGTTCTTCGACAATGTGAAAGTTATCGATCAGCCACTCGGCCGCGGGGGAAACGGATTCTTTTTTACGACCGACTTCCGCCAGCAGGCGATAAGAAATAAGGAGCTTATCCCCGTTTTCATAGATTCGCTTAAGGAGGCCACGATGAACCCGGACCGATTTCCCGGTTTGCAGATTATCACCCAAATAAAGAGCGTATTCTTCAAGTCTTTCACTACTGAAAATCTCTGCTTTAATAGGTAATTCTAAAATATCTTCCAGAGCTAATCGCAGCTTCTTTGCCATTCAGTTAAACTCTCCACATGCAAAGGACTAAAAGAAAAATTTAGTCTTGTTTAACCCGCAGGGCCAATCCGTGTGTCTAGAACTGCGAAAATGCATGGCCTGCAAAGCCTTTGCAGTTCAGCAAAAATGGCTGAAAATTGTCTTTGACGACCTGGAAAGCGGTGCTAGAATTAAGATAGACCAAGGGAGGGTTCTTAGATTTGAGTCAACAAGCCCATGTCAAAGTTCACGATAGAGCCATTGTCATCGGGGTCGGTTTAAAAACCGAACCACTCACCGAAATCAAAGAAAATTTGCTGGAACTGGAAGAGCTCGTCACCGCCGCTGGCGGAGAAGTTGTGGGCTCCATCATCCAAGTCCTGCCCGCCTGGAATCCCGCAACACTTATTGGATCTGGAAAAGTCGATGAAGTCGCTGAAATGGTTCGCGACAGTCAGGCGACCATCGTAGTGATGGATCACCAGCTTTCCGGCGTTCAACAAAGAAACTTACAACAGATAGTTAAAGTTCGCGTGGTCGATCGCAATCAGCTGATCCTGGATATTTTCGCCCAACGTGCTCAGACCTTTGAGGGAAAACTTCAAGTGGAACTTGCACAACTATTGGATCAAATGCCCCGCATGGTCGGCGCCTGGTTGGAATCCCTTTCTCGTCAAGGTGGCGGTATCGGAACCAGAGGTCCCGGGGAAACCGCCCTGGAGAACGACCGCCGTCGTATCCGCGAACGCGTGGCCATAATTAAAGAAAAACTTGAAGGTGTTCGCCGTAATCGCGCGCAACACAGACAATCTCGTAAACGCCACGAGATTCCGTCCTTTGCATTGATTGGCTATACCAACTCCGGAAAAAGCTCATTACTAAACCGCCTGACGGGCGCACAAGTGATGACGAAAAATCAGGTCTTCGCGACGTTGGATCCTACGACCCGCAAGATCTTCTTAAACGATGGACCACCCGCCGTTGTGACCGACACGGTGGGTTTCATCCGCAAACTTCCTACACAGTTAATTGAGGCCTTTAAAGCAACACTTGAAGAATCGGCCGAGGCTGATGTTTTACTTCACGTGGTGGATTTATCCTCACCAAACATGGAAAGACAAATCGAAGTCGTCGAAGAGCTGATCAAAGAATTCAACTGGTCTGATAAGAAAATCATCCATGTATTTAATAAAGTGGATGCCGCACCCATTGAACGACAATTCCGCGTGAAACAATACCCGCGTGTTTTCGTCAGTGCACTGACGGGCCAAGGCATGGAGCAATTGAAAAAACTGATGGCCAGCATGGTGAGCGAAATGCAAACCGATGTGCAGTTGTACTTCCCGCGCTCTGAAGAGTACAAAATCTTCGATTTGGGCCGCGAAGCACAGATCTCAAGAAAAGAGACTGCGACCGAGGGAACAGTTTGCTATACGCAACTGACACCGTCTCTCATCAATCGCTGGAAAGACTACATCGTAAAATAGATCTCAGGCCTTTGTACCCACAAAGGTCCTGCCCCAATCAAGGAAACCTCATTTTTTACTTTAGGGTCACTTATTGATTCCGATAGGCTTTGTATGCAAAAGCTTTCGGTTTATCTTTTCATTCTAGCATCCCTCCAAAGCCCCGGCGCCTTCAGTGCGGATAAATCGGTGAAGGACACACCTGCCTGCATGAACAGCGCAAATGACAAAAATCTAAAGCTCTATAACTCTTTTAAAGACAACGCCGACCCTCTGAAAAAAGCTTTCCTTCAAGAAATGGCAAATGGCGCTTCGGGACCCGCATGCGAACCGCCACCCAACAGTCCTTCCCCGGGTAAGCAAACTAAAGATCTAAACAGTATCGCGCACGCAACCAACGCTCAGCCGGAAAATACGGGAATCTGGGATTTGGATGACCGCTTAAAAACTCCTGACCAACTGCCTGCATTGATTAAGCGTGAATGTATCAACGCATCCCTGATGCGCGATCCGGGACAAAAGGGTTACGCCTGCACTGCGAACAAAAAAAGCACGGATCAAGATATTGAAATTTCCTATGGCCAAGTCGGAGGAAAAACCCAGCAATGTATCACAGGCGACATGGTGAGCTATATCCAGTTCGCGGTGAACAGTGCGATCAAATGTCTTTCTCCAGACAACCCGGTCGATGCTCGCGTGATTTATCAAAAATTCAATAACGAAACAGGTTTCAATTATTCCATCGCATGGAATGGCGGAGCCGGTATCGGTCAGATGACGAATATCGCGGTTGAAGAAATCGCCGAGGGAAATGGCAAAGGCATCTTAGAAGGTGTCGCTAACAGCAGCAAACACTCTTGTCAGGCCTTTAAAGACATCGCGAAATCCGATTTGGCAAAACGTCCGCGCATCACTCCCAACAACTACTGCGACTTCGTCAGCGCGGGCGACGGCCTGGGAAGAAACTTGATGTACGGAATCGCTTATTACCTGCACATGCGTGACAGCGTGATCGAACCACAACTCTTTCAAGAAAATAAATCCTTCGCAAAAAACCGCGATATCGTCAGCGCACTGACGGCTGTCAGCTATGGCGCCGAAGGAATCAAAAAAGCCCGCGCCCTTGCTGAAAAAGCGGGACTCTATACAGAGAAAAACAACCCGTGTAAGAGCCAAAAAATCACGGCGGCGAAATGTTATTTACAAATGGTTCAAAAAAACAGCGTCTACCTGAAAGCTATTCGTGGAAAAATGGGAGAAACCTACTGCCTGAAAGATGGCGTTGAACCTTCTTCTAAAGAATGCACACAGAAAAAAGCAGCCATGACAGACAAACAACTGGGAGCCAACGAATGTGTAAAACCACTTTAGCACTTTTTATCGTATTTGCTTCCGTCGCTTGGGCCACTCCGCGCTCGAAGGCAGATCTATTAGCCGATCTAAAAGTGCGCCGCGAAAAGGCCGCAAAGCTTGATTTCGCAGGTGCCGCGGCAGAATTCAACAAAGCCAACGCCGTAGTGAAATCCTCTGCCGACAGTTATCGGAAAATGAAAAATCCCGTTCTTACCGAAGCCGAAGAACAGGTGCTGTTTGTCTCTTACAGCATGGAACCCGTGAAGTCTTTAGCAGGTACCAGCAAACCTTCCGCTCAAGCGTGCGCAAAGGCCAAGCAACAGATCACACTGGAAGACAAAGGCACAAAAACTGAAGACTCGAGTTTTTCTCACGAAGCCTCTGAAGCCCTGGCGTGGCTTGAAATCCTTTGCAAATAAACGTCTCAAAATAGGATTCTGTTTTAAAGCGTTACCGGATCAAAATGATCTCTGTGTCGAATGTCAGATATAATGGTCTTACACACGCACGTCAGTGGAGACTTGTTACTATGTTCGAAAGCAGCGATTTCTCTCTTAATCAAAACCATTTGGGTAAATACGTCAGCCTCAGCGTGTGGGCCGTCAGCATTACTTTTTGTTTTTACTATCTGGCCATGGATGCTGACTTTAAAAAATTGGTCAGCTTAGGATTGATCTCTCTTGCGGGAATAGGCTCCTCAACACTCTTCACTATTAAACGAAACCGCGAAGCCGTCATCATCCAAAGCTTGCTGATGTATGCATCACTTATGATTCTACTTTCCATGCCCTACATCAACAAATACGCGATTCTGACAGTGCTCATCGTGGCGCTAAATCCGGTCATTTTTCTAAATAAAATGAAAGTAGAATTGGTGTTCGGAAATCTGATCGTATCGTTGATGGTACTGATCATTTATCAATTAACCAAACCCATCAGCTCCGCTCCTATCTTAGAGCAGCTTTTGGATTTCTTTATGAAATTCATTATGATTGTATTTGTGTTTGTGCAGGTCTATGGCATGAGGCTGATGTACGAACGCAGTCAGCCCCGCGATAAAGATTAATCTTTGCGCTTTTCTTTTAAACGCAATTCACGACGAGCCTTGCCTTCATTATAGCGGCGCTTGTCGTCTTCAGAGCTCAGCTCTAAGCCTGGAACTTCAATCGGCTTACCATTCGCACCCAAGGCCACAAACGTCGTGTAAGCCGTGGCTGTATGGAACGTCTCCCCCGTCTTAGGGTCTTCCGCATCCACACGAACGCCCACTTCCATCGATGTCCGAGAAGTGAAATTCACGCTGGCCTTCAAATTCACCACCCAGCCTTTATAAACTGGCGCCACAAAGTTGATACGATCAATCGATGCCGTCACCACGTCTTTGTTCGAGTGACGTTGAGCTGCGATCGCCGCCGCAATATCAATCCACGACATGATCGTACCCCCGAAAACAGAGCCTAAAGCATTGGTATGTGAGGGAAGCACTAATTGAGTCATAACGACTTGGGAAACAGAGACGGGCTTTGAAGATTTAGCCATAAAGCAGAGCCTTTCAGGAGAAGACCCTTTTGCTTGGGTTTAAAAAACAAAAGGCACAGCATTAAATGCCGTGCCTTCTATACTAAACTCTTATCAAGTTCAGTCAACGCTTTGGGCGTCTATATTAGATGCCACCCATACCGATGTCAGAATTACCATTACGGTTCATTCCGCCACCTGGAAGAGTCGTAGCACCAGCTACAGTCGCAGATCCAGCTGGGATCGTTTGCGTTTGGTTATTGTTGTAAGTTTGAGCAGTTGTTGCACTTTGATTGTTGTTCTCAGCGCGGATTTCACTCTCAACAAAACCAAGATGAGGAAGGCACCACACGATCAATTGTGCACGAGACTTCACATTCATCTTTTTGTAGATGTTTGTAAGGTGAAATTTTACTGTTTTTTCAGTTACAAAAAGCTGGTTCGCAACTTCCTTGTTGGACAAGCCTTTAGACACAAGTTCAGCAACTTCTGCCTCTCTATTTGAAAGACCTTTTTGAATCAGGACATCTCTGAGCATCCTTGCTCCCTCCCGCTAATTGTTTTTTATTTTTCTATCTAACCGTTTGCACTACCCAGGACTCATGTCCAAAAGCAGCACGACCACCTGTAATAAAGTCTGACATAAATTCTAAGTTTCGCAATAGCTTTGGACTCTAGTTTTAAAAAACTAGACCGATAATAAGGGAGATTTTACACAAAAAGCCCTTAGGAGATATTATGTTTCCCAATACGACCAAATTTTTGATCGTTGACGACTTCTCAACTATGCGAAAAATCATCAAAAAAGTTCTAAACGAGCTTGGCTACACTAACGTCGAGGAAGCTGACGACGGAAAAACAGCCCTTCCGATGATTTCTGCTGCCCATGATGCGGGTAAGCCATACGAATTCATTATCTCTGACTGGAATATGCCTGGAATGCAGGGCATCGACCTTTTGAAGGCTTGTAAAGCCGACCCTCGCTTTAAAGCGACTCCATTTATGCTAGTAACTGCCGAATCTGAACAAAAGCACATCCTCGAAGCTGCAAAAGCCGGCGTTTCTGACTACGTGGTCAAACCGTTCAACTCCCAGACTCTAAAAGGGAAAATGGAACGCGTTTGGGCTAAACACTCTGGCACTAAAGCAGCTTAATCAAGGCATTGAGGAGAAATTAATATGTCTGCAGCACCGAAAGTGGATGCTATAAATCCGCTCTTTGACAAACGTCTAATCAATGCCTTTGTTGATGGAGTTATTAAGACTCTGAAAACGATTGCTCAAACTGACGCCTCCCCAGGTAAACCATTCATCGAGCCTTCCTTCGTATTGAAGGGTGAAATCGCTGGTATGGTGGGCATGGTGGCTCCCCCTCTTAAAGGGACTCTTTTGATTTCTTACGGCAAGGATTCCATCTTCCATATTCTTGAGAATATGCTGGGTGAGAAGCACACAGAGATCAATCAAGAGGTACAAGACGCCGTTGGCGAAATGACCAACATGATTTACGGGTCTGCTAAAACGACTTTGAATCAAATGGGCTACAACTTCGAAATGGCGATCCCGACAGTCATCTCTGGTAAATTTAATATCACTCAGGCAGATAAGGGTGCGACTTTGGTGATCCCTTTCAATCTACCTAACAACTCTACGTTTTACGTGGAGATCACGGTGCAATAATGGCTGATAGCCCAGGAAAGACTGTTGATGTGATTGTAGGAAGCCCGACACCGGGCTTTCTGGAAACCATCAAAACTGTCTTGAAGGGCTATTACCCGTATATCTTGCAAGAATTCAAAAGCGTTGACGAAATCATCGACGCTTCTTCCAAGCCCGAATTCAAACCTATTTTAGCCTTAATCGATGGCGCCGGCGGAACGAATACCACCAACGAGTGGGTTCAAACCACCAAGATGAATTATCCTGATTGCCATTTGATTGTTCTCCACTCCTCGGCCCCGCTAGATTTCAATATCGTGAAAAAGAATGGCGCTGACGAAGTCATGCACATTAATTTTGACCGTGAGTTTATCTCCGACATGGTTTTACAATTAGCCCCGATTGAACTGGAAGGTGAAAACATCCCGATCACCGCATTGATGCCCGTGGATTTGCGCGACATGGAAGCGAACATCAATTTAAATTTTGATGTCTATGCTCACTTGCCGGCAAATCATAGATCTGTGATCTTACGCCGCAGTGGTGATGTCATTGAAGACCGTCACGTGGAAAAGTTTAAAAACATGCGTCAGCAGATGTACGTTAAGAAAACTCAGATGAAGCAATTCTTTGAGTTTGCCAGAACCATCATGAGCATGCGTAACCTGCCTTTCCCGATCTCGATGACGGAAAAGTTCCACCGCTCCAAAAAGAATATCTACGAATTCATGCAGCAATTCTTAAATGCCGCCTCTGGAGATTACTCCATGGGGAAAGCGATTTTGGATAAGTGTAAAACGATTATCACAGAGCTCGAGTTAAATAAGACTCTGCCCCTGCCCGAGCTCTACGATGAAGTTTGCCGCTATACGGGCAACACGCGTTCCTATTACCATGATTGCTTGTGTGTTTCAGCTTACGCAGCTTATTTCGCACAGCTTTTAGATTGGCCGGAAGATAAGCGTGAGTCTGCGGCGATTGCGGGACTTCTGCACAATATCGGTCTGTCACAAGCAAACTTTGCAGCGACTGAAATTGACATCACAAAGCTTTCTGCAGAGCTAGCACACGATTATAAATACTATCCCGAGCGCTCTGTGAACATGGTGAAATCGAAAAAAGTTCCCATCAACCAGGATATCCAAGACGGCATCATGCAACACCGTGAAAATTTGCGCGGTACGGGATTTCCCAAAGGCCTTCCCGGCGATGATATATCTGCTTTCGGTAAACTTTTATTTATTGCCTATTCATTTCATGAAGCGACCGCTTTACGAGAAGGTATCCCAGCGGCAGCTCCACAAGTTGCAATGGCCGCTTTGAAAGAAGACGCGGTCAGTGGTAAGGCACAAATCGATCTGGTGATGATCAGCACCATTGCTAAGAAATTTAAACCTTAAAGTTACGGAAACAACTGCTTCGCCGTGACCTTGTAAAAGTCTTTCGGCTGCTCGTTAGGAATCCCTTGAGCCACGTCCAAATGGTCGTGTTCGACATTCATGATTTTCATATTCGACGGATACATGGCTCCCGCCATGGTGTAATAGATATTCACGAACTGAAACGTACCATCCGAGCCTTTACCGACGAAAACAAAAATGTTTTTAAAAGACGTTTTTTCCGCCAGATAAAAAATCGGAGAAACAATCTTTGTCGAAGACACATCCTCAAGCTTTTTCAAAAGATCTTCCCAGCCATTCACCATCGGTTTAACGGCCCACGGGAAAGCATTGTCACCGGATGCACTTAAAACTTCCACCCCAACAAAGTTTATTCTAGAAAAATCCGCCTGGGATGCTGGCTGAGCCCACACCGCCCCTACGAACAGCATTGATAATACAAACGCGGTGATTTTCATCTTACTCCCCTTCATCATCCATATCGAAATCTAACTGCATGTCATCCATTCCACCCACGACCAAAAGATCACGCAGATCTGCTTTGCCCTCTTGCCAGTTGATTTCATTTAAAATCCCCGCTGCATAGTGCAGGCCTTCGTAACTATAGGATAAAACCAGAAAGAATCCCAACACCCAACGAATTCCGGCCCGAGTGCTGCGGGGTTGAAATTGCACGACGCGAGTCTCAGCAACCCAGTCAGACAAATGCGTTCGATCGTAACGAAAGAACGCCAGGGCAAAGATCGCCCAGGAGAAAAAGAAACTTAAACGACTGGTCAAGGGACGCAAAAGACATTGCGTGTAATCCAGTTCTTCGTGGGGACTATGGGCCGGAACGACTTTAAGTCCCATAATCCATTTTCCAGGAGTTGCCGAAATTAACATCAAGGATGCCGCTTCATACAAAGCGGGAGTCAAAAACAACATCAAAAGCTGGAACAGATTGAACTGTACGTCGGCATCTGTGAACCACACCGTATAAAAGGCTTTATAGAAAGGCGAATAGCAGATCGCAAGAAACACCTGATCGATCGTGACGGCCAAGAGCCTTTTCCAAGTGCTCGGCACATAAATGTCTGCGGTGTTTTCGGTCGCCTTAGTCATCATTTAAATTCCTTAGTTTACTTTCTTAAGAAAGCTATCCAGCCACGAAAGAGCTTGTTTGCGATCCTTCAAACTTTTTTCCAACTGCAGGCAATACGCTTCTTGCAGACACTGGCCAATCGCAGGACCCTGAAGTTTTCCTTTAAGGTCTTCGCCCGTCAAAAAGGGTTTTGGCAATTCATCCCCAAAACTGCGGGCCTCATTTAACAGACGCAAAATCGCCTCTTCAAAAAGCCCTTCCTTCATTAAAACTTCCAAAGCCCAGGTTTTACCCGGTTTTTGCATTTGCTGAAGTTGCAAACCCAAACGCAGTGCCAAAAAATCCCCGGGCTTTTGCCAAAGCTCCCAGGCATCTTCAATCCCGCGGCGTTCTTTAGTGGACAGGCGTAAAAGCTCAATACTCTTTTCTAAATCAGAATGGCCTGCAGAGCGCAGAAATAAACTTAAATTTTGCCAGATCTCACAACCCGGGTACGCAGTCCAATTCACATCGGGAGTTTTCCAGGGGAAAAGCTCCCTTTGCAAACCCGTGTCTTGCATCACTCTTAAACCCAGCGGCACATTTTTGGATTTTAAAAGTTTTCCCATTTCGTCTCGCAAACGTTCGCCACTGACAGTTTTCACAGCCGCAGCCATTTCTGTCATGGCCGCCAATGTACCTGACTCGACGGCGAAATCGAGCTGCGCTGCAAACCGAGCTCCGCGAAGCAAACGCAAATGGTCTTCTTGAAAGCGTTTTTTTGCTTCACCCACAGTGCGCAGAACTTGTTTTTTCAAATCCTCCTGGCCATGAACGAAATCCAGAATTTGATGGTTTTGCATGTCATAGAAAAGAGCGTTGACGGTAAAATCCCGGCGTTTCGCGTCCTCTTCGGGAGTGGAAAATTCCACGTGATCAGGGCGACGGCCGTCCTTATAGTTGCCATCATTTCGGAAGGTCGCAACCTCGATATCGGCGCCCCCCAATACCACCCGCATGACCCCGAAGCTTTTACCCACATTGATGGTCTTTTCGAATAACTCCTCGATTTTATCGGGAGTCGCATTCGTCGCTATATCCAAATCATTCGCTTTCAGCCCCAATAAAGCGTCGCGCACGCAACCGCCTGCCAAAAAGGCCTTGTAGCCTTCTTGCGCCAATTTGTGGTAGATTGCTTCCACCGCAGGCCAATGGGGATGAGATTGCAAAATCGTGCGAACTTGATCCATGCCTTTAAGTGTACAAAAAAACCTGTTGAAAGAAAGAAATTGTTCGCGTGACGCCTCAGGAGATAAAACCTCTCTTAGATCCTTTTTTAGCTGAACTGGGAGTTTCCCATTTTGGCTGGGCGCCATTGCAAAATCCATTAAGCTTTGATTTCTATCGCAGTTGGATCGAAGAAGGCCTGCATGGTGAGATGAAATATCTGGCCGAGCATGCTCCGATCAAAGAAAACCCAAAAAGCAAATGGGGCCGTGCTGAAAGTGCATTGGTTTTCGCCATGCCTTACTATCCGCATCCCGAAAAACTCGAAAATTTCCCACTAAAATCTGCTCGCGTCAGTCTGTATGCCCAAGGGATGGATTATCATTTTTGGTTTAAACAACGCATGCAAAAGCTTTGTGAAGAGCTGACAAAACTTTTCCCAGAAGAGGAATTCCTCGCCTTCACCGACAGCTCCCCTCTCTTAGAACGTGATTTGGCAAAAAAAGCGGCACTGGGTTGGGTTGGAAAAAACACTTGTGTCATCAATCCTAAAAAAGGCAGCCTCTTTTTCATTGGCGAAATAGTGACTTCTTTGAAAGTGACGACAGAGATCGCTCCTTTGCCGGACTTCTGCGGCACCTGTACACGCTGCTTGGATATTTGCCCGACGGGAGCTTTGATTGAGCCTAAAAAAATGGATGCACGCAAATGCATTTCCTATCTGACCATCGAATCACGTCAGGTTCCTGACGAGTCTTTGCGCGAAAAAATTGGTGATTGGTTTTTTGGTTGCGACCTTTGCCAAACAGTCTGCCCGTGGAATCAAAAAGTCTTTAAGGGACAGCTTTCCATCGAAAAAAGCCTGACATTAGACACAGAATCGGCAGAGACGTTACAAAAAGAATTAAGTTACATCCTGACCGCCTCAGGGAAAAAATTAACCAAGGATTTCTTTGGAACACCACTTGCCCGTGCGGGCTCTTTCGGTCTTAAGCGCAATGCCATGATCGTGGCGGCAAATCGAAAAATAAAAGGGCTTCAACCAGAAATTGAAGCCCTGAAAGAGCACGAAAAATTAGGAGAACTGGCCCAGTGGGCACTCATGAAGCTAACGACTTAGGCGCTGCCAAGATCTAGAGTCCTAGTTTCTTCAAAAGATCATCAATCTCGTTCTGTTTCAGCTTTTGTTTACCCACTTCGTCTTCAGCAGATTTTCCCGTCCCGACACTCATCGAAACATCATCCGAAAATTTGCCCGAAACCCAGCGCAGGCGATCAATAAATGCCTGAGGAATGCTGGCTTTCAATTGAGACAGAGGTTCTTCAATGCGATCAAGCAAAGTGCTCAATGTTTCTGAACCATCCAACAAAGTGGCGACGCACACATCGAACAATTGCTCATTGTCTTTGATCTGCGAAGCTTTATAGCCAACTGCCTTACACAAGGCCGTATAGTCAGAAATCAAATGAACCGCGTGATCTGTGGAGGCTGACAGGGCTAAACTCTTCGCGCCCCCCATGATGCGGTCGACGCCGTTTCCATATTCTGCCAACTTTTGAACTTGTGAGAAATCGCCTTCAATACCTTCGAGAAGATCTATCATATCCTCAATCAAGGTCTTTGACTCGTTCACAAAATCTTTTACAATTTCTTTATCAATAGACATCGTTTTAACGATAGCAATCGGAAGGTTTGGAAGCAATGGATTATGTCTCAATTCGCGTGAGCACACTTCGGGGAGACCAAAAGATTGATTTCAATGCCTACATCAAGATCAATGATAAGATGATCCTCTACTTACGTCGTGGCGACAGCTTCGAGGGGGACCGCTTAAAGCGTTTGAAAGAAAAGCAACTTCGCAAAATGTACATTCTGACTGGCGAAGAACAGCTTTACCGCGGTTATTTGGATCGAAATCTGGAAATGGCTTATGACAACTCCTCGGGCAAAGACCTGCAAACCCGTGTTGAAGTTATCCAAGGCGCCCAACAATCGAACTGCGAAGAAGTTTTCGAAAATCCAGAAAACGTCGAAACATACAACTATGCGAAGGAAGCCGCAGGCAAATACGTCAGCTTCGTTATGTCCAATCAACAATCCGTCTCCTCCATCATGCATTTGGAAAACACGGATAAAAACCTGGCCCATCACGGTGTGACGGTCTCAACTCTGGCAATCGCGTTGGCGCAAAAATTAGGCCTCAATGATCTTAAGAAAACTCAGATGCTGACATTGGGGGCGTTGCTGCACGATTACGGTCACTTCTTAACTGGCATGAACGTCAATCAAAAGCTTTCAGCAATGAGCCCTGCAGACAAACTTCTGTGGTGGAAACATCCCTCTGAAGGCGCCACAAAAGTCCGCGATAAAAAGCACTTTGATCAATCAGTGATCAATATCATCGCTCAGCACGAAGAACTGATCGATGGTTCGGGTCCCTTGGGAATGCGCGAAAAAGATATCGATCCTCTGGCGGTGATTGTGTGTTCTGCCAATGCGATTGACCGTCTCATCACATTCGAAGGCGTTGCAAAATCTGAAGCTGCTAAGAAACTGATGCTTGAGCGCGTGGGACAACATCCTCTGCAACACATTCAGCTGTTAAGCGATATCATGAAAGGCATCTAAACTGACGACCCCCCGCCACAAGAGCAAATAATCATTCCCATCCCCACTGGATGGGAGTATTTGTGATTCATGCCTAAATCCCCCGTCGGCTTTCGACTTCACAAAATCATCGAAAAACTGCAGTACAAAGAATCTTTGCGAATCTTGCCATTTTTAGTGGCAAGTTTGGTCGCGGCTTTCGTTTCTATTCTTTATACGAAAATATTTTTTGCAGCCGAAGAGATCTCTTTGCGTCTTTTACATGAAACTCATTGGGCGATTTCTCTTTTCGTCACATTGCTGACGGTTTTTTTAAGCTGGTTTCTGCCCCATCGCTTTGCCCTTCAAGCCAGCGGCAGCGGTATTCCACAAATGCTCATTGCAAATGAACTGGACCCCGCCAGCGACAGCGCTTTGATTCGCTCGTTGATTGGCGTGCGCGTGATCTGTATGAAAATTATTGCAAGCATTGTCTGTGTACTGGGTGGCGGAGCCGTGGGACAAGAAGGCCCCACTCTGCAAATCGTTTCCGGTATTTTCTACCGCATCGGCGAAAAATCCACGCGTTGGATTCAACAGGCCTCCACCCGAACCTTCATTTTGGCGGGCGGCGCTTCGGGGTTGGCAGCCGCGTTCAATACTCCCCTGGGTGGTATTGCCTATGCCCTGGAAGAACTCAGCAAAGACTATTTCAATAACTTTAAAACCTATGTTTTGTGGTCCGTGATGGCGACAGGTCTTTTAGTGCAGACCGCGCTTGGAGGATATCTCTACTTTGGCTTTCCTTCCATTCAATCTGTCGGAGTGCAAAGCTACTTTTCAATTGTGGCCTTAGCCGCGATCACAGGGGTTCTGGGATCGCTGTTAGGAAAAATTCTTTTTCGTATCAATCAGGAACGTAAAAAGATCCGAAACTTTAAAAAACTAATGGCTGTGAACTTGGTCGCGGGTCTGATTTTCTGGTGCGCGATTTATTTCTGGAATGAACACGGCGCTGGCGGTGGCAAAACCATCATCACCAATATTTTATTTAAAGAACAATGGGCCAGCGCTTCGGACGTCATCATTCGCATTGTCGGCCCGGTTTTAATGGCGATCGCGGGAGTGGCCGGGGGGTTATTCGCCCCGACCCTGGCTATGGGCGCCACCATCGGCTCCTTCTTTTCAGAGTTGGTCTGGACTCACAACCATCACCTGCTGGTTTTATGCGGCATGATTGGATTTCTTACAGGCTTTATGAAGACGCCTTTCACCGCCTTCATTCTTATATTCGAGATGACCGACCGTCACTCCTCCCTCTTCCCGATGATGTTGAGTGCAGCAGTTGCCGCGGGCGTGTCCCATATGATAAGCCATCATTCATTCTATGACTTGGTGAAAGAAGACTTCTTTCACAAAAAGGACATGGATAATCCTGCACCCTAGGGGCTTAAAGTGGATGAATCGCGTTTAGTAAATTTAGAAATTAAAATTTCCCACCAAGATCAGGTGATCGAAGAGCTACACCAAGTAGTCTACGAACAACAAAAAGCGATCGAGAAACTGGAAGTCCTATTGAACGGACTCACCAGCAGACTCAAAGAAGCCCTCGAGGCCGAAGGCTCCGAAATCCGCGGCAACGAAAAACCACCGCACTATTAAAAAAAATTATTGTCTTAATTTGTTCCCGAAAACGAACCGCATGGCGGAACCGGGAGGCGTACATCGTACGCCGACGAGGCAGCAACGCAGAGAAAATTTTCTCCGCGCTAAATTTAGCTGCTCTTAGCTTGCTTGAAGCGTGTCTTTAGATTGATCGCGGTCAAACGAAGTTCTTCTTCCAAAACCACATCAAACAATTTTTGTGCAGAGATTTTGTACAAACCCGCCAATTTCCACAAAATAGAAATCGGTGGAGAAGAAACACCACGCTCCCAGTTGGAAACGAACTGAGCTGTTTCATAACCTAGAACAGTTGAAACTTCTTTTTGTGACAAGCCAGATTTCAAACGACACTCTTTTAGGAAAGACGCCAATTTCGATTCTTGTGTAGCCATTACTTAATTCCTCCAAATACGTACCTGAGTCCAAACGGGACGCTACCAGCGACGCAAAACAAAGACAAGCATTCGATTAAAAAATTTCAGATCACGCTTTCATGATCACTTTGGACGCGAGAAGCGCTTCAATTTTTTTTCGCCATTGATCTCTTGTAAGCGGCGATGACAACTCTTCAAGAAGTGCCATTTCTAAAAGTTGTTCCTCTGTATACTCTCGATCGCCCGCTAGCAAATCTAAGAGTGCAGCCTCATAAATATCAATCTTCGTTTCAATAACTTTAACAGAATCTTGATTGCATACAAATGTATAAAGTCCCGACGTCCGTTGAATCTGTTCATTATCATGAGATAAATTCAAAGTCTGCAAACTAGGATTAACAAAAATCTGTTTAGAGGAGCCTGAGGCCAACTCAAACGGCTGAACCTCCAGCCACGCATGAATCCATTCCCACTGCACAAGATCAACTAGTGATTGTTTATCCATATATTTCTGGCGAAGGAAACCACTAAAGTAGCGCCAGTGATCTTGAAGCAACCAACTGCTCCACTCCATCTCTTTTAAATATTCAGCACAAAGTTTTGAACTCATGACTCCAAGTTGGTGATGAGTCTTCGGAAAAATCCGAACAAAAGTTTTTAAAACTTCTTCTTCAAAATTAAATTTGGCTTCAGCGATCACTCGCACAGGAGTCAGCCACTGAAGTGTTCTCTGCAACTCTTCGTCGTAAATCGCGCGCACAGTTGCTGGGATAAACGACGAGTGCGTTTGCAAAATAATCTCGCGCTCGGCTTTTATCTTCAACAGCTCTTGCTGACGAAGAGCCCCGACTCCAACGACATCAAGATCGCGCACGATCACTTGCGCAGACTCGGGTAAAACTCCATCCCAGGGAAACGACAATATATTGAGGTCATTTGATTTCGACATTTCTAAATAGTGTAGGATTCTATGGGTTTGCGGGCAAGATTTGCTCATCACTTGTGCATGACTATGTCAGTCAAACGTAGGAGTGCTTTTAATGTTGACCCGCTTTTTCACCCATGGAACAAGGGTGCCATGAGAGTTTTAATTTTCGTCCTCACAGCTATGATGTCTACTGTTGCCTTTGGTGTGCAACAAGTTGGTGGCGTCGTATCTATTGAAGGCGGAACCATGTTTCTTAAGTCTGAAGACCCTTGCCACCGCTACTTGATCGCCTCTAATAATGAAACGGCCTTGAATGCCTTGGTGAAACTTGCCGCGGGGGACTTCATCACAGCAACGGGATTGAAAACTCCAGGAAACTGCACAGTTGCTATTGAATCCGTGGAGTATGTTGGCCTTCGCCGCATGCTGGGCAACTGGTATTCTCGTGAAGCCGTTATCAATGTTCAAGACTTTAACTCCATGAAGTACTACCCTGCACAGACCGTCGTAACTAACGGCAATCGCGTGTACACTTCCGTATCGACAAGCCCGGTGGAGTACAACTACAGCTTGGTTCCAGGCTCTGGTAAAGAATGGGTGATGTTCCTGTCTGACTCTAGAAGTACGACATTTGGAACGATCCAATTCAACCGTGGATCTGCAGTGATGAAGATCTACAACTCTGAGACTGGTGAATTGAACAAAACCCTGCTTCTTCATAGAATGACATCCGGACAAAATTAATGAGTTGGCTACATCCCACAGACAAGCATCTTCTTTTCACAAAAAATGACAAAGAGGATCCTCGCCTTGGGGAATGCGTACAGCTACTGCCAAAGGGCGAACCTTCTCTGGAATCTTACGATTTCGATTTTGCTTTGTTGGGTTATCCCGATGATGAAGGCATCGCCTTAAATGGCGGTCGTGTTGGCGCTCAAAACGCCCCCAAAGAAATCCGTACTTATCTTTATAAAATGACCCCGCACTTGGCTTCGCCCCAACTTCCGAAAATTTTGGATATGGGAGATTTGGTTAACAGAGAAAAACCGATCGAAGAACGCCATGCCAAAGGCCGCGAACTGGTCAATCAATTGGTTAAAATGAATAAGCGCTGGATTGCTTTCGGCGGCGGTCATGATTATGGTTACTGCGACAGCACCGCCTTCGTGGAAAACCATAAAGGCAATGCCGTGGTCATCAATTTTGATGCTCACATGGATGTTCGCCCGACTGATAAAGGCATGAACTCCGGCACTCCTTTTCATCGCCTGCTTCAGGAGTTTTCTGGCCAGGTGGATTTTGCCGAAGTCGGCATTCAAAACCAATGCAATAGCCAAGCTCACATCGCTTGGGCACGCGGCAAGGGTGCCGAGATCATCACTCTGGATCAAGTGAATGAAAAAGGACTTTTGAATTCCTTGAAAGATTTCTTACGCGGTAAAGAAGGCAAAAAGGTTTTCTTAAGCGTGGATATCGATGCTTTCACTTCCAACGAAGCTCCGGGCTGTTCTCAGTCCTGGACGACGGGACTTTTCACCAAGGATTTCATGCAAGCCCTGCAGTGGATGATGAAAAATCACGATGTTCGCGGCATGGGTATTTACGAAGTCTCCCCGCCATTGGATTCTGATAAGCGCACTTGCAAATTAGCCGCGTTGATTTCTCATAATTTTATCTTTGGTCTTTTAAATAAAGGTTAGCGCTATGAATCGCGGTTTTGGCAGCGACAATCATGCGGGTGTTCACCCCAGGATTTTAGAATCATTGGCCAAGGCCAATGTCGAACATGCGCCCTCTTATGGAACCGACGAATGGACCGAACAGGCTGTGGGTGCATTTCGCTCGCATTTTGGCGAACAATCCCAGGTCTTTTTTGTTTTCAATGGCACGGCCGCGAATGTCACGGCTTTGCGTGCGATCACTCGCCCATGGCAAAGTGTTCTTTGCGCCGATGTTTCTCATATAAATATGGACGAGTGCGGAGCCCCCGAGCAAATGGGTGGTTTCAAACTTCAAACGGTTCCCACTGTGAATGGAAAACTTTCGGTCGAAGCTTTAGAAAATCAATTCATCCGTCGCGGTGATCAGCATTTTTCACAAGCCGCGGTTTTAAGTATCACACAGCCTACGGAACTTGGAACTGTCTATACGCTGGAAGAACTGCGTTCTTTGATCTCCTGGGCGCGCGAGAGAAAATTATTTGTACACATTGATGGAGCTCGCCTTAGCAACGCGGCGGTTTCTTTGTGTTTGGGATTTAAAGAATTCACCACGGATCTGGGCGTTGATGTGGTCAGCTTTGGCGGCACAAAAAATGGTCTGATGATGGGCGAAGCTGTGATTTTTCTGAATAAAGCGTTAGCACATGATTTTAAATATGTGCGCAAACAAAGCAGCCAGCTTCCTTCCAAATCTCGCTTTATCGCCTGCCAGTTTATCGAGTATTTTAAGAATGATTTATGGAAAGACATTGCTGGGAATTCTTTGGAGCGCGCCCAAGAACTTTATGAAGCGATCCGTGATGTTCCCGGAGTGGGTGTGCGTACTAAACCGACCAGCAACGCGGTCTTTGCCACAATTCCTGCAGCATGGGTGAAACCCCTGCGCGAGAAATTTTTCTTTTATGTTTGGGACGAAAAAACGTTTGAGTGCCGCTGGATGACATCCTGGGACACACAAAGTTCCGACGTACAAAATTTTGCCAATGCTATTAAGGAGCTTTCACGATGAAATACCCTCCGGTTCACTACCACGATTACCTAGGTATCGATAAAATCCTGGGCGCCCAACACCCCAAAAGTGTCGAGTACGGAAAACCTGCTCACGATGAATTGCTCTTCATCATTGTTCATCAGGCCTACGAGCTTTGGTTTAAGCAGATTCTTTTTGAATTGGATTCAGTTCTGGCGACGTTCCAAAAGCCCACTGTGGCCGAGGAAGAAATGGGTCAGGCCACTTCTCGCCTGGAAAGAATTGTCGCGATTCAGAAATTGATCATGGGTCAAATCGATGTTTTGGAAACCATGACACCTTTGGATTTCTTGGATTTCCGTGACATGCTTTATCCGGCATCGGGTTTCCAAAGTTTCCAATGGCGTTTGATTGAAACTAAATTGGGTCTGCGTATTGGCGACCGCTTGGCTTACAACCAGGCTCCGTTCTGGAAATCATTAAGCGAAGGCCAGCAAAAAGAAATGCTGGAGGTCCTGGACAAGCCTTCCCTTTTTGATTCTTTGGAAAAGTGGCTTGAGCGCACCCCGTTCCTGCAAGGTGAAAACTTTAATTTCTGGGATTCTTACAAACAAGCTGTGAACAAGATGTTCAATGAAGACATCGCAACTGTTCAGGCCAATGCGAAAATTCCTGACGAAGAGAAAAAGAAAACGATCGAAGGTTTGGAAAAATCTTTACAAAGCTTCGATGCCTTATTCGACGAGGCGGCGTTCAATAAACTGCGCGCCGAAGGTCAGTTCCGCCTGTCTTACAAGGCCATGCATGCGGCCCTGTTGATTCAGCTTTACCGCGACCAACCGATCCTGCAAACACCGTTCAGAATCATCCGCGCACTTTTGGACATCGATGAAAACATGACGAACTGGCGTTATCGCCATGCGATGATGGCCATGCGCATGCTGGGGAATAAAATCGGTACGGGCGGCTCAAGCGGCCACCAATACCTGGCTGCTGCGACCGCAAAACACAAGATTTTCAGTGATTTCTTTAATCTAACGACATTTTTTATTCCAAGAAGTCAGGTCCCGGCCTTGCCAAAATCGATTTCGGACCGAATGTCGTTTCACTACACTTAATTAAGGAGCTTATTTATGGCAAAACAAGTTCAAGCCTTTAATGCAGAAATTAAACAACTTTTGGATATTGTGATTCACTCACTGTATTCCCATAAAGAGATTTTTATTCGTGAGTTGGTTTCCAACGCATCGGATGCGATCGATAAATTAAAATTTCAATCCCTGACTCACCAAAGCTTGCTTCCGGCTGACTGGTCTCCGGAGATTCGCTTGGAAGGCGACAAAAACCAAAACACCTTGAAAATCATCGACAACGGTATCGGCATGGACCAGGAGGAAGTGGTTCAGTTCATCGGAACGATCGCTCGTTCTGGTGCTAAAGCCTTCATGCAAATGAACGAAGAAATGCGCAACAAGCCTGAATTGATCGGTCAATTCGGTGTGGGGTTCTATTCCGCGTTCATGGTGGCTGATAAAGTCACTTTGCACACGCAAAAAGCTGGCACAAACGAAGGTGTCGTTTGGGAATCCACCGGAGATGGCACCTACTCTATCGATTCCGTTCCACGTCCGGGTGGCACGGGCACGACCATCACTTTGCATTTGAAAAAATTCGCAGAGGAAGAAGAAGTTCAAGATTTCACAGACGCCTGGGTTTTGAAGTCCTTGATCAAAAAATACTCTGACTTTGTGGCTCATCCGATCAAGATGAAAAATGACAAAGGTGAAGACGAGACATTGAACTCGCAAAAAGCGATCTGGTTAAAGTCTCCTTCTGAGGTGTCGAAAGAAGACCACAAGGAATTCTATCAACACCTATCCCATGACTTTAATGAGCCCTTGAAAACGATCCACTACCGTGCAGAAGGTACGATGGAGTTCAATGCCTTGATGTACATCCCGGGCAAACGCCCTTGGAACTTTAACAACCGCGAGATGGAGTACGGCTTAAGCCTTTACATCAAACGCGTGTTCATTATGGCTGATTGCAAAGAATTGCTACCGCAGTACCTGCGCTTTGTTAAGGGCTTGGTGGATAGCTCGGATCTTTCATTGAACGTTTCTCGTGAAATCTTGCAACAAGACCGTCAAGTGACTGCGATCAAGAAAAACGTGACGAATAAAATTTTGAGCGGCTTAAAAGATTTGCTCAACAAAGAACGCACAGAATATGAAAACTTCTGGACTGAGTTTGGTTCGACATTCAAAGAAGGTCTTCCCGTAGATCCATCCAACAAAGACAAAATCCAGGAACTTTGCCTGTTCCATTCCACGACGTCAGATAAAATGACGACTTTGGATGAGTACGTGACACGCATGAAGCCTGAACAAAAAGACATCTATTATATCACGGGTGATTCCTTGTCTCAGGTGACGAACTCCCCTTACCTGGAAAAACTAAAAGAAAAAGGCTTTGAAGTTCTTTTGATGGTCGATACTGTGGATGAGTGGGTTGTAAACGCGATCAGTACCTTTAAGGATAAAAAGCTTCAGTCCATCACGTCTGAAGGTTTAAACTTGGACACAGAAGAAGAAAAGAAACAAAAAGAAGAGGAATTAAAAGCCGCCGCTGCGACTTTGCAACCTTTGATGGACACGATGAAAAAGACATTGGAAAACCAAGTCAAAGACGTTGTGCTGTCTGAGCGTTTAACGAACACGCCCGTGTGCCTGGTTTCTTCCGCGCACGATCCTTCCGCCCACATGCAAAAACTTATGGCGCAAATGGGTCAAGAGTACAATCAGCCGGTGAAGCGTGTGATGGAGATCAACGCGAAACATCCGTTGTTTGAAAAGATGCTCAAGGCTTCGCCTGAGCAACAAGCGAAGTGGTCTGAGATTTTGTTTGCACAGGCATTGTTGAACGAAGGTTCATCGATCCCAGATCCAGTGAAATTCTCTCAGCAAGTGGCTGAGTTGATGATCTCTGCGGTTCATTAAATCACAATAAGCAAGGCCCGACCTCAAGAGCGTAGAAACAAAAAAGCCCTGGCAATGAACCAGGGCTTTTTCTTTATACATTTACAGATTGCAACGTTCACCTCCGCTTCGGTAACCGATTGCGTCGGTCCGACGAGGTGTCCGACGCGCGAAGTGCGAACTAGATATAAGCGCTCAATTCTTTACTCATGAAACGTTTGCGCATTTTGATTGTGCTGTTTGTTTCAAGTTTACCCAGACGGCGGGCGATCAAATCGTTTTTAGAAGCTTTCTTAGTCAAAACTTCAGTGGATGCGAACAACTCAACGCCGCTTTCCAAAGTTTCGTACAATTCAAAAACGTCACAAGCATTCAAGTACTCAGTGCGAACAGCTTGGCCTTCGAAGTTCGCATAAGTGTACTGGCTGTATTCTTTCGCATCTTTTTCAGCTGCCTTGACTGCGGCACCTGCATTCGCTGCCTGGAACAATACCACGCGCTCTTCAAGCAATTCTGCGAAAGGAGCTTTGCCTTTAGCAGTGCTTTTACCAACTGCGCGAGTAACATACAGAGTTTTAACAGCGAACCATTTTTTGTTTTTCATTCTTTTTCCCATTTTAATTTTGCAGAGGAGAAATTTCAGCTTCCCCAACTGCTTCAGTTTTCACATACAATATTTTTGTTAGTTTATTTTTTCGACTTTAAAGTGCCGCTTTTTAGTCTTTAAGCGACTTAACAAACTTTAGCATTTCCGCCGCATGACCTTCCGCTTTGATTTTACGGAACTCGCCCACAAGCTTACCGTCTTCGTCGATCACGAACGTGCTGCGCTCGATGCCCATCACTTTTTTTCCGTACATGTTCTTTTCTTTGATCACATCAAAGATTGCGCAAAGTTCTTCTTCTTCATCAGACAAAAGCTGAAACTTAAAGTCATACTTGCAGATGAATTTATCGTGAGATTTCAAGCTATCGCGAGAAACACCGACAATCTCAGTGTTTTCTTTTTTGAACTTTGGCAAAAGCTCGTTGAATTCAATTGATTCCGTCGTGCAGCCAGGTGTGCTGTCTTTCGGGTAAAAATACAGAACGATCTTTTTCCCTTTCAATGAAGACAATGCAAAGGTCTCTCCGCTGGAAGAAGGAATTTTAAATGCGGGAACTTTTTTACCCAATTCAATTTTAGCGGCCACTTGGTGCTCCTTGATCGTGCAGGATTTCCTGCTGTACCGGCGCTTGCGGTTGTCCTGGCTGAGCACCAGGCTGCCCTGGCTGCCCCTGCTGAGCAGGATCGCCTTCAACTTCAAGCGGTTGCGGATTTTCGATAATATTACCGTTCTCATCCGTTGGCCAGCCATGATTAGTCGCTTCAGGATTTGCGCTCTCTACCGGAGCATCCGAAGAAGGCGCACCTTCGCCCCCAATCACGCCTCCTGGCAATAAAACCGTCGGTTGATCCATGGGAACCACCACAGGGCCAGAAGGAGTCGCCGCGGGAGCCTGCGGCTGTCCCTCGCCCGATTGCTGACCCTCAGCCACTGCGGATGGCTGCGGAGTCACTGAAGGTATTGGCGTGGACTTAGGAGTTGGCGACGGTGTCGGAGCATAAAGCTCAGTTTCGGTGACCGTGATTTTACCCGTCATTGGGACATCGGCTTCGATTTTACGAATGTCAGTCAAGTTTTCATAAACTTTCCCGCGAAGGCGAATCATATCCTTGCCTTCTTTTTGATAATCGTAAACATCCAGGCGAATCATCTGTGTTTTATTTTTTTCCTGAGCCCAGTCTTTGCAATTCAGACCCAACAACTGTTCCGCAGAATTCGTACGAATTTTACAGACGATGGCTTTGTTTAAAATCGCGGCACTCATCCCTAAGACTTCCTGCAGACCTTCAGGATAAAAAGTGACTTCGAACTCCCCTTCTTTTTGCGCATTTAAAAATGCCATGTGTTTCGCGGGAGCTTTGGATGAGCATTTTTCAAACATATCGATTTTTTGCGGATAACCCGTTTGCGACAAGACATCGCGCTTTACTTCATAACGGTCACAGCTGAACAAAGACTTATTTCCAAGCTTGGCATTTGATTGCGACAAAATCGCACGCTGAACTTTTCCGAAGGCCGATTTCAAAAGTGGCGGACGCTCACCTGTTAACACCCACCACGCCTCGCGGTGAACACTGTCGGCTTGTTCCATCAAATGCGCGAAAGAGTTCATGGCTTTATCCTGAGGACTCACAACTAACTTTTTTGGCATGTTCACCACAGTCGGTGCGGCAGTCGCCGAATCCCCAGATGAATCCTTCTTACGAACACAAGACGTAAACAAACTTATTGGAATCACAAGGATGAGAAGGATTTTACAAATGTTCATCCCTTAAGTCTTGCAAAGGGACCGTCTGAACACAAGAATTTCCTTTACCCGTCTCGAACCTTTACTCTAGAATAAGGGCTCAGCACAATTGAGAACGTCATCAGGAGGCATCATGGAAAAGATTTGGCTCAAGAATTACCCTGCAGGAATTGGCCCTGAAATTGACCCAAACGAGTACCAATCTCTGACTGACATTTACGACGAAGCCGTTCGTAAGTTTTCCTCCAGAAAAGCTTTCACCAATATGGGTGTCAGCCTTACGTTTGCGGAGCTGGACCAAAAAGTAAATAACTTCGCTTCTTTCCTGCAAAACGAATTGAAATTAAAAAAAGGCGATCGCATTGCGATTCAAATGCCAAACTTATTACAGTTCCCCGTGGCAGCCTTCGCCGCTCTTCGCGTGGGTCTCACAATTGTGAACACCAACCCGCTTTACACAGCTCATGAAATGCAACATCAGTTCAAAGACTCGGGAGCAAAAGCGATCGTGATCATGGCGAACTTTGCAAGTCATCTGCAAGCCATCATCAAAGACACGCAAATTGAAAGCGTTGTGATCACAGAGCTTGCGGATCTGTTCCCAACTCCGAAAAGAATTTTGGTGAACTCCGTTGTGAAGTACATCAAAAAAATGGTTCCTAAATACGACATCCCCCAAGCCTACACCTTCCGTCAGGCTTTGGAATTGGGAGCGATGCGCCCGCACCAAAACGTTAAAACAAATCACGAAGACTTGGCTTTCCTTCAATACACGGGTGGAACTACGGGTGTTGCCAAAGGCGCCATGCTGACTCACAAAAACGTGATCTCAAACATGATGCAAATCCGCGAGTGGATGAGACCAAAATTGGAAGAAGGCCGCGAAATCGCAATCGCCGCCCTGCCACTTTATCATATCTTTGCTTTGACGGTGAACTGCTTGGCTCTTTTGAAAATGGGCGCAGAAAACATCCTGATCACAAATCCAAAAGACATCCCAGGCTTTATCAAAGAATTGAAAGCCCGACCTTTCTCTGTGGTTTCGGGGGTTAACACATTGTTCAACGCTTTGATGAACAATCCAGAATTCGCAACGATTGATTTCAAATCTGTGCGCGTGAGTGTGGCTGGTGCCATGACTTTGCAAAAACCCGTGACTGAAAAATGGATCAAGATGACGAACTCTGTGATCGTTGAAGGTTACGGTTTAACGGAAGCATCTCCGGTGGTTTCCTGCAACCCGATCGACGGCACGGACCGTGTGGGCACAATTGGTCTACCAATGCCAAGCACCGACGTAAAACTGATCGATGACGAAGGCAATGAAGTGAAACCAGGTGAAGCCGGCGAACTTTGCGCTAAAGGGCCGCAAGTGATGAGAGGCTATTGGAATCGTCCCAAGGAAACTGCAGAAGTCCTTTCCGCGGATGGCTGGTTAAAAACTGGTGACGTCGCGACAGTGGACCCAGATGGATTCTTTAAAATCGTCGATCGCAAAAAAGACATGATCCTGGTTTCAGGCTTTAACGTTTATCCAAATGAAGTTGAAGAAGTGATCGCATCCCACCCTGGCGTGCTCGAAGTAGCAGCCATCGGCGTTCCAGACGAACACTCTGGTGAAATCGTAAAAGTGGTGATCGTTAAAAAAGATCCAAACCTAACCCCAGAAGATGTGATCGCTCACGCAAGAAAAAGCCTGACTGGCTACAAGATCCCCAAATTGGTTGAGTTCAGATCAGAACTCCCAAAAACAAACGTCGGCAAAATCCTACGCCGCGCCCTCCGCGATCCCAAATAGCGAGAAAGCCCAAAGGGGCTTTCAAGCGCCCCAAAAACAAAAAAAGGTCCCACCAGGGACCTTTTTTTGTTTCGAAAAACCGAAAACCAAGGTTGGTCAAAACGGTTCGATTGCTAGGCGGAGTGACTTGCTCGCAGCGCAGGCGTGCCCCAGGCACGTCGGAGCGAGAACAAGTCGCTCCAACAACGCAAGCGGGCCGTTTTCACCAACCGCTAAGAACTAAGCTTTTTTGTTCCAGGATGCACACCAGCCATTCGCTTTAACCAATTTGCCAGCGAAGATTGTGCAAGTGCCTTTGTCCGCGTCTTTCTTGCCGTAGAAACCGCAAGTTGCGCAGTGGTTGCCCTTTGCTTCAGGTGATTTTTTGTGATCTTCAACGTATTTCACAGCTTTTGCTACAGAGTCATTGGGATCCACCATCGGCATAGCGCCGCCAGCTGCTGCTCCACCAGAAGGGGCAGCGCCTCTTCTTTTCTCCTGAGCTTGAGCTTCAGAAGAGAAAGCGCGCAAAAGTGTTGGAGCGATAACTGCCACTCCGGCTACGGATGCTAGTGTTTTGAAAAATCCACGACGGTTCATTGTGTTGCCTCCTGTAAGTTCGATTCGGTATTATCAAATAGTATTCATTTTCACTATGTTTTCAATTACAAATCAAAAATAACCAGACACGACATGATCTGACAAGGCCACAAAACGTTGCATGAAACGAAAAAAGCCGCATCAACTGCGGCTTTTAAATATTTAATATGTCTAATGATTTGAATTAGTGAGCGTGCGCTTCGCACTGACAGGCTTTACGATTCAACCAGTGGGCCGCCACCAAAAGAAGACTTCCCAGGATCGTCACGACATCGTGCTCGAATACCTCAACCATCTCGTGAGGCAGAAGCGATCCTGCACAAACAAGCAACAATCCCGTCACGCCCATCGCTAATACTTTGCTTTGACGATGATGTTTATAGCCCGACCAAAACGCAAACAACCCGATCGGTAAAATCACCGCGGCCATCGACAGATGCACCCAGTGAGACTCAAACGCCTCGCCCATCATAGGCAAAGCCAAAATTAAAAGTGGCGTCACCAAACAGTGAATCGCACACAACGTCGAAAGAAACATTCCCAATTTATCCCAGATATCTGTTTCATCAGCGAATTGGTCATGTTGAGAGTGATCGACATCGCAGCACGCGGCTGCGTTTGGATTCATCGCGAAGGAAGATTTTAGATCAGTGCCAGACGCAGCTTCCACTGCTTTAAAAACTGGTTTTCCGTTTAAAATTTGCTCGTCCACATGCACCGCCTAAACTTCGGTTATCCCCTAAATGCAAGTGACTGTCAACTAGCCCCAAGGCCCCTCGTAAACTCTACAGCTTGCCTTTCACGACTGGTAGGCTCATACATGAGATATGAGCACTCACCAGCCGCCTCCTATATATGAATTGGGACCCGAATTTTATGACGAGGTCCAGCCTGCAAGTTTCCCGAAAGCTCAACTGCGCTATCGCAATCAGGCAGCGGCGGAATCTATCGGCCTGGGACATTTAACGGAATCAGAGTGGAAATCTTATTTCGCGGATTTCAAACCGATGCCAGGAAATTTAGTGACGGCCCTGGCTCTGCGCTATCACGGACATCAATTTCGCTCGTACAATCCACAAATTGGAGATGGCCGAGGCTTTTTATATGCGCAGTTTTTAGTTCAAGAAAAACTTTATGATCTGGGCACAAAGGGCAGCGGACGCACGCCGTATTCGCGCACTGGCGATGGCCGACTGACACTGAAAGGTGCCTTTCGCGAAATTCTCGCAACCGAACTTTTGGAAGCTTATGGTGTGAACACCAGCAAAACTTTTTCCGTGTTTGAAACGGCCGAAGAATTGGAACGACACGATGAACCGTCACCCACCCGCGCTGGCGTTTTAGTGCGATTAAATCACAGTCACATTCGCTACGGAACTTTTCAGCGTCTGGCATTCTTGAAAGAGACCGAAAATATCGTAAAGCTCGTGGATTACTGTTGTCGCCATTACTATCCAGAACTTTTGCAATATCAGGGCGAAGAAAGAGCCGCCGCATTTCTCCAGGCGGTTTGCAGAAATGCGGCACGCACCACTGCGGAATGGATGCTTGCCGGATTTGTTCATGGCGTTTTAAATACCGACAATATGAACATTACGGGTGAGTCGTTTGACTATGGTCCGTATCGCTTTATGCCACAATACGATCCTGCCTTCACCGCTGCGTATTTCGATCAAAGCGGTTTGTATGCTTACGGCCGCCAGCCCACTTCGGTGTTGTGGAATTTGCATCAATTGGGATTCGCTTTAAAAGTCGGATATCCGAATCTGCCATATGAAGAATTACTTGAAGAGTTTGCCGATGACTTTAACTTTGAAAGTCGCCGAATTTTCATGCATCGCTTAAACATCAAGAATCCACTTCAGGATGAACGCGCTTCCTTGGAGATGGATCAAGAGATGATGATGAACTTCTTTAAGTTTTTAAGCGAAGCTCAACCGTTGTTTGAGCAAACGTTCTTTGATCTGCATTCAGGGGTCAACGAAGATCGTCTGCGCGACTCCGTACAAAGTGCCACTTATTCTCATCCAAGTTTTGCAGATTTAAAAAAGAATTTAGAATTCTATGAAGTCTTAAATGAAGAAAAGACCGCGCACCCGTATTTCAAAAATAACAAGTGCTGCTCGTTGATCATCGACGAATTAGAATCCATCTGGGCCCCCATCGCCGAAAATGACGACTGGACCCTGTTCGATAAAAAACTTCAAGACATCCGCGCGATCAAAGGCATTTATTAGGTGCCAGGTCCTAACTGTAGAAGCGGCGCTTCTACAGTTAGGACCTGGCACCTTTTTTAACCGCCTTCGTAGCCAGAAATTTTTGCGAGCACCTTGCGCACCCAGATGCGGAAATCATCGATAAAGCCGAAAGCTGCGGGCACCACAACCAATGTCAATAGCGTTGAACTGATCAATCCACCGATAATGGCAATGCCCATGGATGTTCTCATCGCCGAGGCCTCATTCAAACCAATGGCGATTGGAATCATACCCGCGATCAATGCAAGTGACGTCATCAGGATCGGGCGCAGACGCGTACGGCAGGCTTTTAACAAAGCATCCTTACGCTCCATCCCCTCTTGCAACAGATGATTGGTGTAATCCACCAGCAAGATCGAATTCTTAGCCACCACCCCCAATAGCAGTACAATCCCAATCAGCGAGAAAATATCAATAGTTTTTCCCGTGATCAAAAGTGCAATGAAAGCCCCCGTCATCGCCAAAGGCAATGCAAGTAAGATTGTAAATGGAGTGATGAAGCTTTCATACAAGCTCGCCAAAACCAGATAGATGAACGTGACCCCTAGGAAAATCGCGATCAACATGTTGTTGATCAAATCTTTAAAGTCATCGGCCTGACCTTGAAAGCGATACTCAATCCCCGCTGGTGGCTTCAATTCTGTTTTAAAGATCTTTTCGATCTCTTGAGAAACAGTTCCTAAAGCGCCACCTTTTGCCAGGTTCGCAGATACTTGGATGAAACGACTTTTGTTCTGACGGTTGATCTGCGAATAACCTTTTGATTCTTCACCACGAGCCACACGAGCCAGAGGAATCATATTAAAGTTGGCATTCGGAACCAACGTCGTTGCAAAATTGCTACGCAGATCCCGGTCTTTTTCATTAAAGCGCACGCGCACTTTGTAATCGATTCCGTTCTCACGATAGATCGTGTCTTCGTTTCCTTCCGTACGGTTACGAAGTTCCGCTCCGGCTTTGACCGTCGAAACACCCAACGCCTCTGAACGATTGCGATCAAAGATCACATGATATTCAGGTTTTCCTGCGCGGAAGTTCGTGTCGACATCCACCAAGCCTTTAATTTGGCGGATACGAGCGACGACTTGCTCAGCGTAGGTATTTAATTCTTCCAGATCCTGACCTGTCAGATTGATATTTAAAGGTTTTTGACCTGAATTCACCGGATCAAACTCCCCAATACTGACAATCGCGCGTTTTTTAAATGGCTCCAACCGTTTACGCAATTCTTCTGTATAATCTGTCGTCTTCATTGAACGTTGTTTTGGATCTACCAAGCGGACATACAAACTTGCCTTGTTGGATTCGTTATTAAAAGAACCCACCGTCGCAACCACAATGTCGACAGCTTTATCGCCGTCAAAAACTTTTTCCACTTCTGAAACAAAATTCCCCGTCGCTTCCAATGAAGAACCGACTGGCAATTCTATAGAAACAGAGAACTCCCCGGCATCGGCAGCAGGCAAGAACGTCTTAGGAATAAACGCCACGGTCACCATAGACACCACGAAAACAAAAAATGCACCGGTTAAAATAGTTTTAGGATGATTGATGGTGAATTTTAAAAGACGTTCATAGATGTCCTCTAAGCGAGTTTGAAATCGATCAAAAGCACTTAGCATTTTACCGACGATATTATCGCCTTTATTGTGCTCATCAGGATGCGCCAGGTACGCAGACATCATCGGTGCCACAGTGAACGCGTCGAACAAAGAAATAAGCATCGTAAATACAACCGTTAAACCGAATTGCTTAAAGAATTGCCCCACGATCCCTTGTAAGAAGGAGATCGGCCCGAACACCGCGATCACAACCAATGTCGTCGCGACAACGGCCATGGCCACCTCCTTCGTTCCATCCAAAGCGGCATCCTTAGGACGCTTACCCATTTCCAAATGGCGGAAAATATTTTCCCGCACCACGATCGCGTCATCAATCAAAAGACCCACGGCAAGGGAAAGAGCCAGCAATGTCATCAAGTTGATGGTAAAGCCCATTGCAAACATGATCACAAAGCCACCCAGCAAAGAGTTCGGCAATGCCATCCCGGTGATCAAAGTTGAACGTGCCGATCCTAAGAAAAAGAAAACGACCAAAACGCAAAGCCCGATACCGATCATGATGGACTCATTCACGTCAGCCACATTTAATCGAATCGGACGTGAAGTATCACGCACCAGTTTCACTTCAGCCTTAATGCCTTTTGTTTGTAAAAGCTCATTGGCCTTGGCAATGTTCTTTTTAATATTGTCTGCCACCGCCACCGTATTGGAGCCCCGCTGTTTATAGACTTGCATCAACAGGGCATTTTTCCCTTGAATTCGGCCCATGGTCTTTTGATCTTCCAGGCTTTTAATAACCTGACCGATGTCTTTGACCATCACCGGACGATCGGAGCCGATGAAGTTGACGTTTACTTCCTCGATTTGTTTTAGTGATTCAAACTCCCCGCTGGTGCGGAGGGTGGTTTCTTGTTTGGGATTTTCAATTTTACCGATCGGTGTATCTTTGGACGTTTCTAAAACACGCTGAGAAACCTGCAACATCGAAATTTTACGATCTTGAAGTTTGTTTTTATCGATGACGACGTGAATCTCTTGCTTACGACCACCATAAATATTGACCTGCCCCACATCTTTAAGACGTTCAAAGATGGGCTTTACGACCTCATTCGCAAGATCGTAGGCTTCCCCGTCTTTCATTTCTGCGACCAAGGCCAAAGTGACAATCGGTTGATCGGCCGGGTCGAAACGACGAATCACGGGCTCGTACATGTCCGCTGGTAAATCACGGCGGATATTGCCAATACGATTTCGAACGTCTTGCTCCATCTCTTTGATATCAGTGCCAAGACTGAATTCCAAAACCAGAACGACCACGCCATCCAGATTGTTTGCCGTCAGAGTTTTTAATCCGGGCAATCCACCCAACTCATCTTCGATCGGTTTGGAAACTTGCTTTTCCAAATCCAAAGGAGAAGCCCCCGGATAAGTGATTTGCACCGACAGAATCGGAAACGTCACATCCGGAAAAAGATCCACGGGCATTTTAAATAAAGAAAACACACCCAGAATCAGGGTCAACAAAACCACACAAAGAATCGTGATCGGTCTACGAATCGAAAGACTTGGTAAATTCATAACCTATTCCTCCACCGTCATAAATAAACGGGCTTGGGCTTCCATTTTTCTTTGTTCAGCCTTTAAACGATTCATATTAAGTTCCGAAGTGGCCGCATCATTTTCGGCGTCGACCACATTCATCGTAATGGTACGGCCTTTATTAAAAAGATCATTCGTCGCTCGCGAGCGATCGTTTTGCAGCTTATTAAATTGCTCGGCACTTTGCACTCGACGTGTCATCTCTCCGTAACGTCGGTTGAGCTCACTCCAAGCGCTGTCACTTTCTAAGAGCTGACGTTCCGCCAGCAAGCGTGACGCCAAAGCATTTTTCTTAGAGGCATCTTTAGCCGCGCGTTTAACAGAAGTATCAAACATGTATTTCAAAGTTAAAGCCACCTTGGCCGTCGGATTATTTACGTCGCCCAGATTTTGAGTGGCATCTGGCATGTCTTTAGAAAAAGTATTGGTATTATAGGACCCACTTAACACCAAGTCAGGGCGGAAGCTGTCTTCGACTTCTTCTGCCTGGACGGCGGCTGCCTTGGCCTCAAGGGATTTTAAATAAGCTTCCATTTGCACTACGCGCCCCTTGCCACCACTCACTAATGATTCCAAGGGACGAGCGGCACTTAAATCCCCTTCCAAATTCGGGAAGGAAGACATCTCTTTAAGCTCCATCGCATCGAGGACCGCTTTTTTTGCCGCCTCCAAATCATCTTCTGCGGTAATCAAGACCAGCTGACGTCCCGCCACCAAGGCCTGCCCTTGCAAAAGATCGGCACGATCACTGATCCCATCGGCCACACGACGACGAGTCCACGATTCAATTTTTTTAGCGCGCTCCAAAGAACCTTTTGCTGTTTTCAAGTTTTCCACAGCATACAGGTATTCCCAGTAAGCAGCTTCGGCCTGAACCAGGACTCCGCGGATTTTATAATCAAAGTCGCCTTTTTGTGCGGCTGTTGCAGCATCTTGACGCTCCCAACGAAGGCGTGTCGCATGACCAAAAGCATCTTTCCACAAAGATTGAGAAAGAGTTAATCCCAATTGTCCGTAACCAAATTTGCTATAAGCCGCAAACTGGGGGTTTACGATTCCTGGGTTATCAAATTGAGTAACCGTCCCCCACAGGGACGCTTGAGTACCGGAAGAAAACTTTTTAGAGAATCCAAGATTGTAGGCAAGCTGTTTACTTTCAGGAACACCGAACATCGCAAACTGACTTAAAGGATTTTTATCACTTAAATAGCTTACTTCAGCTGACATCGCTGGAACAAATTCCAAGTCGCCGGCTAAATTTCGATCATCAGCCGCTTCTTTAGCCACATCCAAGGCCTTGATTGTTTTGTGATGGATTTCTACGGATTTCAAATACTCCTGCAAGTTCATGGCGAAGGATTGCGAAGCTACCAACAGAAAAAACGCGACACACAGTTTGCTCGTCATAGAGATAAGTCCTTCCGTGACTCATTCTTGTTTACCCGAAAAGCGTAAAATAATTAGGGTCAGTAAACAACTCTTTCGATACAACACTTTTAACATTCAAAAAAACAGCTCAGAGGAGTGAAATAGAGTGGCGATTTTAGAAAAAGCAAAACCCTCGGCTGGCGAGGGTTTCCCGAACATTTTGATTCAAATGTTAAGACCGAAAAGAGACTTAATTGCTCTTTTTATCTTCCGCAGCGTGGCAGTCCGCACAACCAGAAGCAGAAGCTTTTTTATCTACGGCACATTCGCCACCGTGACATGCCGATTTGGCCTTATCCATACCACATGCACAAGATTCTTTTTTTGCAGTCGATGCACACGCACCCAAGAACAAAGCGACTAAAGATGCGAACACGATTTTTTTCATCGGGACTCCCTATGTTGATTATCAAAGTAATTGAATTTTGTGATTATTTCTCGGGCAGATCAAGGGAAGTCTTCCAGACGCACCATGATACTAGCCCTCTGCACCAATGAGTAATTTCAGAGCAGAAACATCGTCCCGCCTGCACTTAACGCAAGGTGATATTCCCCGAACCAAAAACTGACAGAATCAATTGTTGAAACTCCAATAAGTCTCAAGGTAAAAATTTATCCATTCGCGGGGGGAATAATGGATTTCGTGAGGGGCATGAAATTCGCTACGTTTATGGGAGTCTTTGCAACAGCTTTGCTGAGTGCAAATACGACGCTGGCCGAGGAGTCATCACAGACGATGCCTCCGGTACACGCATCACAAACGGGCGATTCACAGCAAGCGGTACCCGCTCCATATACAGATAAACCACAATGGCATCAATTCTATATGATTGATGATACCAACTTGGATCAAGTCACAGTTCGCGGCGCTCAAACGATGCCGATGGAACTGATGGCTCCGACGGAACTGATCTCAACATTTGCAAGAAAAGTTAAAGTTGCAGTCGTGAACTTGCTTCGTTGGAATCAATACAATTACGACATGCCAGTACCAACTGAAAAGTACATGCGCAAATTGCACTTCGGCCGCTGGATCAATGATCCTACAGACGAAACCTGCATGAATACGCGTGCAAAGGTCTTGGTTCGTGATTCCAAAGGCGAAATCACTTATCGCAACGGTAAAACATGCGTCGTGGAAGATGGTCTTTGGGACGATCCGTACACGAACACTGAAATCACTTCGTCTCGCCAAATTCAGATTGATCATATGGTGCCACTTAAAAACGCCTATATGTCAGGTGCATTTAACTGGGATTATAAAACACGCTGTTTGTATGCGAATTACATGGGCTTGAGAGAGCACCTGGTTTCAGCCGAAGCTCACCAAAACATGTCCAAAGGTGATAGCGGTCCAGAAGGTTACCTTCCACCGTTTGAACCAGGTCGCTGCCAATACATCCGTAACTGGATCGCCATCAAAATGATCTGGCGTTTGACGTTGAATCCTGAAGAAGCGAAAGCTATCAGCGACAACATCATCAAGTACAACTGCAAGGCTTCTGATTTCGTCTTTACTAAAGATGAATTGGACAACCAACGCAACGTTATCACGCAGAACTTAAACTTCTGTATGATCAATAAAAGATAATGTTTAAAATTCTGTTCGAGGACGACTGGTTTTTAGCGGCTGAAAAGCCCGCCGGTCTTCCTTCGCAAGCGACGGTGGACAAAAGCCGTCCTGACTTCTTCACCCAATTAAAAAAACAACTGCAGGCAGAACGCGGCACTGATTTCTATCTGGCCCTGCACCACCGCCTGGACCGCGACACTTCCGGCGTCATGATCTTTGCTAAAAACAAAGAAGCGAATGATCCTTTGGCCAATATGTTTAAAAAGCATTTGATCCAAAAAACCTATCGTTGTCTGACCCGCAATCGCAAAATGCCAGAAACCTGGGAAATCCAGAACCATCTGGCTGAAGTGAAAGATCACAAACTAAAAAAAACCAAGATGAAATCCACCACTTCCGGTGGTGATAAAGCTCACACCAAGTTCCGTCTGATTGAAAAATTCAAAGCAGGAATGATGGTGGAGGCTCAACCGTTAACGGGACGAATGCACCAAATCCGTGTGCATTTGGCAGAAGAACACATGGGTATCTTTGGCGACGACATCTACCCGTGCAATAAAACACCAGTGGCTCCCCGCTTGATGCTGCATGCATTAAGCCTGGAATTCACTCATCCCTTTACCCAAGTTCCGATAAAAATAGAATCTGCTTTACCCGAGGATATGAAAGAATTTATTCTTTTACTGAAATCCACTTAACCGCAGGTTCGCCGCGATTTATTCCAGCGATCTATTTCTCCGACGAACAACCTTGTTTATTACAGAATTTTCCCCGGACATGGTGGACAGAGGCTAGTGATCCTCGGATACCCTCATTTCCGGTAGCACATTTCCGACATGTAATCCAACAATGGCTCATAACGGAGAGAAGGAACCATGCCGGATATGGAAAAGAAAATACCAACAATCATCGTTCGCAAACCTCAAACCGACAGCGGATCAAAGTCCGGAGCTGAGGACACGGGAATGATTGATTTCATCCCCAACAAAAACGAGATTATAGAAAAAACTCGGATCAAACTCGAGGAAATCCTCAAGTTGATCGTCGACTTTCCGGAAGAAATTTCTGTGACAGTCACTCAAGGTGAACGCACAACGATCTTCAATATCGATTGTTCAAAAAGAAATTTCGGAAGAATGTTAGGTTCTCGCGGTAAAATGATCGGAAGTCTTCGCAATGTGATTCTTGCGATGACGGCACGTCATGGAATTCGCTCGATTATCGAAGTTCCTTACTTTTCTCAAGACATGAAACCCCTGAAACAATCGGCATAAACAGAGTCACAATTAGCCAAACTAGACTGTCACTTTTTAGCACAATTAGTATGCTTATCTAATATGAGTAACGAACTAATTGAAATCGATTCGAAGGCCTTACGCAATTTACTAAAGCATCACCAGATGTCCCAGTACGATCTTGCGGTAAGGCTCGATATCTCGACGAAAACCATCCAACGCTGGATGAACCAAAGTATTCGCCGAGTCAAGCCAGAGACAATTGAAAAACTCATGGAAGTTTTGGGACCGACTGCGGGGGAAATCAAAAGAGACTCCCCTGCTTTAAGCTTGCGCCCCACAGATAAAGCCGTGGCGGAGCTTTGCTCTGAAAGATCTTTTCAATCCATTCGTTTAACCGACGATTGGAATCGCTATCTGGAAATTCTAAAATCCATTCACACCGAAGCTTTACCAAGTGAGCAGTGCTTTGTGATTTCCCGAAACATCGGAATTTCCTCTTTCTATCTGGGAAAATTCCAGGCTGCCAAAATTTACCTTAGCAAAGCCATGAAATACGCAGAGCTTTTGCAAAACGAAAATCACATGGGAGATGTTCGCAATTGGTTCGCACGCTTGGATGAAGCTGTCGGAAATCTTTTTAAGGCCGACGATTATTTAAATCAGAACCTGCAAAACCTTGAAAAGATCACTCGCCCCAGTGTTCTGGCGGAGTATTCCTATGTCCGTGGCCGCGTGCATTTACACCGCTGGCAAAATGCGGAAGCGGAAGTGCAATTGCGCCGGGGTCTGCTGACAACACTGAAGACCCGTTCTAAACCATATCCATTGCTGGCGGCTTGGATGTATCTTCACTTGGTGCACTTATACTTGCGGACTAAGAATCTTCCTAAAGCCCAAGCATGCGGCCGTCGCTTTTTAAAGACGGCGGAAAGATCCGGCTGGGGGCGCGGCATTTTGTTAGGGAATTATTATTTGGGAATCATTGCCAAGTTTAAAAATGGCCCGACCACGCTTTCGGCTCAGTATTTTGGAAAAGCGCGCTTGATGCACAAATGCACTCTGGTGGATCGTTATTGTCCTTTACTTTCCCAAGCTGAGTTTTTGTATTTCATTTTAAAGGGACGTTATGCTGAAGCCAGAACCATACTTGCTCACCGCTTGTATAAAACTCGCCGGGCTGAATTCTATTTGGCTTCCACGACAATCGATGGGCTTTTACTTTCTAAGTTAAACCCGGGCAGCCACGGAATTCGCAAAAGCATGATCACTAAGGCCAAGGAATATTATCAAGCGCAGGGAATTCAATATCCCCTGGCTTTGATTGAAAAACTGGAAGGGCGCAACGAAGTGGCACCTCAAGAAATTGCTGAATTTTACTACTACTAATCTGCACTCTTTAGAAACTAAAAACCCCACATCGCTGTGGGGTTTTTAAAAAGTCATTATTTTTTTGCGAAAGTGCAAGTATCTGAAGTCGTTCCGTTACCGTAGTCTTCGCTGTATGTGTATTCAGCTTTAACTGACAAAGCGGCCTCGGTGCGAGACAATACGAAGTTTGTTTCTTCGCCTTCCCAACCCCAGTCACCCATTTTGATTTCTGTTGCAGTGACGCTTTCAGGTTTAGTGATCGCAGAAGAATAAATCGCCACGTCTTTGAAAGCTTCTGTATCACCAGCAGTCAGGTTAACGTAAACGCTGCCTTTACCATTGATAACTGAATAGTCGAATTTCAAGCTGCAAGGGTGACCGTTAGCTGCTTTACCTGCAGTCAAATCGTAACCGCGAGTGTATGAGCGAAGAAGTTGGAAGGTATTCAAAGCTTCATCAGGCAATTGAGATGCTTGAGCGAAACCAGAAATCATAAGACCAGTCAAAAGAACCACTGACGAAAGCGCTTTCATAAAAAACTCCCTATTAGGTTTTGGCTGGAACCTCTTTTACCCGGGAATGGCTTTTTATGAAACAATATTCTCTGGGACCATAGAAGGATTACCCGACTCTAACGAGATTCTAACAATTAGGGCTCGTCGGGAGTCTCTAGAGCACTCTCACAAACCAGATCTGCTTGTTTTACAGAGCAGGAATAGAGTTCATTTGAATCCGCAGAAGGACTGGAAATACGACCATAAACCGTCGCACCCAGCTGCCAGAACTTAAGCTGACCGATACCCCAGGGACGAGGGATTTGGGCTTGTTGAAAGGCCGCCTCGTATATCGCCATCGCAGAATAGCTGCCACCCGGCGTATAGTAAAAACAGCGGGGATCCCGGGCCACTTGCTGACAGCCCTGATTGGAACAAACGTAATCGTTTAAAATCACATCTATCGGTGAATCCGCATGGTAAACGGTGACCTTGTTCTCGCTCCCCGCCGCGGTAATGGAAAAGCCCATAAAGTTATTGGAAGGCTTATTTAAGCCCAGATTGTTCTGCTTAGCATAGATCTGCAAGACCTCCAGCAAGTCTCCTTTAAAGGAGCTTTCTGCCGCAAGGACCGGTACCGATAGAAAAAGACCACATAAGAACAGTCTGAACGAATTTCCCATACAGGGTAGATCGGAACCCACCCCTATTACTTAACCAAACGTCTGAACGACTAGACTAGGTTATGTAAAACGCGACAACCGTACTGTAGCACTATGATTCATCGGGGAAGGTTTCGAACTTCATGACCTTTTCGAGATCGACATCCCAATTGGCTTTGCTTGCACAAAAAATATGGGCATTGGGTCTAACAGAAAGCTCGCCGTCTAAACTTCCCGCAGGAACAACCAGCAACTGCCCATTCATCTGCAAACCTGGTAAAGCCGAACCGCATTCCTGGCAAAAACTTTTGGAATGGCGGGTTCCTGGCAGATTGAAACTCTGAACCTTATCCTCACCACTCAGCCAATTGAGGCGCGCTTTGGAAGAGAACAAGTTCGCTGCGTGAGCAGAACCTGTGTCCTTTTGGCAGTGCCTGCAGTGACATAAAAAGAAACTTTCAAAGCTGCCCTCGACTTTGAATTTAACCCGCTGACACAAACAAGAACCCTGATATTGATTACTCATTGGATTATGGTGCCATACTTGCCTGATATTATGGCAAGTTTTTGGTTTTTAGATTTTAACGCTGCGCCTAAAGTTGACCTTTAAGTAAAGACAGGTATCATCTGTTCTTCTTCGCACGATTTGCCTCGGTGGCGAAATTGGTAGACGCACAGGACTTAAAATCCTGGGATTCCTTTACAGGGTCGTGCCGGTTCGATTCCGGCCCGAGGCACCACTTCCTCTTCTTTTGCTTCGGACAGTCCTCGCTCGGGCTTACTTCTTCTTCGTTAGTTTGTTTATTGGCTCGATGTTTTTTCTGTGGCTTCGTTGTGGCTACAGAGGCCTGCGGAACTCGCAAAAGAAGAGGAAGTGGTGCTCAGTGTTGGGTGACGCTGGCCCTACGGGCGCCGCGTTTTTGGGGAATAAAAAACCCGCTGTTTATTTAAGTCAGCGGTGTTCGATGTTTGTTTTGATCAATTCACGAGTGCTCACATTTTCAATTTATCAGCTCGTGCACGAGATTTTTTCACCTCATTCCAATTGTCAGCCACCCAACATACAAGGGCCTGTTGGATCGTATAGAGGCTTAACCCCAATGAAGAAAGTTGGTATTCCACGCGTGGAGGAATTTCGGGAAAAACTTCACGCGCAACGATACCATCTCTTTCAAGCTTCTTTAATGTCGAGCTCAACATTTTTTGAGAAATTCCACGCACGAGTCTTTCAAGCTCTGAGAACCTGGCGCGGTGTCCTGGGGCACCTTGCAAAGCTACAATTATAAAAACACTCCATTTGTCTCCCACCGTGTTCATGAGCTCTCTAACTCCATCCGCATCAACATTGTTGCAAAGCTGATTAGGCTGAATATTTCTCTTATTAGACACCTTCTTCATACGCACCCACAGGTTAGTAACCCACGTAAAGGTGGGTTCTTGTGCCAGAAACATATCACCGATATAGTAACTTAACAATGGTTAGCATATAACCAAAGGAGAGCTTGTGGCTGAAAACATTCCAAATCAACAGTTCACAGAAAATGCAGAAAAATTGATTCGTTCTAGACGCTCAAAAAGAGACTATCTTCCAGGAAGAATTCCTCAGGAAACTTTATGCAAAATATTTGAATTGGCCAATCAGGCTCCGTCATCTACAAACACGCAAGCCAGACGGATTGAAGTGGTTAGTGGACCGCTTCTGCAAAAATTGTCGACAGCGCTGAAGAGTGCTTACGACAAAAAACATACATATCTAGACTTTCCGTATACCTCTGGCACTTACACCGAAGTCTACTCGAAGCGCATGCAAGAATTTGGAGCGGGCTTATATGGTCTGCTAAAAATTGCTCGTGGCGATCAGGAAGGTAACAGAAAAAACTATATTCGGAATCTTGAATTCTTCGGAGCCCCTCATGCCGCTTTTCTGTTTGTTCCTAATTTTGATGTCGAAAGAAATCTCAACGACATAGGCATGTATGGACAGACTTTACTTCTCGCAATGAAAGCTTATGGTATCGACAGCTGTCCACAGGCCGTCTTAGGTATGTATTGCGACGTAATTAGAGAGACTCTAAATATCAGTCCCGAATACAAACTTTTGTGGGGGATATCTTTCGGCTACGCAAATCCCGAGGCACCGGTTAACCAGCTCATTACGTCGAGAGCTCCATTAAACGAAACTGTGACATTCAGAGAATAAATTTATGGAGCATAGCTAATGAAAATAAACCTCTCAGTCTTAGATCTCGTGATGATCAACCAAGATAGTAATGCTCAGACAGCCCTGTACGATACATTGAAGGTTGCGCAAAAAGTTGAAGAACTGGGCTATACTCGGTTCTGGGTTGCTGAACATCACAACTCTGTTTCAACTGGAAGCGCCGCAACCTCTGTCGCAGTAGGTTTTTTGGCAGCTGGAACCAAAAAGATTCGAGTCGGCGCCGGAGGGGTTATGCTTCCAAATCATGCGCCACTCGTCATCGCCGAACAGTTTGGAACATTGGAGTCTTTGTACCCCGGACGAATCGATTTGGGCTTGGGAAGAGCAACTGGAACTGAGCTGAACACATTGCATGCCTTAAGGCGCTTACCAGATTCTGCAGAAAGCTTCCCACAAGATGTTCAAGAGCTTCAGGGTTACTTTGAAGACCGCAGTGAAGGCAAAACGATTACGGCAACGCCGGGACAAGGGCTATCAATCCCTTTGTGGATATTAGGCTCAAGCACCTTCGGTGCACAGCTCGCCGCACACCTGGGATTACCGTTCGCTTTTGCTGGTCACATTTCTCCAGCATCTATGCGTGATGCGATTGCAATTTATAGAAGCAATTTTAAGCCATCAAAACAATTAAAAAGTCCGTACGTCGCGATCAGTATAAATCTCGTAGCTGCAGGAACAGATAAAGAAGCAGAGTTTCATTTTTCTAGCCATCAACAATATTTAATCAATTATGCACGAGGCTTAAAAGAGAAATTTCCACCACCAATTGCCGACATAGCTAGCTTCTGGTCTCCTCGTGAGAAAATGTTTTTGGATAGAATGCTAGATTTCTCCGTCATAGGCTCGCCGGAAAAAATTCATATAGGTTTAGAGCGTGCATATCAGGAAACAAAATCTGACGAGTTTATAGTGGTTAGCTCCATCTTCGATATAGAAGCAAGATTAAGATCCTACGAGATTCTGTCGAAAGTGGTATCGAGCATTTGACGTATGATCATAAAGCACGCTCATACAAATTTTTACTTAAGCAACAACAACAGGAATTTCATGATTTACGCACAAATCACACAGTTCACAAAAATGCTCCAAACACTTTCGCGCCTTCTCGATAAAGCGCAATGGTACGCTGAGGCGAACAACATTGCGTCAGAAGAACTTCTGAACTCGCGACTTGCACCAGATATGCTCCCCCTAATGAGCCAGATATATTGGGCGTGTGATACGGCAAGGCTCGCCACCTCAGTCTTGAGCGGTAAGGAAGTGCCAATTTTTAAAAATGATGAGAAAACGATACCTGAACTTAAAGCTCTCATCGAAAAGACGATCAGCTACGTCTCGTCTATAAAAGAGAGCGATTTCTCCGGCTGGGAAGAAAGAATAGTTGCTCCCAAGGGCTGGTCCGGAGCTTTTCTTGGAAAAGATTATTTGTATCAGCACGGGGTTCCGAATTTTTATTTTCACGTGGTTACGGCCTACGCGATCCTTCGCCATAACGGTGTTCAGATCGGGAAAATGGACTACATCGGACAGCTACCTTTCATGAAATAAACACCACAAACTTGCGGTCCATAGGGCCATATATGACTCCTGATTAGTACTTTTGATCGAGTGCCCGGAGTCTCATCGATCAAAAGTACTAATGTTTCTAATCCTTAAAACGAATGGGATCACAAAGGGCAGGATTCCTTATTCGTTATCAGATTTAAGGGAAAATGGTTTTACATCAACCAGTTCCAAAGTACGAACTCCGCCTTCGACTGTATCTTTGATAACGATGATATATTGAGTACGCATGTTATGGCCGTTGTAAGACTTCTCCTGAGTATTCACCATGGCAATTTGTTTGTTGTATGATTCGCCACAACCCACGCGAACGTGAGCAGCCAATGTGGGCTCTGATACCCAAACGTAAACATCGGCTTTACGTTCTTGCGCGGCTTTTTGCTCAATTCTATAAAGCTTCGAGTTTTGGTCAGCTTCCATGTTTTTGATGAATTCACGTACTGTATCGCCATCAGTGGAATTTGCGCCATTTGAACAAGTATCAGCGTAAACTGCGACACCTTTATCGCTCGTGGTCATTTTCAAAGGTTCTACTGGGGATGGTGCTGCTAAAACAGAACCGGCTACCAGATTTGCTAGGCCAAAAACCAACATCTTTTTCATAACTAATTCTCCTAAAATCGTTTTACACCCAAGCCACATGCAAGCGTGCGTTGAACGAAGAAAGGTTTAAATCAACATGTCAGTCGGTGTATATTAGAGATATTCGAATCCAAGCTTCGAATTATTTGAAGGAAGCCCCAAATGCAGTGCCTATTTTTTTAAACTGTCCAAACGTAAGTATCCTTTCACAGTTTTTGGAAAAGTTATGCCTTCGGCAGATCTAAGAGATTGCAGATCCAAATTTCCATTTACGATGGTTGGTAAAACCAATCCCTGAGCCTGCTTCAGATAACGCAACTGAATGTTTCCACCAACTTCCAAAGGCAATTTAACTCCTTGGGCATGAATGACATCATCCAGTATTAAATTACCTGTCACCTTGCGAGGAAAAACCATTCCTTCTGCAGAATCCACTCTCATAAACGACAAGTCACCATGCAACAGCTCGGGCATTTTTTGAGAGGACTCCAGAATTACCAGATTTCCCACAAGCACTTTAAAGTTCTTACCGGCATTAATAAACTCTGCAGCTGAGAGCGCGATCTCTTCTTTTTTATAATGACCATCAAAAATCAAAACATAGTCTTCTTTAAGATCACGGTTACTTAAGATCTCGTCTATACGGGGATCTTTTTGGTGACCGAATCCTTGAATTGGTCTTTCCACTTCACGAAGAAAGACCAACTCGTCTTTCTTTAAAGCCTGACCCAGGCGAAATTTCTTTTCGATCGCCGTGAGCTTTTTCATGTCGGCGTCTTTTTGTAAAAACGCAGCTCCACGGTCTCCAAAGGAATTAACTTTATCTGAAACAATTGAGGTCGCCAGAATCTGCGAATCTAGATTCTGATCTTTTCCTACACCGCGCACTTCCGCAATCTGATCTCCGTCCATGCGAATCGCCACACGAGGAAGCACGCTCTGCCCTTTGCCATCCTTGCTATAGTAAACGTAAAAATCCCCGCCACTTAATTGCCTTTGCGCCGTAGCTTCTCCAGATGTGCACCAACCTGTATTGCGACCTTCAAGGGATTTAACTAACGGCATATGATCAGATCCGCGATCATAGCGAACCCATTGGCCTTCATTCGTTGCGAAAGAACCTTCTCGACCCACACCGAGCTTAAAGAGAGCTTGCCCATAAAGTTTACCAAAGCTCACCCCTTCCAGAGCTTTTAAAAAGACGGGGTCTTCGATATCAGCCAAAGATTTCTTATTTACTTTTCTGACAACGGCGTCAGCGACGTAAGCTAAGGCCTCATGATTCACTTCAACGTAAGGCGCCACAGTCTCCTTGCTTCTGTTGCCAAAGCTGCCCGACTCGCCATCAAACTTTGAAAGCTTCGTCATACCTGTGAACATCCAGTACTTAAGCCACATCGGGTAGACCTGGGTGTCTTTGGAAACCAGATGGTCTACCCACAAATCCAACGACTGCTGTTGATCTTTGATAACAGTTGCAGCGAGCTCAACTCTTTGCTGAGCATTTAATTGCACCTCGCCGTGACCACGCTCCTTCGCAATACGCATTTGTTGTGCATAGTAGCTTTCAGGCACATCCAAAGGCTTCATCACATACTGATTGCGTAAAATTTCCTTAACTTGATCTCTGGCATAATTGGAGTTACCGGCTTTAGCGGCGACCTTAGCTAACTGACCTAACCAGGCATCCAATTTGTCAGCGGGTTTAGACAGAGTCACACCTAAGGATCTTTGAGTTTTCTGAACTGTCTTTTCAACAAAAGGCGTGACATGAAGTTTGGAATCTTTTTCGTGAATGAAAAGGGCACCCTGCTTTAATTCGGCCTTTTGCAGGTTGGTAAAAATGCGGGAGCATGACTCTGCTGCGAGTGTCTCATTTCGAGACAGCACACTGAACGTCAAAGAAAATAGGAAGACACCTGTAAAGAGTCTAACCATAGATGAAAGCCAAAGGCCCTTATCTTTGAATTGAGTACGCATAAGAAATTCTCCCAATATGCTGTACTTCATTTTCAAGAATGAGACCTAGGATACTAGAATATGAATCCACCCATGGTGATATAGATTGTATAAAGCTGAGAGCGACCATCCAAGGCCGAGCGCGCAACAACGACAGGAACATCTTTGTCCATTTGAATGCCGCTTTCACGCGTCATCCACTCCCCCGTTGCCGAGACTTCCCAGAACCAGACATTCTTTTTTTCTGTTAAGCGCATGCCGCCGAAAGCGATGCCCACCATCGGGCCTTCGAACTGGATGCGACTATAGGCCTCTTCAAATTCGGGCAGTTTCTGACCGTCGGTATAGACGACATTCACACTGGTGCCCGTGAAAAAACGGAAGTAAGGAACTTGCTCGTCATACCAACCTTGCGGCAAACGATATCGAAAGCCCACGCCAAATTCAGTTCCCCAAATACGAAGTTCATTTACTCGCGCAAATTTAATCAATGAACCTGTTTCTAATGCCCACCGATCATTCAAATAGTAACTCACATCCGTTTTGATCGCGAGACCCATCGCGTACTCTCGTGCGGATCCCTCTGCCAGATAAACTCCGCCATGAATTCCAAGTCCAGCATCAATGTGCAAGCCCTCACGCCAGATTAAATCTATGGGAGGTAATTCAGCTGCAACATTCACGGTTTCCGTTTGCGCATGGGCTGACCAGGACACTAAAAATGACAAAATGAAGGAAAAGAATTTTGAAGTTCTCATTCAAAACTCCAGGATAAATTCACCCCATGAAAGTTTTGAGAAACAACCGGCACTGCCACATACCCATACTGAGAACTTTTTAACAAACTAAAGGGGTTGAAGACATAACCCAAAAGACGATTCGGCCAAGTTTTCTTAGAGTGAAAATAAAGACTTAATTTTTCAAAACCGACACCCACCACTGTCCCCAGCACGGGTGTTTGATAAAGATCCTGATAGCTGGGAGCTTCCGTGACCGTTTCAATCGTAAACTCGAACGCTGTCGACGAGGCCACCGTCCATAAAAAGGCTTCGGTTTCTGTGTAACCACGCGAACGATAGAATTGATAATACAATTCACCCGACAGGGAGTGCTTAAAGATATTATAATCATAAGTATCTTTATCGTATTCAGCATAAGAAGGATTCGTGATCCAGTTATGAAAGGATCCGTGCTCTTGAATTGTTTCAGCTTGGGTGATGGCATATACAACCCACTGCAATCCATACATGATCCCGAAATTTTTTAGCTTTTCAAATTTTTCAAACTCTGTTTTTTCAAAATGACGGTACTCTTCATAAAGGCCCGAAGGATCTTTTTGAAGAGAGGCTGTTGCCACCTGCGCCCGAGCGGGTGCCACCAACAAAAAAGCTGCACTGATAAGAAGTGCACTAAAAATCTTTTGAGAACTGAACAAGGAGGCCTCCGTCAATAGGCACCGGATAGATCATGGTCGTATTCTTTTTTTGACTGTCTGTCACGAGGGCACTCGCACGACCCCAGTAAATTCCGAGGGCCGCCCCGGCCACAACATCACTCAACCAATGGACTTGAGCGGATATTCTGGATGCCGCAATAAAAGTTGCAACACCATAGGAAGCCGTACCAACCCAAGGCCCATAGGAATAAGCCATTGAAGTCGCAATCGCAAAAGCATTCGAGGTGTGTCCCGAAGGCCAAGACCAACCGCGATCTCCGGTGGGACGTTGTCGATTGATACTTGCCGCTAGTGTCACGTGAGTCACTGTCGTTAACAGCATCGCACGGAAAGTTTGTAAACCACCAGGCTGATCCCACCAAAGTTGGGAAATTGCCAAGATCACCCCGGGGCTGCCACTACCAAGGTAACCACCCAACTGCTCCCAAGAGTCCGACATAAGGGTGTGATGCTGAGTATACTCAAATACTTTATCATCCTGAGTACCTGCCGCCGCGGAAGCCATTAAGCCCCCAACAATAATTCTTGCACCCTTCTCATCAAAACCATTTACGATCGCAGGTTTTAATTGGTCATCCCACACCCACGGAAAAAATGCTTTCCCTTCCGTTGGATCATGCCACTCCCCATCGCCAGAGGCGAAAGACATATTTGAGAGTGAAAAAAGAAGGAATGTGATTGCGACTAACAAACGGCGAGCTGTCATTTTTCAAGTCTAACTGCATTTCAACATTCTCGTCAAAAGCGATCTCTCTTTGCTAGTCTTTCAAAAGAGGAGTAAAACTAAAGATGAGGTTCATCTATGTCTCCTTCCCCCACCTCCACTCACTCAGCATCCCCCGCTTCAAATCGTCTTTTGTGGCTAGTCGCCATCGGCTTTTTCATGGAGACTTTGGATTCTACTATTGTGAATACCGCTCTACCGAGCATGGCAAAAAGTCTGAATGCCAGCCCCCTTCTGATGCAGTCCGTGGTGATTGCATACGCTCTTACAATTGCTGTTCTAATTCCCGCATCGGGCTGGATCGCCGATCGCTTTGGTACTCGTCGAGTCTTTTTCTCGGCGATTTTTTTATTTACGATTGGATCCTTGTGCTGCGCTATCTCGCAGACGTTGCCTCAGTTGGTGGCGTCGCGGGTTTTACAAGGGGTCGGAGGCGCGATGATGATGCCCGTCGGCCGCCTTGCGGTGCTGCGAGCTTTTCCGGCAAACCAGTTTCTTCGCGCAATTAGTTTTGTCACAATCCCCGCTCTGATCGGCCCTTTGATTGGCCCAACACTCGGGGGATATCTAGTTGAGTACGCTTCCTGGCATTGGATCTTTTTGATTAACATCCCCGTGGGAATTTTAGGTTGCATTGCGACCTACATCGATATGCCTGACATTCGTGGCGTGGAAGTTCCAAAATTTGATCTGGCGGGCTTCTTTATGCTTTCGACCTGTATGGTGATGTTCTCATTTGCACTCGATGGAATGTCAGAATTAGGTTTTCAGCATGCAACCGTTCTACTTTTAGTTATTTTTGGTATGGCAACACTCACCGCTTACTGGCTTCATGCCCGTCGCCATCCTCGCCCCCTCTTCTCGTTAAAACTTTTTAGTTCCCAAACTTATACCATCGGACTTCTTGGAAACCTGTTCGCACGTATTGGCAGCAGCAGTATGCCTTTCTTAATTCCTCTGTTTTTACAGATTAGTTTGCACTACTCGCCGTTTGAGGCGGGACTCACGATGATTCCTGTAGCGCTGGCTGGAATTTACGCTAAAAAACTAGGAACTCCTCTGATTATGCGTTTGGGTTATCGTAAAACTCTTGTGTACAACACCCTATGCGTTGGGATCATGATGGCAAGCTTTGCACTGATCACCGTCGATCAACCGAAATGGATCCGCATTCTTCAGTTGTTAGTTTTTGGAACCGTGAACTCACTGCAGTTCACGGCGATGAATACCCTGACACTAAAAGATCTGAATGCGAAACTTGCCTCCAGCGGGAACAGCCTGTTTTCCATGGTGCAAATGCTAGCGATGAGCTTTGGTGTGGCGGCGGCTGGAGCTCTGCTTTCCACCTTTGCCACGCACTATCCAGCAATGGAAGGTGGAGGTATGGCTTTACAAGCGTTCCGTGCCACTTTTCTTTGCATGGGGCTGATCACTTGCAGCTCGGCTTGGATATTTTGGCAACTTCCATCCGAGATGATGGCGCGCGCCGAAGATCCCAAGAAAGTTACTGTCGAATAGATTGGATTTGAAGCCGACGCTGCATTTCCTGATATAAAAATCAGATGAAACAACGGTTAAGATCTACAATAATCCCTTTAGGAATTCGTGGGAGATTTTATGGCATTTCGTTGGATCGGAAAATCAAATGATGGAAACACAGTCACACTGAACAAACTGGTTGAATGCCCGGTCAAATTTCCCGAATATGCGACGGATTCCTGGCTCACGACAAATCAAGACATCGTTCGCAAGGGCATGGTTTTGGACGTGGAAACAACGGGCTTAAATCAATCTGAAGATCTGGTGATCGAAATTGGTCTGCGCCAATTTGATTTTAATAAAAACACCGGCGAAATCTTACGCCTCGGTAAATCTTATTCTGCATTTCAAGACCCGGGACGCCCACTTTCTCCGGAAATTGTGGCCCTGACGGGAATTACAGACGCGGATCTTGAGGGTCAGAAAATTGATTGGGCCCATGTTGATCAATTGATTGCAGAAACTTGTCTGGTGATTGCTCACAATGCAAAATTCGATCGTCCCTTTATCGATCGCAAATCTAAAACCTCCACAGAAAGAATCTGGGGTTGCTCGTTTAAGCAGATCGATTGGAATTCCAAGGGCTTCACAAGTCCAAAGCTTGAACTTTTAAATATTTATCATGGTTTTTTCACGGACTCTCATCGCGCTTTGAATGATGTGGATGCGCTTTTGTACTTGTTAAGTCACTCGGCGCACGACACGGATAAGACATACCTGTTTGAACTGACAAGCAACGCTCGTCGCATGATGACCCATGTAATCGCCAGCTCGGCTCCCTTTGAATCCAAAGAGCATTTAAAAACTCGCGGTTACTCGTGGGATAACACCAATCGCTTTTGGTCTAAGATTATCTTTAAAGACGATGTGAAAAACGAAATCACTTGGCTTGAAGACACTGTTTATTGTGGCCCCTTTAACGGCATCCAGCGTGATATCGCTTTGATGGATAACTTTAAGTAATTTATTTTACAGAAATGATTTCGTATTCGCGAGTTTGATCGCCTTGTTCAACGACGGCAACATCACCTTCGCGAAGGTCCAACAATGCTTCACCCAAAGGACTGCTTGGCGTGACTATTTGAATGCGCGTACCTTCAAACGTCACGTTCACTCCCCCTCCATGAGTCATCATAAAAAGGAAGCTGTTCTTGCCGTTGTGCTCAACTTCGATCAAAGCGGTGCCGGCGATCTTATCATCAGGACCGAAGTCCTTCACATTGACGTGGGTTAAAATAACCAACAGCTCTTTAATTTCAGAAATCCGCTTAGCCTGCCCTCGGGCCAGATACGAGGCCTCGAGGCTACGAGTATCGTATTGGTTCTCAGGTTTGCTTTCCTCGCTGGTGGCAGCTTCAATGGACGCTTTTGCGGCAGCCGTCAGACTTTCTAAATCTTTCTCAAGTTCCATTCGAATTTGAGCAATCAATTTTCTCTTATCCACAGGGCCACCTCGATGCTACAATAACTCCTTTAGAGTGTCTGATTTGAACAAGGATTGCAATATGTCTGATTCGTTTCTTGCCATTGACTTTGGAACTAGCAACTCTCTGGTGGGTGCCTTCCACAATGGAAAATCTTATGGGGCACTTCCGCTGGATCACAAGGCCGCAGATCCGACATTGATGCGAACACTTTTATATTTTCCAAATCCCGATCTTTGCTATTACGGCGCCGAAGCCATCGAGCAATACATCGAACAGGATATGGAAGGCCGGCTGTTCCGTTCTTTTAAATCCCACCTACCCAATCAAAGCTACCTGGGCACGGTCATCGACAATCGCATTGTCACTTTAGAAAACATGGTGGGTATTTTTCTATTAGAATTAAAAAAGCGCGCTGAAAAACATTTAAATCAAACGATTACCAAAGCAGTCATCGGAAGACCCGCACGTTACTCGATGGATCCTGTGGCTGATGGCTTTGCCCTGCACCGTATGGAAAAGGCCGCTAAGATGGCAGGCTTCACCGACGTTCAGTTTGTTCCAGAACCCTTGGCCGCGGCCTTTGACTACCGCAAACAAATCACTCAGGAAAAAATCGTCATGATTGGTGACTTTGGTGGAGGAACCTCGGACTTTACGTTGATTCGTTTGCGCGCTGAAGGATTTGATAACAAAGATGTGCTGGCGATTGACGGCTGCCCGATGGCGGGTGATGCCTTGGACTCGGTTTTCATGAGTCACCGATTGAATCAATATTTCGGAGCAAAATCTCGTTATCGCCTGCCGATGAGTAACAATGTGCTCACGATGCCGCCGGCCGTATCGCAGAAATTGAATCACCCTGCGCACATTGTGCATCTTAAAGAACGCGATACTTATGAATTCATCCGCGAAGTAAAAAAGTGTTCCTTAACGGCCCAGGACAAGGAAGCCATCGAGCGTTTATTTATTTTATTGGAAGACCAACAGATTTTCCCATTCTTTGAAGCCATTGAAAGAACCAAACGTGGTCTTTCTGCTTCGGAAGATTTTGACTTTAGCTTTGATTACCCGGAAATTGAAATCACCGAAAAATTCACCACCACTCAATTCGTAGATTGGGCGATGAATACCCGGGAAAAGATCTTTGAAGGGCTGGATCGCTGCCTGGAATCCGCAGGGGTGACCGCTGACCAGGTGGATCTGGTCTGTCTCACTGGCGGAACAGCCAAGGTGCCTTTTATCCAAAATGAGCTCGAAAAGCGTTTCGGTAAAAACAAGCTCCAGACCCAATCTCACTTCCACTCCGTACTCTCAGGCCTGGTAGAATCGGCTAGCTTCTGGGCAAACGGTCTGAAGGTCACTTAAATTTCAGCTCATATTGATCCTGTTAGAGTTTAAAGGCTGTCATCTAAAACCATGACAGCTGTCTAACTTTTTCGTCTCTCTCCACAGTATTTTACAATTGGCGCTGGCCCCCAAGTTGCTTTGTCTCACTGTACGAACACGCTCTGGGGAGGGCTCAATGATGAAAGCACATATTTATATCAACGGTATCCACGCATTGCCACCGCAACTAAAAAAAGACAAATCTCTAAAATCAGAAATCGTCGATAATCCGTATGAACTGCGCGATAAAATGAAAGACGAAACGATTGCCGAAAAAATCATCGTGGCCTTCTTGCCGTTTTTGGAAATCCGCCACTATGAACTTTACATGCACTTGCAAAAAACCACTCCCAATCTAAAAATCTTTTTTATCGTGAGCGAACTCTCGAGCAATATGCGCATTCGCCTGCGTGCCGATAATAATTTTGTCGTGATGTGGAAAACCGAGGAAACAAATCTGGTCAAAAACATTCACAAATATTTGGATGGAAAATCCGTGGAGTCACGTCAGGATCGCCGCGAGCATGCGACCTCCAAGGGGCTTTTAAGTCCTTCGAAGTTGCCTCTGGGTCACCAAAACAAAGGTTTTCAACCCATTTTGGGCGGAAGCTTCGAAAATCTCTCGCCCCATGGAACCTGCATGAAGATTCAAGCGCCCTTTTACGAACACAAAGACTTTGTGAACTTGACCTATCAAAACAAAGAGGGCGAGTTTGTATCACTGGAAGGTCAAGTGCGTTGGTCAAAATGGAATACAGACACAAAAACGCAAGAACTGGGAGTGCAATTTCTCTCTTCCGTCATAGTTTAAAGAAATTTAACGTACGTTTCTTTCCGCGGGAAGTTATAGATCGTTAACTCCACTTCCCGCGTCTCTTTTCTTGCATGCGTTCATAAAACGCAGTTTAATCTATCCATGATTGAAGCATTAAAAGAAAAATCTGAATTAATCACCTGGGCCCTTCTGATCATCCTTTCTGCACTTTTCCTTTACATCAATTTACCATTCTTGGTGCCTTTGATATTGGCCGGAATCTTTGCGATGGGCTTGATAAATTTCGTCAATCGCATGGCTGCAAAAACTCGCGCGCCTCGTTGGCTGTCCGTGTTGGGAATTGTCTTGGTGGGTCTTGCTCTGATCTGGATTCCGATTTCATTGGCACTTTACCGCATCGGTGTTCACTTAAGTGCTCCGCAAGAGTTCCAATCATCACCGATCATGACTCAACTTAAAGCCCTGCAAGAATCCGGTTTAAATCTTTTAAAGCAAGCGACTGAATGGACTGGATATGATCTGGTCAAACCAGCGCAAGGCATGATAACTAATGTCTTTGGTAAAGTCGGCAACTGGGCTCTGGCGTATTCTTCAGATGTCGTCGCGCAGCTGCCGGGCATTTTATTTAACTTTTTTATCTTTGTTTTGTTTTTGTATTTCCTTCTTTTAAAAGCAGCGCAAATCAAAGACTTCGTTATTCGTTACAGCCTGGTTGATGACAACCTCACTGAATCCTTGGTGAAACTTGCCAAGGACTCTTGCTCAGTGACTTTGTTCTCCACTTTCGTGATTGGTTTGATTCAAGCATTCTTTATCGGCATCGGCGGATTGATATTCGGCGAGGGCGATTTCTGGTTGGTCGTCACCGTAACCTTCGTTGTTTCATTCATCCCTATCATTGGCGCCGCCCCCGTTGGTTACCTGCTTTCCGCACTTGCTTTTATTGGCGGCCGCACGGGATCTGGCATTGGGATGGCCGTGATCGCAACGATTGCTGGCACCATCGACAACGTCCTAAAACCATTCTTTGTGGGGAACTTGGGCGATCAAAAAATCTCTCCCCTCGTGGGCTTTACATGCGTTATCGGCGCCATTGTGATGTTTGGTATTTCAGGCTTGCTTCTGGGCCCCGTCATCATGAATCTTGCCTATGGAGCGATCCCGTTGCTTTTAAAACACTTGAAACACAACGGATCGACATTCTTTACTCCCGACACTTAACCCCAAAGGTACGGACACACTTTCTCCAAATAAAAAGGCAGGATCTCTCCTGCCTAAAGTACGCAGAGAGACCCTCACCACCCGCGTCTGTAAACCTTCAGTTTATCGAAAAATCCTTCACTCATCCAAAAACAGCTTTGCGCATCACCCGGCTCATAGTAACTCATCCCTTTTTAAAGGAATTCACTATGAAAAAATTTTTAGTATGTGCCTTGGTCATCTTTGTTCAATCATTTGCCTTTGCGATAACCAACGCAAAGAAGTTTGAAAATAAACTTGGCGAACCGGGATCTCGCTTGATGGCTGAAGGCCACGCTCCCAACGGAGCACCTTGCCGACTTGATGTCTCTTACGTTGGCCTCTCGACCGAGGACAAAGAAGGTTTTGGACTGGACGGTGTATTGCAGCTGGGTTTCCATGACGGACAAGTTGGAACTAATGCTTGGGGAACAGCCTTTTTTGATTCCAAAGAAAACACTGACGACACAATCCTGTTGGTTCAGAACTTCACGCACAGCACGGCAAAAAGCCGCGTCTTGATTACTTTTGGTGATAATGGCGATCCGATTTATGCAGAAAGTAAATTTACCAAGTTCTTAAAACAAACCAAAGTGATCGAGTGCAAAATCGAAAAGTACAATTACATCCCTCGTTAATTTTCACTCAATAAAACAAAAAAAGGCAGGAGAGATCCTGCCTTTTTTTTATTTTTGGTCATACCTTATGGAGAAAGTGTGTCCGTACCTTTTAGACTTTCTTTAGGAAGGATTTGAAGAAGTCGTTTCCTTTGTCGTCGACGATGATGAACGCTGGGAAGTCTTTCACTTCGATCTTCCAGACGGATTCCATGCCAAGCTCTGGGAAATCCAGAACTTCGACTTTGGTGATACATTCTTTACCCAAACGTGCCGCAGGGCCACCGATAGAACCTAAATAGAAGCCACCGTGCTTTTTACAAGCGTCTGTGACTTGTTGGGAGCGATTGCCCTTACCTAGCATAATCATCGAACCACGAAGACCCTGGAAGGTATCGACGTAGGGATCCATACGTTCCGACGTTGTTGGACCAAATGATCCCGATGCGTAACCCTTCGGAGTTTTCGCAGGTCCCGCGTAATAGACCGCGTATTGCTTAAAGTATTCTGGAACACCTTCGCCGCGATCGACTTTTTCTTTCAGCTTCGAGTGCGCAATATCGCGCGCCACGATCATCGGACCGTTTAACATCACGCGAGTAGCTACTTTCAACGAAGAAAGAGTTTTCAAAGTTTCTTCGATCGGTTGATTTAAATCAATACTGATCGCTTCAGCCGCCGTGTCTTGCAAATGATTTGGCAAGTACTGCTCTGGATGAAGTTCCAATTGTTCGAGGAAAATACCTTCGCGAGTGATTTTACCACGGATGTTACGATCAGCAGAACAACTCACACCTACACCAATGGGACAGCTAGCACCATGACGAGGCAGACGAATCACACGCACGTCATGCACGAAGTACTTGCCACCGAATTGGGCACCGATACCGCTTTCGCGAGCCCACTTCTCGACGTTTTTCTCCATCTCAAGGTCACGGAAGGCACGACCACCCTCAGAGCCTGAAGTTGGCAGTCCATCCAGGTAACCCGCCGAAGCATACTTTACGATTTTTAAAGTTTCTTCTGCTGAAGTTCCACCCACGCAAAATGCCAGGTGGTACGGAGGACAAGCTGCAGTCCCCAAAGAAACCAAAACTTCCTTAACGAATTTTTCAAATCCCTCCGGATTTAAAACGGCTTTGGTTTTCTGATGCAAATAAGATTTATTGGCAGAACCGCCACCTTTAGCCAGGAACAAGAAATGATATTCATCACCTTTTTCAGAGTAGATATCAATTTGCGCCGGTAGATTCGTCCCCGTGTTTTTCTCGTCAAAGAAAGTTACGGGAGCCATTTGCGAAAACCGCAGGTTGCGTTTTTGGTAAGTGTTGAAAACACCCTTGGACAAAAACTCTTTGTCATCAAAACCGGTAAAAACACTTTCCCCTTTTTTACCCACCACAATCGCGGTTCCCGTGTCCTGACACGAAGGAAACTCCATTTGGGCGGCGATAATCGCATTTTTCAACAAATCCACCGCAACGAAACGATCATTCGCAGAAGCCTCGGGATCCTGAAGAATGTGTTCCAGCTTTTGCAAATGTGCAGAACGAAGCAAATGCGAAACATCACTTAAAGCTTCTTGCGCAATCAATTCCAAAGCCTCGGGTGCGACGACTAAAACTTCGCGCTCGCCAAGCTTTTGCACACTGACGTGATCTGAGGAAATCTTGCGATATTGGGTTGTATCTTTTTGCTTTTCATAGAGAGGAAAATACTTAAATGACATGCAAATGAGAATACGCCTGGGAGCCACTCTCCGCAAGGCTTGATGCGGACGCGCGCAAGCCCTCGGTTGGCTTTTTAGGTGGGACTTTAAGGGTGGGACTTCGAACGCCGCGATTACGGCAAAAAATTTGTGGGACCAGGGCTCTCTGTGCGTTCGAGAGGGGTCCAAGGACCTTCCGAGGGAGGAGAAACAAACTTGTTGTCTCCTTCTGAAACCCAACATATCAACCTGGACCTATAAGCACAAAACGATAATATTTGTCTCTTCCATAAGTTTTGCTTATGGATGAAGAACGCCCAATTTGAGCCTTATTTGAGGAAGTTTCTGTAATTTCTGCATGAGAAATTCCAATTGTGAATGAAAGCAGCCCTAGGAAAATCTTGATGCGCTGAATTTATAGCCATCTGAGAGCCAAAAAGGTGAAAACCTAAAGATTGTTAAGCGATTATCCCACCTCACCCGATTGCATATTCTATATTTATCGCTTACCTTCAGCTCGCAAATTTACATTTGGAGGCTTTCCATGGCTTTAGCTCTCGTGGGACTGTGTCTTGCTGCGGTAATTTTTTTATACTTCAGCAACAATCCGTTGAATCATTCACGCAAATTTATGATTCGTCGCTTCGTTAACTGGTTCCCATTGGGCATGTCCTATGCCTTCTTGTACATGGGCCGTTACAACCTGAACGTCTCCAAAAACGCCTTGGGCGACATGATGACGAAAGAACAGTTCGGGATCATCTTCGCTGCCGGGACCATCACTTACGGTCTTTCTTTCCTGATCAACGGTCCGATCGTCGATAAAATTGGCGGTAAAAAAGGGATCATCATCGCCACACTGGGTTCATCGATCATGAACTTACTTATGGGTGGAGCGACTTATCTTTACCTCATGGGTCGTTTGAAAACAAACATGGTTGTGGCTTTCTCCATCCTGTTTGCATTGAACATGTTCTTTCAATCTTACGGTGCGGTTTCCATCATCAAGGTAAAAGCTTATTGGTTCCACGTTCGTGAGCGCGGTGTCTTCGGGGCGATCTTTGGTACTTTGATTTCTTTCGGTGTGTACTTCGCATTCGACTGGGGTCAAGCGATCGTCGAAGCTTCCAAACTTCACATCGAAGGCCAAATGACAGCCTTCCAATCCTTTATCCAACATATCTTCGCGATCGATACAGGAACGACGAATGCCACATGGTTGGTGTTCACGATCCCGGCCTTCCTATTGATCTGCTGGGCCTTGATCGACATGGTTCTTCTGAAAGACTCCCCTAAAGAAGCTAACTTCGGCGACTTCGATACAGCCGACGCTTCTTCTGATGACGACGAAAACATTAAAATCACAATGGGCTTGGTACTTAAAAAAGTTTTCTCGAACCCCATCATGTACACGATCGCCCTCGTGGACTTCACTTCCGGCGTTCTTCGTAATGGTATCATGCAGTGGTATCTGGTTTTCGCGCACGAAATGAAAGCTACTGATGAGGCTTTCTATAATGCTTCAGAATTCTTCATTAAGAACTGGGGCTTGCTTCTGTGCTTAACAGGGATCATCGGTGGCTTTATGGCCGGAATGATGTCGGACCGCTTCTTCCAATCCCGCCGTGGGCCACCAGCAGCGATTAACAACGTGATCATGATCTTCCTTTTGATCTTGATGTCTATCTTCCTAACGAAAGAACCAAACATCGTGGGTGGTTGTGCGATCTTGATGACTCTTGCAGTTATCGGCGTTCACTCTTTAATGTCTGGTACAGCAGCTGCTGACTTCGGTGGTAAGAAAATGACGGCGACAGCTTCTGGTATCGTGGATGGTTGCGTGTACCTGGGTTCAGGTATCCAATCATTGGCGATCGGTTACTTGTCTGCGAAAAGCTGGCACTATTGGCCATTGTTCCTTCTGCCGTTCTCTTTCTTGGGCTTGTACCTGTCTCTTCGCATGTGGAATGAACTTCCGGAAGCGACTAAAAAGTACATCCTGAAACAAGAGCAGGAAGCTGCTAAAGAACAGGGAAAGACTTTAGGTAGCGAATCCCCAGCTACCAACTAAAACAAAATCCAGGCTCACTTCGGTGGGCCTTTTTTGTATCCTCACACAAAGATCTTCGCTGGTCTTGCCGTCCCCCTACCTTATCGTGCGCAATGAAAGGGTCTAACTTGCGCTGGGAGGCCGGAATGAGAATCATCTGGGCTATGGATGCCTTTGAAGACAATAAAGAGCTCAATCAAAAAATGGCTTCATATCTAAGCCGCCTGCATGAAAGCACCGGCGCAGATATAGAACCCGTCTACCTTCTTCGAGAAAACGAAATCGTGCTCCCTAGCTATGAAGTTCCGACGTGGGTCACAGACCACTCGCGGACAGCGGAAGCCTTGTTCAAAGAAGTCCTGGGTGATTATGACTTAAGCTTCTTGCTTGAGCCCAAAGTAATCCCCCATGCCTCCCAATCTCACGCTGGCGCCGCAGAAACACTCTCAAACTATGCAGACCGCACCCACGCTGATCTCATCGTGGTGGGCAGCCATGGACGCCAGGGATTCCAACGCTTCCTCTTGGGAAGTTTTGCGGAAAGTCTGCTTTTAGAATCAGATGTCCCGGTTTTTGTGATCGGTGCACACACCACACAAAAGCCGATTTCAAATATCCTGTTCCCCACAGAATTCGGTGATCACTCCAAAGAAAACTATCGCCATGTTTTGGATCTGGCTAAAAAGTTTAATGCCGAAGTGACTTTGTTTCACTGCATTGCCCGACCCATTGAAAGTCTGTTTGAAATGGACACGCGCCCACGCGTTTATAACTTTAAAGGCAAGATGCTGACCCTTGAACAAATCGTCGAGCAACAAATTGAACACCAATCCCAACGTGCCGAACGCTGGATAACTTGGGCTCGCAGCGAAGGCGTGGTCGCGCAATATCACATTGATAGCTCCTATAAGTCCGTAGACGAGGCGATCTTGGAAGCCATTCCTCAGCACGATGTTGGCTTGGTGGTGATGGAAGCACAGAGCGGGCCGTTAAGCTCGGCCATCCTAGGCAGCTTCACTCGCAACGTGGTTCGCCAGGCACAGTGTCCGGTGTATGTTCTGACTCGTCACTTTTACGATCATGTGGAGGATCGCTTTGGCGATGCCGCCGCACCTTAAATTTAATTTCAACATGAGAAATAAAAAAGGGCTCCTGAGGGAGCCCTTTTTGTTTTTAGAACCTTAAACATTAAACCTTAAGCGACACGCCCCTGAGTGGGGCGCATGGATGGTGGAAGTTTTTTATAAGCGTTGTTCAAATGAGTTTTCAAAGTCGCTTTCGAGATAAAAAGTTTGTCAGCGATTTGTTGGTTCGTCATTCCTGCAGTCACCATGCGCATAATGCGAATTTCACTTGGAGTCAGTCCTTTACTCACGAAGAACGCTTCTTGAGCGGCTTGTTTCTCGGCTTCGTTTTTAATTGGGTAAAGGAACGTCATCACGTTTTCACCGTCTTTTACCAACATCACGTCGACAAATTGACCTTCAACGTGCTGGCCTTTGTGAAGCTTCATTCCATCTTGGATCGGCGAAGTCTCTTCGACCTGCTTCATCATCTCTGCACACGCGGTATTTCCGCAAACACCCGGGGCCTTGGAGCCACAAGCCTTCTGCGAAGCTTCGTTCTGAAAAAGAACTTCATTTTTACTATTGCGGATACAAATACTGAGTTTATCACCTGTGCACATTTACAGATCCTCCGTCCAACTAAGTATATTATGTCATTTACCGCCGAAAACCGAGGATGATCTCGATCATGTTTTCCTGAACTTTCTTAAATGTGAGGCCGAAGGTCGATTGCGCAATGACTAGGCATGTCGAACGAGAGGGTTTCATATTGCAAACTCACAGGAGTCCGTTTGATTTATTGCTAAAATGTAAGAAGGATCCTAAGGATTCTCCTCTGGAATTTCGTGGAAATCGTGAAACTTATGTGCGGTTAATCCGTAAATATTTCGGAAAATCGTCGTTTTTGGGGTGGATTTATTGCGTCCATGTAATAAACGAGCCGCAATTTAATGCTGTATCAGAATAAGCCAATGGTTCAGAAAAAATTCTCGCATGTACCCCATGCCGACTCCTCGGTACTGCTAATTGATACTTGAACTACTGGTATTGAATATTGACCCACTCTGACCGAATATGAACCTGAGCCAAGTTAATAAAACCTCAGACAAGGAGGAAGTATGGGTGCCAGTCCAGTAAGCCACTCGAATCCGGATAAAAAGTATATGTTGAAAATTCCGGTGCAAAAACGCTCAAAAGAAACAGTGGCGAGCATTGTTGAATCCTGTGCGCGACTTTTAGTACAGGAACCCTATCACGCAATCACTACGGATAAGATTGCGGAGATGGCCGGTGTAAGTATCGGTTCGTTATATCAATTCTTTGCAAACAAAGAAGCCATCGTTGCGGCGGTTATCGACGATCTTCTGCAAAAAGACTTGGTGTATATTGAAGAGAACTTAGCAAAACTAACGACACATGACTTGGATACTAAAATCCATGCATTTATTGATATCGGTTTTGCGCGTTTCCATGACAATCGCCCTCTAAGAACAGCCCTTCAAGGCGTTCAAGGAATGCTCGATTATTGGGAAACTCGCCGCGTGTTCTTTGAACACTATCAAAAAGCCGTGTTAGCGCATATGCCGCAAATCCCAGGGCGTGATCGCGAGATGATTGCACTGTTCATCGTGAGCAGCTTCAACAACATTCTGCAATTAAGTCTTTTGGGACCACAATCTCCAGAAAGAGAAAACGAGATCAAAAAAGAAGTGTTCATTTTGATCAATCGTTATCTAAAACCTTAGTCATCAGAAAAACCTTGTGACTTTATAAATCCTCCTCGTATGCTGAATGTATCGAGGGGGATTTTTTGTTTAAAGTGGCACTGCAATGGTTTGGATTGTCGTTAGTTATCGGTGCTCTGGCCGGAACTGCCTCTGCGGGATTCTTAGCCTCCCTTGATTTCGTCACTAAAACCCGTCTTGAATACCCTTCTCTGCTTTTCTTACTTCCTGTGGCAGGAATCTTGATCGCGTGGCTTTATAATCGTCACGGCAAAGAAGTCGCGGCGGGAACGGATTTGATTCTGGATGAGATTCACAGTCCAAAACAAGTCGTTCCTTTGCGCATGACTCCTTTAGTTCTGCTGGGAACTTTGATCACTCACCTTTTTGGTGGCTCTGCGGGACGTGAGGGTACGGCTGTGCAAATGGGCGCATCTTTATCGGATCAGCTGACGCATGTTTTTAAGTTCGAAGGACAGCCAAGAAAAATCTTATTGATGGCTGGAATCTCTGCCGGGTTTGCATCTGTATTTGGAACTCCTTTAGCGGGTGCGATTTTTGGTTTAGAAGTTTTGCGTGTCGGTCGCTTGCGATACGCCGCCTTGCTGCCCTGTTTTGCATCGGCAATTATTGCCGACCGAGTCACTTCTTTATGGGGCATTCATCACACTGTTTATAAAATATCAGAGGTCGCCCCCTTGGGAATGGCACCTTTGGGATATGCCGTTTTTGCGGGAATTGCATTTGGCCTGTGTGCTCGCCTGTTTTCGCAAAGCTTGCATCACATGGTTCGCCTTTTTAAACATGGCGTGAACAACCCCATGGTGCGATCTTTTGTGGGTGGGATCATTGTGATTGTTCTGGCGGCCTTGATGCAATCGGATCGTTATTTGGGATTGGGCGTGCCCGTCATCGTTGAAACTTTCAATCAACACGTTCCTGCCTATGATTTCGTATTAAAGATTTTATTTACAGCGGTAACATTGGGTTCTGGATTTAAAGGTGGCGAAGTTACGCCATTATTTTTCGTTGGTGCAACATTAGGCAATGCTTTGTCTTGGATTTTACCACTGCCAATGTCACTCTTAAGTGGAATGGGATTTGTTGGAGTCTTTGCCGGCGCAGCCAACACCCCTCTGGCTTGTACTGTGATGGCGATGGAACTTTTTGGCACTCAAGGCGCGGTCTTCTGCGCCATTGCTTGCATCGTTAGTTATCTCTGCTCGGGTCACAAAGGAATTTATCATTCGCAAAGAATTGGGGTAAAAAAGCATGTTGAAACAAATTAAAACTCCCTTTACCGAAATGATGGGAATTGACTTCCCAATCATCGCAGCACCCATGTTTTTAGTGAGTAATGCAGATATCGTCTCTGAAGCAAGTGAGGCTGGTGGTATCGGTACATTCCCCGCTTTGAACTATCGCCCCCTGGAAAACTATGCGGCGGCTTTGAAAGAAATGCGCGAAAAAACCAAAAAACCAATTGGGATCAACATCATCGTTAATAAATCCAACACGCGTCAGAATGACGATTTGAAGATCGCGCTGGATCATGGCGTGAATCTTTTCATCACGTCTTTGGGAAACCCAAAAACAGTGATTCAAGAAGCCCACAAAAATGGCGCGAAGGTTTTCTGTGACGTGACGAATCTGGATCACGCTTTGAAAGTTCAAGACCTGGGTGCGGATGGCGTGATCGCAGTGGGCGCTGGCGCCGGTGGCCATGCGGGTCCGATATCTCCTCTGGTATTGATTCCTTGGCTTAAAACTCGCTTGAATATTCCTATCATCGCAGCCGGCGGCATTTCTCATGGCTCAATGATGGCTGCTTGTCTCGCATTGGGTGCTTCTGGTGTCAGCGTAGGAACGCGCTTTATCGCAAGTAAAGAAGCCAACGTCGATCAAGCTTACAAAGACGCGATCATCAAATCCACCCCGGAAGACATCGTGATGACGACCCGAGTGTCTGGCACACCTGCTGCCGTGATCAACACACCTTATGTGCAAAAAATGGGTACGGACTTACCTTGGGCCATGAAAGTTTTAAAAGATCACAAACTTACTAAGAAATATATGGTTCCGTTGATTCACTTGATGGGTATGAAGTCTTTAGAAGAGGCTGCCGTGAAACCAACTTGGAAAACAGTTTGGACAGCAGGACAATCTGTGGGCTTGGTCGAAGAAATTCTGACTGTGCGTGAAATCTATAAAAAACTGATTTCTGAATACGAAGAAAGCGTGAACAACTTAAATCAACTCGGCATCAAATAGGTGCCAGGTCCTGTTTCTTGGCTCAACCTGTTATAAAAAGGCACAAAACCAGTGCCTTTTGCATTATAAGCTTTTGCGCATTTTCTTATGGGGAAGTCCTACCTCCCCGAACGTTTCACCGACGACCTCATAGCCAAGTTTCAAATAAAACGGAACGGCTGTTTCGCGAGCATTCAATTCGATCTCTTTATATCCCAGCTCTCGGGCCTTGGCTTCGGAGGCTTCAACCAGAATTCTGCCAACACCGGTGCCTTGAGCATGCGGATCTACAGCCACTTGGCGCATCTTCACAACCGTGTCGCTGACTTTTCTTAAAAGCAGACATCCGAACAAAGCTTTGCCGCGAAAGGCGCCCAAATGAACGTCGTCTTTCTCGGCACGCAGGTCTTCCTGGGAAAATTGAAGTCCCAAAGGCTTTCGCAAAACTTCATGTCTTAGATTAACTTCCAGCTGGTATTCACTGGAAGCATGTTTGATTTCTTTAACTTCTATACCCACAAGAAAAACCTCAGAAATCAGTTTAAGACTTCAGCGATCTGTTACGAACAGACAAAGTCAGCTCGTACGTCATAACCGGCTCTTGGCTTTTGCTTGGAACAATCGCATAGCCTTTCATTTTTCTTTCCAGACGTTCTGGATTTTTCTTAGCCTCTTCGATCAAAGATTTTACCGCTTCCACTTCATCACAGATAAAGTGAACATCGCCGTCCGCGCGCTTTCTATACTGAGCCGTGAAATCCTTAAAAATGAAATCGATCTTTTGCTTGCTTTCGGCGATCACCTGCACCGCAGGGGCTGCGATGGAAAGTTCTGCCCCGACACCCAAGGCTCCAAAGTACATCGAGTTCAGATGATTTTTGGTGCGATAGCCCAATGGAATTTTGATCACGAACTTCTTGTCCGTCATCTCGACCACTTTCGGGCCGATAAAAACCAACAGAGGAATTTTAAAAAGACCGTAGGCTGCTAAGAAGGCATTGAATTTGAAAATTTTTGTATTCATGCCCTTTATCTTAAGACTCGAGGCCAGAGAAGGGCCAGCACTTTTCACTGGGGACTGACTATTTTGACATTTTCCACTCAGAGGGAGACAATATCTTTAGACAGACAGCTCCCATGGGAAGCGGATCCCTCAGTTCTCATTCCCTCTGAACACACTTCCCCTTTACGGAGCTGATCTCATAGACCCCCGATTCAAGTTCGCTCAAGGAAGAACTTTTGCAACCGGGGGCTTCCTTTTTCTCCCCTCACTCCGATGCGGCCCCGAGTGAGAGGTACTTGCAAATATCGACACGCCATCCGGGCTCACCGTCGCCGCCTTTGGCGGTTCGCGCATCCATGCGCCGACGGAGGTCGACTTTTGCAAGTACCTCTCCCTCGGGGCTTCGTAGTGGGGTTCGAAACTGGCGTGCCGAAGGTTCAGCGTAGATTTTTGGTTTTAGTTTATAGGTCTATGCCTAAAAAGAATGAAGCTACCAAGCAGGTGAATACGGCGAAGGCCATTATGGCTAAGACTCTATCTTTTTGTTTTACGAAAAGGATGCCGGTTAGAAATACTCGGGTGATTGGCAGAAGTACCAGAACTACCAGGCCTGAGATTGAAACTATTAAAGGGCGGTCATGCATTACCACAGCCCAGTGGATGGTTTCCACAAGGGATCTGGATTCGTAATTTTGGAAATCACTAAGGGTGTCGCCAGAGTTATAGAGTTGCCATAGCCAGCCGATTAATAACAGCATGCCGGCGATGTAGACACCACTTCTTAGCATTTTGCTAATTTTAAGCTCTAGATCGTGGAGGGCTTGATCTTGTTTTGGTTCTGCGCCCATTACTTGAGCCCTTTCATAATCATTTGTACCGAGACGATCGAGAGAACTACGACGAAGATCTTCCGAATGATTCCTGCTGGCATTTTTACCATGGCTTTAGCGCCGGCCATCGAACCGATAATGATACCAACAGCTACAGGTGCGGCGATTTCAGGTCGCACATCACCTTTTAATAGATAAGCTCCCGCACTTGCTGAAGCGGTTACGCCGATCATGAAATTTGAAGTCGCTGAAGAAACTTTGATGGGCAGTTTCATAGCGCCGTCCATTGCTAAGACTTTGAAAATGCCGCTACCAATACCAAGCAATGCTGACAGTATTCCTGCGCCGAACATGGCAAACAAACCCAGAGGCACGTGTTCAACTTTGTAGGCCTTCCACTCGCCGCCCTCGGGGAAGCCCCCGTCGAGTCTCAATTTTTCTGCCCACGGATGGTTGTGGGCTGAATAGTGTTCGTGACGTTTTCTTAGCATCATAAGTGCTGAGAAAAATAAAAACGTACCGAAAAGTAAGAATAGAAACTGTGCCTTGATGTAGGTTGCCAGCAAGAAGCCCACAATGGCGCCACTGACGGTGCCGATTTCTAAAAACACGGCCAATCGTAAATTCGTCAGAGAGTCTTTAAGGTAACTGGCGGCAGCACCAGAAGAAGTTGCCACGATCGAGATCAGACTTGCAGCGATCGCGTAGCGAATATCGATGTGATAGACCAGAGTGAGAACAGGTACGATGATGATACCTCCCCCCAGGCCAAGGAGAGCTCCTAAGAAGCCCGCCCCGATTGCTGTGATTAGAAGAAGTATCTCGTACATAAAAAACCTAGAACCTTATTTTTTCGGACATTCGTATAATTTAACCAAGCGGGCACCAAAATAGGTTCCGCGTTTTTTCAACTCCCAAGGCGGGTATGGCAAATACACTGCCTCTGCGCATTGTCCTTTTTGCACAATCGCCCATTGACGGTCTTCCGAGGTGGCAGCAAACAATTCATTGGTTGTGTCATCTTTAATACTGATGGCAAAGGAAAAGACTTTTTCATTCAGCTCGCCACCAGCACGGGCAATCAAAGCCACCGGAAGCTCAACGCGTTCAACGTTGACGACTTCTCCGACGACAGTTTTCGAAAAGATCACGCTGTAGTTCGCCAGGACCCCCCAAACGATCGCGACCAAAAGAACAAAGCCCAAAATTGATTTCAGAATTTTACTTAGTGTTGCCATAGAGTTGGATTATCGGTTATTTTCCTATAACGTCAACCAAAAGGACCCCGCAGTGTTTTCCAAAAAAGAAAAAATCCTTCTCGGCATCTTAGCTTCCGTGCAATTCAGCTCCATCGTGGATTTCATGATCATGATGCCTTTGGGACCACAATTGATGCGTCTTTTTGGAATCACTCCCCACCAGTTCGGACTCCTTGTGTCATCGTACAGTTTCTGTGCGGGGCTAAGTGGTTTCACTGCTTCATTCTTCATGGATAAGTTCGATCGCAAAAATCTTTTGCTGTTTTTCTTTGTCGGATTCTCGGTCGGCACAGTGGCGTGTGCGCTTTCTCCGACCTATGAACTTTTGCTTTTAGCCCGCGGACTAACAGGAGTCTTCGGCGGAGTTCTGAGTTCTCTGGTTCTTTCCATCGTCAGCGATGCCATTTCTTACGAGCGTCGTGGCTCCGCGATGGGGGTTATCATGACATCTTTTTCTGTGGCTTCCATTTTTGGCGTGCCATTTAGCTTATTCCTGGCAAATCAATTCTCGTGGCATGCACCCTTTTTCTTCTTAGGGATCGCTTCTTTGTTTTTATGTGTGGTTGCATACTTTGGCGTGCCATCAGTGAACAGTCACTTGGAACACCCTCGTGAAAAAGAAGCCGTTTATCAGGGTTTGGTGCGTATCTTTAAGAATCGCAATCAAATTCGCGCCTTGATCTTTATGGCTGCCGTTATCTTTGGTCACTTTGCAATCGTTCCCTATCTTTCACCCTCGATGGTGTCCAATGCCGGACTAACTGAGGCACAACTTCCCTTGATCTATATGATCGGCGGCTTGTTCACGATCTTCACCTCCCCTGCGATTGGTCGTATGTCGGATCGCTTTGGTAAGCACAAAGTTTTCTTGTATGGTGCGGGCCTTTGCACTCTGCCGATCTTTGCCATCACAAACCTGGGACCAAATCCTGCGTGGATTGTGCTGGCGATCACGTCGGTATTCTTTGTGGTTTCTGGTGGTCGTATGATTCCTGCCACAGCACTCGTTTCTGGAACTACCTCTGCGCAAAATCGTGGAAGCTTTATGAGTATAGTCAGTTGCGTGCAACAGCTGTCTTCGGCGGCGGCAAGCTACCTGGCGGGAATAATCATCGTGAAAAGCAATGCGGGTCGTTTGGAAAACTATGAAATCGTAGGTTACATGTCGATTGCAGTGACTTTGCTTGCGATCTATTTATCAAGAAGAATTCAAGCCACTGAAGGCCCCACTAAGACGCCTCAGGAGCCTATCGTTGCGGAAGCTCACTAGTAGAGCTTCTTACGACCTGCTTTAACTTCGGAATGACGTTTTTTCGAATCCAGACGTTTACGCACAGAACTGCGTGTGGGTTTTGTCGCCACTCGCTTCTTAGGAACAAATAAAGCTTTTTGCAACAAAGACTGCAGTCTTTTTAAGCAGGCCGAGCGATTTTGGTCTTGGTCACGGAATTCTTCACTGCGAATTAATATATCACCATCAACTGTCAGCTGCGACGCCAGTTTTTCCAGCAAACGTCCTTTGATATTTTCAGGCAGAGCTTGAGAGTCGCGTAAATTCCAACGCAAAATCGCTGCCGAATTGGTGCGATTCACGTTTTGCCCACCCGGCCCGCGCGAGCGCGCATAGGTGAAATCAAATTCATGATAAAATTGCGACACATCAATCAACATTACGTATGTGATTCCTTTTCATGTGGCGTGAAGTCTGCTTTGCCTTCATGGATTTTAGTTTCGTTTAAGAACACTTCAAATTCCACAGGAGATGTTGGACAAACCATTGCCGTTACACCACAGTACTTCGTCATCGACAGCACCACCGCTTTGGTTGCCTGTTCTGGCTTGATATTGCTGCCTTTGATTTGGTACTGAACGCGAACTAATTTGAAAATCGCAGGGTGGCCCTCCGTGGTTTCGGTTTGCGCATCAACATCGCAAGACTGAAGATCCAGTCGCATTTTTTGCAATATTGAAACCACGTCCATTCCCGAACAGGCACAGATACTTGCGAGCAATACTTCCTTTGGAGATGGACCTTGATCGCTTCCATCAGCAGGCTTTCCGTCCATAACGAACTTCATGCCACGTGACTCGGCCGCAAAACCCAATCCCTTACCAGTCCACTGCGTCTTTGTTTCCATCTGAGCCATATTTGCCTCCCTGCGCGTCAGTCTAGACTGAATAACACACGAAGTAAACCCTCTGAAAATTTGCGTTATTCACTTATGGGAAGTAAACTTGAAGGGTTAGGAGTATTTATGACTGCATTGATTGCTACAGCCCTCGTTGGAATTATCGCCGGTGGGATTTTGGGTTGGGCCTTGCACAAGTTGAATGTGAAACGCACACTTCGTCTGGCGCGTGAAGACGCCCAGGAAATTGTCGATGAAGCGAAGGAAGCAATCGAGCTCAAAGAGCTTGAGCAAAAAGAGCGCATTCAAGAAATCGAAATGGAAATGTGGACCAAAGTTGAACCTGACATGCTGAAGTCAGAAGGTCGCATTGAAGATTTGCAAGAGGTCGCAAACGAAAAGAAAGCCAAAGCGGATTCCATCGTTCAAGAAGAGAAAAAGAAACTTCAGGAACGCGAAGCCGACATAAAAGCCCAGGAACAGGTTTTACGTGGCCAGGAAGCCGAACTTACGAAAATCAAGGATGTCCAAAAAGCCTTGAATAGTGAATTCGTACAAAAGCTGACGGCAAAATTGGGAACTTCCGCGGAAGATTTCAAAACGGAACTAAAAGCTAAAATGGAAGACGAAGCTGTTCGTCGTGCTGCGCGCTTGGCGCAAGAACACGAAGAAGATGCGAAAGAACACGCGGAAACTCGTGCCAAACGCATCTTGGCTTTGGTGATCGACCGTTTTGCAAGACCGTACTGTGCTGAGCGCGGCATCGGTGCTGTGAACTTCCCGGATGCTCATGTGCGCAAATTATTTGTGGATCCTGCCGGAGCCAACATCAAAGCAGTTCAAGAGAGCTGCGGTTGCGACATCATCGTGGAGCAAGACATGGAAATGGTCGGCGTCGCCGGCTTTGACCCTGTACGCCGCGAACTGACTCGCAGAACTTTGGAAAGAATCTTTAAGGAAAAGAAAAGCATCACTCCTGAGTTCATCAAAAAAATTGCTGAGAATCAGAAAAAAGAACTTTTCAAAAACATCAAACACGATGGCGATGCCATGGCGAAAGAGCTTAAGCTTGAGGGCCTCAATGCGGAAATTCGTCAGATGATGGGTTCTTTACGCTATCGCTACTCTTTCACGCAAAACCAATACTTCCACTGCGGCGAAGTGGGTTGGCTTGCGGGATTGATGGCTGCAGAACTGGGGCTTGATATCAAGAAAGCTCGTCGTGTAGGCATGCTACATGACATCGGTAAATCCATGGACCATGTGATGGAAGGTGGACATGCCGTGATTGGTGCCGACTTTATCGCTGCCCGTGGTGAAGCGCCTGACGTCGTTCACGCAGTTAAAGCCCATCACTTTGATGAACAACCTTCAACAGATCACGCCTTTCTGGTTATCGCAGCCGATGCGGTTTCTGGAGCGCGTCCTGGTGCTCGTCGTTCAACGATTGAGTCTTACAATCAAAAAGTTTCTGAGCTTCAAGACATTGCTCGCAGCTTTCCTGGTGTCACTGACTGTTTCGTGTTGAGTGGTGGCCGTGAATGCCGCGTGCTTGTGAACGGTAAAAAAATCGACGATCTGCACGCATTAGATCTGTCCAAAAAAATTGCAGCTAAGATCGAAGAAGAGTGCAATTACCCTGGGCAAATCAAAGTCGTTGTGGTCCGCGAAACTGTGGTCAGTGAGCAAACGCGCAAAGAACTTGCGTAATTACTCAGCATTAAATTCACATATAATTAGCCTTTAGACTGTCGAAACACGAGTGCTTTCTGTGTTTCGACAGACCTTTTATTAAGATCCCGTCAGACAATCTCTTTTAGAAGATTCTCCGTTTTACATCGGTTCAAATAATCGAAGTAAGACAATTACAGGAGAGTTTTATGGTGCTAGATACCAGTTCATCGACATCACTAGAAAAGCAACGCATCCCTCGAGTTCTTGTCATCGACGACAGCTTGGACTCCGTAAAGTTGATGTCGCACATTTTAGATCACTATAAATGCGACGTTACGATGGCATTCGACGGTCAGGACGCCATTCCTCTTCTTGCTAGCAAACCCTATGACCTCGTGGTTCTAGATTGGCAAATGCCACAGATGGGTGGCCGCGATACACTTTTGTTAATGGATCGACTACTAACTGAGAAAAAGGTTAACAAGATCAAAAAAACCATTCCCGTTGTGATTTATACAGGCCACAGCGAGGAGGAATTAGATCTCCCTTTGGTGAGGAATTTCTCCTATTTGGGCTTCATCAACAAACGGCAGGCATTTAGCTCCATGATGCGCTCGTTTAACTTTATCCTCAAAAGTATCTAGCTAACACAATCTTGTTACAGGGTGCCCGAATTCATCTTTGATTCGGGCCTTTTTTTTGTTAATGTGAGCACCTATGAATCCTGACCCCTTACCCAAATCTCCAGTAGCTTCCCCTTTTACAACAAATAAACCAGGCGCAGTCCATGACTGAGTTTTTAGTCGTCATTCTCTGCCTCTTTATCAATATGCTTCTGTCCGGCGCTGAAATGGCCTTTGTGACGGTTCGCAAAGTCCAATTGCAAAAACTTGCCAATGATTCTCGCGCACGCTTGTTATTAAAACTAAAGGCAAGCCCCGAGCGCACACTTTCTGTGATCCAAATCGGTATCACGGTTGTGGGTGCGATCGCTGCTGCAGTCGGTGGTGCTGGCGCCGAGGAAGCGCTGTCTCCCCTTTATATTGAGAAGTTTAAGGTTTCTCCAAGCACCGCTGATGCTTTGTCGATTGTGACCGTGGTATTGCCACTTTCCTATTTAAGCGTTGTGGTGGGTGAACTTGTTCCCAAGACTTTGGCTTTGCGTAAGTCACTGACGATTTCATTAGTGTGTGCGCGGGCTCTTTATTACGGTGAAAAAGTCCTTTCTCCATTTGTCTTCATTTTGGAGAAATCGACTCACTGGATTTTAAAGCTTTTCTCTTTTGGTCAGGTCCACGATGCCACTCATGGTGAGCACGATTTTGAGATCGAAGATCTGCCTCATCAAACCAAACAATACGTCATGAATCTGGTCAGCGCGGATAAGCTCCTGGCCCGCGATATTATGGTGCCTTGGCAGGAAGTTGTCTATGTTCGCAAAGACGATGCCATCGAAGACGTGGAAACGATCATCGTGAATTCCGGTCATACGCGCATCCCAGTTATGCACGACAATGAAATCATCGGCCTGATTAACTCCAAAGAGTTCTTTACGGCTCGTAAATATAAGAATTTGGATTGGCAGACGTTGATTCGTCCGGTTCTTAAGTTTAAGGCTTTTGAGCCTGTGTTCCGTATTTTGCTACAAATGCAGCAGCAGAACTCGCACATGGCGATCATCTATGAACGTGCGAATCTAAATGGACTCGTTACGATGGAAAATATCTTTGAAGAAATCATTGGAGATATTTTTGATGAAGACGATGATGGCTTTGTGAAAAAGATTTTGGCAGCGAAGTCTCGCCGTCGTCCTTAATTATTTCTGCAATGGTCTGCTAGAACTCCAAGTTATCGACTTGAAGAGGCAGACCATAAACTTGCTCCTCGCCAGCGCCGCCCTCAAGGGCATTCCCCACGACCTCAATTTTTCCATTCATGGTTCCTGCGATATCCTCAGCAAACTCGATCCCACCGCATAGCATGGCGCAATCAGTGCCCACGTAAGTGTATTGATGACTTGCTGACTTTTTAATAGTCAGCCAATCACCCATACCAAGAGCAAGCAACTCGTCACCGACAACACTGCACTTATACTCGCCGCCTTTTAGAATTTTGTCGCGAATGGAGACGCGGATTTCGCGAATGCGGAAATCTTTTTTGGGATTTGACCACAGGAAACTTAGATTTCCGAGGTTGATGTATTTGGATTTGATGTTGTCCTGCTCTTGGCCATCGTTCCAGGCTTTGCAACTTTTGGAGGTAGAGGGCACAGCCCAGATATTCTGATTCGCTGTTATTTGCAGTTCTGCCTGAGAGACTGATGCTGACAATAGCAGCCCCGCAAAGATGGTCCCACCCTTTAATCCCAACACAGTAACCTCCGATGAAGCTCCAGCTTAAAAGCACTCTCCTCGCGGAGCTATCCACCTTGGTAAAATACAAAAACGACTGACTAGATTTTAGACAACTTAGCAAATTCCACAAGCGCTCCCTCTGCACCTTAGGAATGTTGCCCAATTAAACGAATAATCCACCAAATCAGGGCTGCCCGTGATATCTAGCTCTCACTCAAGAATCCCTTAGGAGACACTGAATATGAAATCCTTTGCAGCCATATTTTTACTTGTACCGACATTGGCCTTTGCTTCGAACGACAGAGATATAAAAATTTTCGAGGCTGTGTCTGATAAGCTCATGACTGAAGACGTCCAAACAGTGGTTGTTGAGGATGTAAATCCCCGGGGTTCTTGCCTGCCAGATGGCGCGTCCTTTATGGTTCAGATGCAAGTGCGCCAAATCGTGTGGGATGATATTCTTGAGAAGAACGTGAACCAATGGATCACTGTTAAATCTGTGAATGTTAACAGATATACAGGCGAAGTTATTCAAAACTGCAAACGCTAGTCGGAATGGTGCCCTTTGGGCACCACATTTAGGTTTCCTCGCAAAAATATAACCCCACATTATTTTTAAATCAGTTACCTTCCCCTTCATTGCAAACCACTTTTTACAAGGAGTCTTCAATGAAACAAATTATCCTTTTCGCAGCCGCTTTAATTATGACCTTTGTGGCTCACGCAAAAACTATCTCTCCCTCTGAGGAAAAAACAGATATTTCCTCCATCGATCAAACCATCCGCCTGGCTGAAACTCGTGATCGAGAAGGTACACTAAGAAAAGTTAATATCGTGATTACGGATCATGGACTTAGCACGGACGTAAGCCCGCGCTATTCAATTTATCTTGGCTACAGCAGCTCGGCTGAGATGGGCAATCTTTACGCCAGCTACAAAATCACGGACCAAGCTTACTCTGATGTTTCAGCTAAGAAACTTTCCCCTGGTATTTATGAAGTAAAATGGACTGAATACAGAGGCGAAGACGGCATGGTTAGCGTAACCCAAAAAATTGATGCCAATGCCGTTTATGCGACCGACAGAGTACAAAGAAAACAATGCGGCAATGACTTCTGTGATGGTCGAATTAAAGCCGATCTGACCGTGACAGAAACAGCAGTCAAACAGTAATCCATAAACCATGGTAATAAATAAAAAACCCCAGGCTCATCACCCGGGGTTTTTCTTATTTTATTAAAGCCGAGGCCGCCGGGCAGACACCTTCTTCAATTAACTTCTGCAGAACTTCGACATATTTTTTTCGCGCTGTTCGCTTAAAACTAAAATATCCATTTTCTGACAAAGATGATGATTGAAAGTAAAACTGACCGTCATTCGCCGCCACTAATTTTAGGCCTTTAACATCCCAAGAATAAGCGGTTGGACACAATAAAACCCCACAAGTGCTCGCTTGGTGCTTTTCTGGCACGCAAAGATCATAAACGGTTTTCGCGACAATGACAGGCTTTTGCGAAGGGCAAAGTCCGGCTTGAACTGCGGCGGAACCTGCATTTTGTGCATCCACCTTTCTCTCTCCCGAACCATTCCAATTGCTCGCCTCATAGATGGGTACGTTATAAGGAATTCCATCTTGATAGGATATTCCAAACAACAAATAAGAGCCGTACACCGAACGGACTTGGCAGGATTGAAATGGCGTTACAGTTTTTGCTGCTGCAACGTGCGCCAGCCCAAAAAGACCTGCGCATATCAGAAAATTCAGACTTTTCTTCATACGATTTTCAATTCTTTTGCAAGCAAAGCTACTAAGCTTACTCTGCACAAACTTCCATTTTGCGGCCTTCTTTATCAACGCTGATCGTTTTTTCAGTTGTCCACTTATAGACAATCTTTGTATTGATTGGATCCCAGCCGGCTTTCTTCACTTGAATCTCAACAATGTAAGATTCGCCATCTGGAAGACACGGATTTTGATCTTGGTTATTGGTTACGACTTTAATAACAGTTCTAGTGTCGTTTTCTTTGATTTCTTTGGCGATCTTTTCGATCGATACACCGGCTGCGAAAGTTGTGGAAGTCACTCCAAGAATTGCGATAAGTGCGATGACGGATTTCATATTATCTCCTGTTAAATATTTGGGACGATTTAGCTAACTGCTGACATCCGCATATCTACACGACTGTATTCTTACCTCGCAAGTTTCTACCCTACCTCCAACTCACTTGTCGTATTCTAAATTTGAATACAGTAATATTTACCGCTATTTAACTATAGTTTTACATTAGACTGTATTCCGTGGTGTATTCTTGCTGAATCCAAATTGGACACATAATGAATACACCTACTGCCAAACCTTCTATCTTATCTTACGTGGACTATCGCCTGTTTTTACAAGCGTGGTATGCCTATAACAAAGAACATAAAAGAGGTTTTTCTTACGGTACGTGGACTCTACAACTGGGCTTCAAAAGTCGCAATCACATCCGCTTGGTGATGATCGGCCAAAGAAATCTGGGCGCGGATTCGATCGCCGCAGTGGTTAAATCCTTATCTTTGCCTGCCAGCGAAGCTGAATACTTTGAACACTTGGTTCATTATGCGAACGCCACAAGCTTTGATACCAAAGACTATCACTTTCAACAGATCGTTCGCTTGAACAAGGGGCAATTGGGTTCACAGATTCGCGACGTTTATAAATTTCTATCCAATCCAAAAACTCCCCGCGTGCATCTACTTTTAAGTCTGAAAGACCTTAAGTGCACTGTTCCTTATATTGCTGAGACTTTGGATATGACACAAGCAGAAGCTCAAGACATCCTGAACAACATCCAAAGCTGTGGACTGGCCACTTATGATGAAGCCACAGGATTCTGGGTAGCATCAGAGAGTGATTTACAAATACCCAACCAACTGGGCAACCAAGCCATTCAGTCTTTTCACAATAAAAGCCTGGAAGAAGCACAAGCAGCAATTTCCAAAGATCCAACAGAGCGCCTATTGAGCGCACTGCTGATGACTTTGGATGAAAGCGAATACAAAGAACTGCAACAAGATGTTGAGCAGTTCCAAAACTTTTTAACCAAGAAATACAGTTCAAAAAAACTAGCGGGCTCACGAATCTTTCAAATAAACCTCAACGTGATTCCGACGAGCGCCCCCCTGCAGGAAAAAGCCACCCAGCCTCTTTTTGAACAAGCTGAAAATAAAATTACGATGGAGATTGAGTCATGAAGATCACCGCCCTATTAACCACTCTCTTTTTAGTCTCTTCTATGGGACAAGCCAACACGGTTCGCATCGGGAATGGCGGCGACACCCAAGCTGACCAGACTTTGACGGACCAGAACATCACGCATGCTATTTATCGTTCTGCCACTGAGGCTCAGCTCTTGATTCATGCTTGGCTGCGCAATCCCCCGTTTAATCTGCAGCTAAAAAAGAAACAGCCTTTGGATCTTTTGAATATCATTCGCACAACTCCGGTCGACATCATTGGTTACGATGGTTGTTCTGATGGCGTTAGCAAAAAAGATGCAGTCGCATATTCGCAACCTTCAAATCGTATTTGCGTAAGCTCGTTGCAACTAAAAAGCAAATTGAGCTCTGCAAACTATCGTCTGCAAATTTTAGCTTTGATGATGCATGAATATTCACATCTGATTGGATTTGATGAAGCGGCGGCCACAAACTTTCAACAATATATTTTACGATACATCGAGTTCGCTGGCTATCCGGTGACTCAGCCAGAAGGCATCGATGATTTTGTTTTATACAATCCTTATTCCATCTTTGAAGGAGTTTGGAGCAATAAACAGCGCCTGTCCGAAGACATAGCCGCCTACAGCAAAGACCTTCGCGAAAAAATCCAAAGCTATGCAACCTACACAACGGGCAACTACCCCTTGGTGCCACCCCAGATGAATCTGACGGGTGATATTTTATTACGCTTGAATTACTTGGATTTAGTGAACAAAGCGTATTGGAGACAACCTGGAGATGCCGAACTCCGCCAACGCTTGAAGTTTATGGCAGGACACGATGGTCAGGTCGACATGTCGATCTTTAACAATTCGGATATCAACCCGACTCTTATGGAATTTAGCCGAACAAATCTGACGGCACCGCGAGTACAGGATCAAAAGGAAGCCGACTTCAAAGCGTTCATTCTGCAAGTCGATCAACTGAAGGTCGAAATGGAAAAATACATGCTGAGTGTCTTAAAACCCACGCCGAAATTTAACTACTACCCGGCGCCACAGGCGAAATAATAAAAAAACCCCAGGTTCATCACCCGGGGTTTTTAGTTTTAAGTAGTCCGTACTGCGCCGCACCCCCAAAAGGTACGGCGTACCTTTTAAGGGATTACTTTGTTGGCGTGGTATTGCTCTTCGTTGTAATCATCTACCAGGATCGCGTCGTAGCGTACTTGATCTGCTTCCTTAAGAAGTTTTGCTTCTTCGGAAGTGATGATGTTTTTGTTCAGAGCTTCATCAACCAAAGTGTTTGTCTTCTGTTTTGGAAGAGCTTTGTCACGGATGGCTTTTTTGATTTTCTTTTCAGCAGCTTCGGCTCTTAAAGAAACGGAGAAAGCGTAATCCAAACGACCTACAGCTTGATCGCGTTCTTTAGGAAGGTAAATACCTTGAGTCAAACGATCGCGGATGCCGCCTTCTTTCATCATTTCTGATGCAATAGCATGAGTCCAACCGTCAGAGGCTTGGGAACCGATGGAGTTGATACGAGACCAAGCGCCGATCCAGCCTTTAAAGAACCAACGAGCACCTGGGATCTTTAAGTTATCAAAGATACCGTCGAAACCTTTTTGAATTTCAACCATGCACATTTTCAAGTTGTAGTGTGCAAATGCCAAGTCTTCTTCTTTGCGGCCTTCGGCTTCAAAACGGCGAAGGATAGCTGTCGCGATATACATGTGAGCCAAGATATCCGCGAAACGACCTGTGATTTTCTCTTTCATTTTCAAAGAACCACCCAATACACCCATTGCTACGTCTGATAGCAATGCGAATGTAGCAGAGGCCCAAGACATACGACGGAAGTAGACCTTCATTTGCGGATGGCAGTCTGGAGTGGCAGCCAAGTAACCGCGAGAGCAAGACAACAAGATCGCACGGCACGTGTTACGTACAATGTGACCAATGTGACCGAAGAACGCACGGTCGAAGCCTTTCAAATCATTAGCTTCGTAGGCTTTTACTTCAGCGTAAGCAAACGGATGGGCACGAAGAGCACCTTGACCAAAGATGATCAATGTACGAGTCATGATGTTTGCACCCTCAACCGTGATACCGATTGGAGTTGCGATATAGATTTCAGCTAGCACGTTACGGGGACCCAAAGAGATTCCAGCACCGCCCATGATATCCATGGCATCGATGATCACTTTACGACCCATTTCAGTCGCATAGTATTTTTGCATCGCCGTGATAACACCTGGCTTGATACCTTTATCCAAAGCACCCAAGCAATATTTTCTCATGGCTTCCAACGCGTAAGTTGAAGCACCGATACGAGCTAGAGGTTCTTCAACACCTTCGAATTTACCAATTGAAACACCGAATTGACGGCGAACCACTGCATGCGCAGAAGTCACGCGCATCGCAAGCTTCGTTCCACCTGTGGCTTGAGCTGGAAGAGAGATACCGCGACCCGCAGCCAAACACTCCATCAACATCATCCAACCGCGACCTGCACCACCAAGACCGCCAACGATAGCGTCTTCAGCAACGACCACAACGTCTTTACCTTGTGTTGGACAGTTATAGAATGGTGTGCCTAGTGGATCATGACGACGTCCCAAGACCACGCCTGGCGTATTCGAAGGGATCAAACCGCATGTGATACCAAGGTCCTCACCTTTACCCAAAAGATTTTCAGGGTCACGAAGACGGAACGCCAAACCGATAACAGAGGAGATCGCAGCCAGTGTGATCCAACGTTTATTCCAGTTCAGTTTAATTTTGATTTTGCCATCAGTGTCTTTGAAAAGAACACCCGAGGACGTGATCGCACCGGCATCAGAACCTGCATTTGGCTCTGTCAAACCGAAGCATGGAATTTCCAAGCCATCAGCCAAACGAGGCAACCAGTGTTTTTTCTGAGCATCAGTACCATAGTGAGCAAGAAGCTCTGCCGGACCCAATGAATTCGGAACCATCACTTGAATCGCAACTGCCAAAGAACGCGAAGAAAGCTTCATGATCACTTCAGAGTGGCAAAGTGCCGAGAAGCCAAGACCGCCGTACTCTTTCGGAACGATCATACCCAAGAATTTTTCTTTCTTGATGTAATCCCAAATCGCAGGTGGAATTTCTTTAGTTTTGTAGATCTCCCAGTGGTCGATCATTTTACAAAGAGTCTCAACCGGGCCTTCAACGAAAGCTTTTTCTTCCGCCGTCAAATCCGGATAAGATTCTTTCATCAAGTTAGAGAAGTTAGGCTTACCAGAGAAAAGATCTTTCTCGACCCACACCACACCCGCATCCAGTGCAGCTTTCTCGGTATCAGAAATTTTAGGAAGGAATTGAAACTTCTTAAAGATCGCAAACACACCTGAAGTAACAAGTGCCGTACGAATCGGCGGCACGTTGAAGATCACTGCCAAAACAGCACCCACAACAAACAACCACATCGGAGCCGCAAAACCCACCATGATGGCCGCTAACAAGATCGTCCACACGATCAAAGGACTTCCAAAGAAGCCAACAAACAACAGCGCCACAATCGAGCCCAAAACCCAAGCCCAAGTGCAGCACTCTAAGAAATACCCATAAACGCTGATTGAATCCACGATGATTCTCCTTATTAATGCTTACCCCATTAATTAGACGCCTCAATCGTGCACTAATCAAGCGCGATCCCACATTTACCCAACAAATACGAGGGCTTAAGTACTGTCAAAACTAGAGCCCCAATCCTAATTCCAAGTTTCCCTCACCCACCCCGGCCGGAGAAAAACCCGGCAAAATTCTCCCCACCCCAGCGGGGAAAGGGGCGCAGCCCCAACCGGGGCAAGGGGCTGAAAGCCCCACCAGCAGCGGCGCTAAGTCGCCAAAGGCGACAGCCAGCCAGAAACCCGCGGCGCCCGAAGGGCCAGCCAAAAAACAAACGGAAAGCTCGTAGAATTGTCCCAAACAAGAGGGTTGATCAAAAAGGTCCAGATGCAAGGCGGAGGGAGCGAACCGCAGCGCAGGCGTGCCCCGGGCACGTCGGAGCGAGGACCGCACCCGACAACGCAGCAGATGGGCCTTTTTCATCAACCCGTCTCGAAGGCAAAAAAAAAGCCACCCTAGGGTGGCTTTTTGAACTTAACTAATCTAGCAACTAATTACTTAGTTTCGCCAGCTGCTGGAGATGCTGCTGGAGTTGCAGTTGCATCAGCTGCTGGAGCCGCAGTAGCGTCAGCTGCTGGAGCTGCAGTACCGTCAGCTGGAGCTGTAGTAGTTGTAGTCTCAGTTGTAGTTGTAGTTTCAGCTGGTTGATTTTTAGAGCAAGTGAAACCAGTTGTGAAAGAAAGTGCTAGCAAAGCTGCGATAACGATAGCTTTCATTGTTGTGTCCCTTCGTAAATTTACAAACCCACCGAAATGGCGAATCTGTGTTTTTTGTTAATCTCGACTAAGGGCTAAGTTATACAAATTTATAATGCCTTAGCAATAAAATTTTAAAAATTATTTCTGGCAATGTCCGCACCAAAAAGTATTCCGACCGCCCATCACTTTCGATTTTATCTGTTGTTTGCATACAACACAGGGCTGCCCCGCACGATCATACACTTTGAAAGTGTTTTGAAAGTACCCGCTTTCGCCTGAAGTTTGGGCAAAATCACTGATCGAAGATCCGCCTTTTTTTATGCTCTCAGCAAGTATGCGACGAATCTCTTTTACGAGTAAATTTGCTCTCTCAAGAGAGAGTTTTTTCGCTGGCAAAGTGGGTTTAATTTTTGCGGCAAAAAGCGCTTCGCTCGCGTAAATGTTCCCCACCCCGACAACAACTTTTTGATCCATAATGGCGACCTTCAAAGCGATCTGTTTATTGCGTAAACTCTGCCACAAAGTTTCGCCTGTAAATTCAGCACTCAGCGGCTCAGGTCCCAAGATCTTCAACCTTGGATGCGCAGCAACATCATCTGCGGCCACAAAGTCGAAAATCCCAAACCGGCGCGGATCACGGTAAGCCAAACGCAAACCACCTGAAAAGTGCAAATAGATGTGATCATGCAACCGCTCATCACCCTTCTCCGCCACTCGCCAAGTCCCCGTCATTCCCAAATGTGAAAGCATCCCGCCCTTGTCGGTCCAAATCAAAAGATACTTTGCGCGACGTTCGACCTTGCGAACCTTCTGTCCAATCAAAGTTTTTAGTTTTTTAAGCGGAATAGGATCGCGCAAATCAGGACGCTTGAGTTCAATATCTAAAAGAGTCGGTTCTTTTTTAAGAATTTCTTCAAGCCCCTTACGGACGACTTCGACCTCTGGCAATTCAGGCATATGTGTACCTCGTGATTTCTGCTTTCTATCACTGCTTGCATTCGATCACCAACCCAAATAGCGTCATCCTTGATGAAATATAATGCCCTTTCCATTGTTTGGCCGAACGGAAGTAAAATTGCGTCGGGCGAGAAAAAACTAGAGATCCGATCTTGGAAACCGCCCGAAGGTTTTCAAGGGGATTTGCTGATAGTGGAAAATCATAACTTTTTGCGCAAAGAGGGCGAAATCGATCCCGCCGGCAAACCTGTTGCGCTGGTTAAAATTAAAAACGTTCGCCCCTTCATGGCTGGGGATTTATTGGATGCGTGTTGGGATAAATGGGAACCTGGGTTGTTTGCTTGGGAAGTCACTGATGTACGCCCGATTAAATCAGACAAGGTGGCGGTCGCGGCAAGGAAGATTTACGAACTGGAGATCGACCTATAATCTTGAATGATTGTTGCCCCAAAGATGTGCTTTCACACTCAACAACCACTGTGAGGAGCCAGTTTCCATGAACATTTATGATTTTATTACGGCACAACAACAGCATTCAAATGATCCCCCACCTATCACAAGAAGAGTTCATGCAGACACTACTGCGAACAACAGTTGTTTCTTTTTACCGTTTTACGCAATCAACTAGCTCCCGATGTTTCTTTAAGGTTGGGAACCTTCGCCATGCAATTTCATACGATCGGTAAAGACTTGCAGATAGCTTATGATGTCAAATTCGACAGGCCTAACCACCATAAAAAAAGGACGATGGTTTAAGCCATCGTCCTTTTTTATTTTGAAGTGTCTGATAATTATCTTCTTAAAGTGTTATTGTCTGTCGTGGATTCGTCTTCCATCGCTCTGCGACCGAAATCATTCAAATCAAGAGAGTTCGAAGGACGCGATACCCGTGGGTTCGTTGGCATCGCTGAAACATCATCGCGAGCCCAAGGATCAGATGATTTAGGATGACGAGTATTAATATTCTCTGAATTAGATGGGGGTGGGTAAGGCTTATTTTTACTTTTGCTATAATCTGCCGCCATTGATGTGCTTGAGGCGATAACGAAAATAGATGTGAGGACAAGACCTTTCAATTTCATATTTGCTCCTTTTATTAGCTCCCTCATCGTCCATGAAATACGGGGCTTTGAGCAGCCGGATCTTATTTTTATTTTCAAAAAACAAGAGAACACATTCCCGGCTGCCAAATGCCAGCCCACAACTAATGAATTTCAGAATTTCGATCTGATTCATGCGGAGTTTCTTGCCCGCCTTTTTCCAAGTATTGAACTTTCAGAGCCAGGAATTTTTCACCCAACTGCATCCGCTCCTGAGCTTCAGAGTTCTTTCTGAACTCTGGTAAAAGATCTTCTTCCTCTTCCTCAATATGATGCTCAACCAATTCAGCCAGCACTTTGATTTTTGCCCCGATCTCATCTGGGTCTTCGGTGCGCATGATCTCTTCACAAAGTTGGTCGGCCAGTTGATGCTCAACGTCTCCTTCAAAACCATCTTCCCGGAGCTCTTCATTGCCTTTCATATAAACGTAGAGACTTTGCTCTTCGGGTTTTGCGTGACAGACTAACAGTGGAGCAAACTCGGCGAAAGCATCTTCACGAGCCGCCAGATCTTTGTCCGAGTCCTTCATGATTTTAATAAGCTCTTTCAGTGGTTTATGGTCTTCCAGAATCATTTCAACGATGTCGTCTTGTTTCGAAAACTCTTTGCCACCCTGCCATTGATTACTTTGCTGCTGATGATGATGTTGTGCCATGGAATATTCCCCCTTGCTGAGTGTGATCTATTTTTTACCATCCGATTTCGTACGATTGTGAGTTGTCGCCTGTGAGTGATTGACGAGTGTTTCCCTCACATCCGCCCCTTGATTTTCTGTACGGAATGCTTCCCCATCAATCTGAGATTGTATGATTTTCTCTCTCAGAGCGGGGCCTCGTACTGTGGTAGGTCGCTGTCCGTTACGTGAGTTTGAATTTTTCATAGATGTCTCCTTGGTCCACAGTATAACGCCGCCCTGGCTGCAGAGGATTTCAAAGTGATTGTTTTTACTCACTCGGCTAAGGGCTGTAAATCCATCGTGTAGATGTTGCTTGAAACAGGACTTCTCTGAAAGAATAGATCAATGGAAGATTTTGAAACGGTCCAATCAATTCCGTCCCCGTTAGAAACGATGCAAGCGCTGGGGTTTGACTACAGTGTAGGTGCCTTGGTTGGCGCAACTATTTTCGGAATCATCGGTATCTGGCTATTTCGCAAAGGCCGTCGCGAAGCCCACCTTCCGAACGTTGCTGTCGGTGTAGGACTGATGGTTTACCCTCTCTTCGTCACGAGCACTCTTTATACCTGGGTCGTGGGAACTCTGCTGTGCGGTATCGCTTATTATTATTGGCCCTAAGCAAATCATCGCTCCTCTCACTTTGACGCTCGACAAGATTGAATCTTTACATCTGTATCAGTTACTGATACATTAATGCTGCTTTCGATATTCGTTATTAATCAACAAAGGAACATTTCAATGAATTTGTTTTATTCTCCAGGAGCATGCGCCCTTGCTTCTCAAATTGCTCTTCGTGAAGCTGGTTTAAACTTTGAACTCATTAAAGTAGATCTTAAAGCGAAAGAATACTCTGGCGGCGACTATAAAAAAATCAATCCAAAGGGTTACATCCCCGCTTTGCAACTTCCTAACGGTCATTTGATGACCGAAGGCGCTGTGATCTTGCAATGGATCGCGGACCAAGTACCCGAGAAAAATCTTCTGCCAAAATATGGGACCATGGAACGCTATAAAGCGATGGAGTGGTTAAACTTCATCGCAACGGAAATTCATAAAGGTTTGGGTTCATTATTCGGTGGCGCCGTGATGAATGAAGAAACCAAAGAGCAAATCAAAGGCAAAGTGCAATTGCGCTTAGCTGTTTTGGATCAACATCTGCAACAAAATCCATTTATTTTGGGAGAGAATTTCTCTGTAGCTGATGCCTATGCTTACAACGTTCTTCGTTGGACAGGTTTGGTTGGCGTGGACATTGCTCAACACAAAGCTTTGCAAAACTTCATCAGCAAAATGGCTGATCGTCCGACAGTAAAAGAAGCTGTTGCAGCGGAAGGTATTCGTCTTTAATTAAAAAGAGCGCAGGCAACTGCGCTCTTTTTTCCCAAGTTTTCAAACCGGGTCAATGTCTTGGATTCTTCTCGATCTCGATATTGATATCTTTCTGATTCCAATCTTCTTTTTGATCGAAATCCATATCATCCGGTTCTAATTCGTCAGTGTTGAAATCTTCGTTTTGCGAAACTGCCTGTTTAATCTGACGAGCGTCTTGTTTAGGAGCTTCTTTTCCGGCAGGCTGCACAGTACTTTTATCTGCGCCCCTTTCCAGCTCCTCGGATTTCAAACTTCGATTCTGCTGATTCTGCCCGGATTGTTGATCTTGGGTAGCCATAAAGACCTCCTAGAAAAGTAACTGGTTCGGTCATCATATACCCAAAAAAAATGAGGACTGTTTTTTCAGTCCTCATTCCCAGGCTATAGGCCAATATATTTCAGATTTAAAAGCGAGGGACTAGTAACGAGTGTTGCGCTCGCGTTGCTTTTTCAAAGCCATCGTAAAAGGACCACCACAGATATTCTCGGTGCCGTTGTCTCTTAGAACGATAGTCGCTGTTTTCTTACGACGCGGAGATTGCTCGACAACACGTTGCAATGTATTGCTGCGAGCCGCTTGCAGTTCCGTACCTTGCTCATTCACCAAACGAGTTTGATTGATGGTGAAGCTTGCACCATTTACCGTGTAAGTTCCCATACCAAACATCAAACAGTTACGCATGCAACGGTAGTCTGCGCTGATTTCTTGGGAATAATTGCCATCAGGATTTAAAGTAAAGCTAATGCTCGTACCCAAGATACGGTCCGTAGCCCACTCATTATCACAACGAATAGTGGCATTGTAAGTGCCGGGCTCGATCACATTTTGATCGCCATAACCGCCACCAATATTTGGTGGATACTGATTTTGATCATAAGGACCAATGACAGTTGGCTGCGGATAAACAGCGTTATCAGGATTACCACCGCCGCCGCCACCGGAATTCCCAGTACAAGCTACCATAGCTACCGAAACGATCATCAAAGAAAAAACAGACTTCATAGTATTCATAATTTTCTCCGCAGTTAGCGACGTTGAGAGCCGCCGTCTTTAGTCAAATATAATTCCATCGGGCCACCGCACATATTGTTGCTGCCCTTATCAACCAGAACAATCAAACCGGATTTTCTGGATGTGACAGGACTGAACTTGCGAGTGTACGTATTGTTGCGAACACCTTGCACGATCGCCCGGTTATTCGAAACAATTTGGCGTTGGTTAAACGTCATGCCTTCAACAGAAGAAAGAAATGTGCCTTCACCACGCATGTAACAATCTTGTCTGCAACGTCTTTCAAGACTGATGATCTCTTGAATATAGCTGCCGTTTCGTTTCAAAGTGAACTTCATCGCGATATCCGGAAGATTCTGTGTCGCTGTTTCATCGGCACAATTGACAGCCACACTGTAAGTACCTGGCTCATCGGCCATTTGGTATCCGCCATATGGAGCACCTGATTGGTCTGACGGAGTGACTACTTGCTCTGCTGTATTGTCTTTACCGTCATTGGATTTTGAGTCACAACCAACGACGGCTAAAGTCACAACCATCACCGAAACTAACGATTTAAATGTGTTCACAGCGCGCTCCGATTATTAGTTAGAGAAACAACACGCGCAATTTATACCATACAATGTAAAAAGCCTCAGGCTTCCCCGAGGCTCTTTGCAATGCTTTCCTGATTGTACAAACTTTGGACAGGTGGGCCCTGCTCTAAAAGCCTCTAAAGCTCTTTAATCGTTTTACGGATCCAAGTCAGCTGGGACTTTACATAAACTGATCCGGCTATTTGACCGCAAGGATTTTTACTTGGGCCTTCGACATAAGAATTGACCCCAATAAGTTGCATCTCATTGCCCACCTGGACAAACACCGGCCCACCTGAATCACCACTGCAAACGCCGTTGTGAGGCTGTTGGATTATCAGTATTGAGTTATTGCGAATACGAACGTCATCTAAGTCTTTCGTGGTCGTACGCAAATATCCAGCATCGGTACCTTGGGAGCTCGTGATACCGTAACCAACCAAAGTCACTGTATCCGAAGTGACCTCCTGGGAACCGTCATAGATTTTACTGACCTTATAGTTAGACGGAATAGCCTTTTGCAAACGAACCAAACCTAGATCATATTGATCTGCGTCTTCCTCGTAGTCCTCGTGAGCCTTAAAAGATTTAGCCACAACAAGGTTGCCTTTTGTAATTGAATCTTCATCCAAAGCGTAACCCACTCTAACTCGCACAGCGCCTTTTACACAGTGAGCAGCTGTTAAAATAGTCGTTTTATCAATCGGCGTCCCCGTACAGAGATTGGTACCCCCGTTTTCGTATTTGATCTCAATCATCACGACTCGAGTTGCGACAGGATCATTGGCTTTGACCAATCGGCCCCCTACGATGCCAGTTGTATTTTGCTCCAAACTCACAGCACCAAGTTGGCTATTGGAATCCTTATCTGCACACGCACCTAGAAACAAGAATGGAAGAACAATTAAATATTTCATGCGAAGACGTATATCACAAAAATAAAAGAGCCTCGGAATTCCCAAGGCCCTTTGCAATGCTTATCTGAATGTAAAAAGATTTACCAGCCGACTTGCTGGCAATAATTCGTTCTTACGATGTAATTTAGAGCTGAGACCTGAGCTTTCAAACCCACTTGATCTTTTTCGACGTAAACGAATGTTTTACGGTCAACAGATTTGAACATCATCACGTTCTCGTCGGAGTTTTGGTAATCGTAATTGACCGTTTTAGTCACCAGTGTTTCACCATGACCGGTGATTTTCATTGTGATAGAATCGCGGCAGTCTTGAATCAAAGTGACTGTGTCTGCCCCTTGAAGATCTCCCGACGTGATGGGACAACGATAAACTCCCGCCATCGAAGTTGAAGTAGCAAGCAATACGGCGGCCGTTAAAACCAAAGACTTCATACAAACTCCCTTTTGAAGATATCTATGAAGTCTATGGTGCGGGAAGAAGTGACTCGACGCCACCCCTTCTGCACCGTTACAATTATTTGATTACGGCAATGATTCTCCCCACATTTTATTGTCAGTGCCTGCGATAATACCTATCCTTAATTTATTAACTAAGGACTGAGCCATGCGCACTTCAACTTTGATGCTTTTATTTGCGACTCTTGTAGGTGTTACCTCTTTAGCAGCGGCCGATGAATCTGCGGTAACGACGAAGGGTGATGATAAACTGAGTATACCTGGTGTCGCCGATGTTGAAATCCCAGAGAATTGTTTTAAGGAAAAGACCAAAGTTACTTTGAATAAGACCGCACTTAAAGAAACTGTCGAAGACTTTAGTTCTATTTACGAAGGAAAAGATCGCATCCCCTATGAAATTCGCATCAACACGGGCAAAACACAGCCAACTTGTGCTTTTAAATTGAAAATGACTGTGCCGACTGATTTCACCAAGAAATCGACAGATAAGAATGCGGAGCCTGCCCTGTATGGCCAAGAATTCACTCACACAGAAACAGAAATCTACGACATCTTTCAAATCGTTACGGCCGACTTCGACGCTAAAAAAGAAACCTTGTCTGGCGAGATCTCGCCTAAACTTTTTACCAATGAAAGAACGAACGACAAATCTTACGAAGCGATTGTCGTCATTTCTCAAGACGTCAAATTCACGCCTCCGCAGCAAGATATTTTACCACTGCAAAAATCTGAAATCTTTAATGATGCTTATATTGTCGCTGATGCGCAGTTTGAACGCGACGACTTTAACTCAGCCAATCCTTCAGATGAAAAACGCAATGACATCCCAGTTGCGTTTCATCGAATCAAAGGCGGCAAAGGCACCATCATCGCTTTAAGAATGTTTGACCCGGGCGATACCGATGCAACTGATGATGAGCTGTTCGAGAAAATCACGATCTCGATGGAACAACTGAAACCCGGCACCTACATATTCGGTAAAGATAAGATCAAGGCCTACTATAGCAGAGGGGGCTCGGCTTGGCCCAATGCTCAATGTGGGTATATTCTTGATAATGGCACATTAACGATTGCTGATACTAAAGATGGAAGAACAGCGATCAGCATTTCAACAGAAGTGAAATGCAATAATCTCGCACCAAAGGGACCTTTTAAAATCCTGAAGCTCTATACGGCAAAGAAAATCACCGCAAAAGAAGTCACTCCTTGGATTGGCAAAAAAGGCGAGCACATTTACGACGAAACTTATATTAGAAAAGGAGCCATGTAATAATGGCTCCCCCATTTAGGCAATCGGAAGAACATCCAAGTCTTTAGGTTTAATTTTACGCAGATCCTCGGGGATCGCTTTTAAAATCGCCTCCCCCAAGGCATCGACTAATTCACTTTTATAATGCTCGCGACGACATACCAAACCGATTTCACGAGCTGGGATGGGGCGTTCGAATTGCACCACCTGACTGCGATCCCCCACCGTGTGGGTCGCAAGCTGGGGTAGCAAAGTATAACCGCCGTAAAGATCGACCAGGTTTTTCAAAGTTTCCAAGGAACCACTTTCGAACTTGTACTTACGTTCCGTGCCCTTTTTCTTTTTGATCGAGCACAGATCCAGGACTTGATTGCGCAAGCAGTGGCCTTCTTCTAAAAGCCAGATGTCATCCATTGATAAGGAATGATATTTGATCTTTTTCTGATTTGCATATTCATGGTTTTTATCGCACAACACATAGAACGGTTCATAGTACAGCGGATATTCAAACATCCCTGCGATCTGTGTAGGGGTTGCTAAGACTCCCACGTCGATTTCGTCTTTATTCAAGGCTTCGATAATTTGATCTGTCTGCATTTCTTTAATGTTGAGTTCCAGATCCGGAAGCATCTCCACGCAAACTGGTAAAAGTCGCGGCAACAAATACGGTGCAATTGTTGGAATGATCGCAACGGTCAAAGTCCCCTTACGAGATCCCTTTGTACCTTCCAATAAAATTGATTCAATTTTACGCGCTTCAAACAAGACCGTCTGCATTTGAGAAATAAGCTTTTTACCAGCATCCGTAAGCAAAATAGGTTTCTTAGAGCGGTCAAAAATCACCACTCCCAGTTCGTCTTCAAGCTTTTGAATTTGCATACTTAGAGTGGGCTGAGTCACATGGCAGGCCTCTGCGGCCTTCGCAAAGTGTCCATACTTATGGACAGCCATCACATATTCGAGCTGCGTCAAAGAAAAGTTCACCTTTAATTTCACCGTAAACCCCTTGTCTTATAAGGATTCTACGCCGATAGATAAAATCTATCAAGGTATATTTATAATCTATTTTACTAATGGTCTAAGATCTTCTAGTCTAACTGAGTAGCCGACGATTTAAAACGGTTTTGACCTGAAGAGGGTCCACAATAAACACCGCTATTCTTAAGGAGAATACATGCAAACATTGATCAACACGCAAGTGCCTGACTTTAAAGTACAAGCTTACCACCACAACGATTTCAAAACTGTTACGCAAAATGACCTTAAAGGTAAATGGTCTATTTTCTTCTTTTACCCAGCTGACTTTACATTCGTGTGCCCTACTGAACTAGGTGACATGGCTGATAAATACGCTGAATTCCAAAAATTGGGCGTAGAAGTTTACGGCGTATCTACAGACACTCATTTCACGCACAAAGCTTGGCATGATGCTTCTGATACAATCAAAAAAATCAAATACCCAATGTTGGCAGACCCTACATTCCAATTGACTCGCGCATTCGGCGTTCACATTGAAGAAGAAGGTTTGGCTTACCGTGGTACTTTCTTGGTAAACCCAGCTGGTAAAATCGTATTGGCTGAAGTTCAAGACAACGGCATCGGCCGTAACGCTGATGAGTTGTTCCGTAAAGTTCAAGCTGCTCAATACATCGCTGCAAATCCAGGCGAAGTTTGCCCAGCTAAATGGACTCCAGGTAAATCGACTTTGAAACCTGGCTTGGACCTAGTTGGCAAAATCTAACTTTTAGATTTTCGAACGTTCTGTTATCGGCTGGTGCGGCGGCTCTCTCCTCCGCACCGGCTCTCCATGTGACGATTTTAAAGGTCCTATTCAAATTTGGATGGCAGCTTTAAAGTCGTTTTTTATTAAGAGGAGGCTCTTTATGTTAGATCAATCACTCCGCGAACAGCTTGTTTCAGTCTTTGGCAAACTTGAAAAGCCAGTTGAACTCATCATCGAAAATAGCACACACGAAGATCACAAGGACCTTCTTGAAATGTTGAATGATGTTGCTGAGACATCTCCCAACATCACTGTTAAAGAAAATCCAGGCAGCAACTCCCCGGTTCCCGCTTTTCACATCGCTTATCAAGGCAAGCCCACAGGAATCTCTTTTAAAGGTATTCCGGGCGGCCACGAATTCACTTCGCTGATCCTGGCGATCTTAAACACCGACGGCAAAGGCAAATTGCTGGATAGCCTGCTTGCCGATCGCGTGAAGCGTTTGAAAAAAGGCATCACGGTTCAGACTTTCATGTCTTTGACTTGTGAAAACTGCCCTGAAGTCGTTCAAGCTTTGAACTTGATTACACTTGCTCACGGCAACATGAAGCACGAAGTGATCGATGGTGGCTATGTTCAGGATGAAGTTCAAAAATTGGGCATCCAAGGTGTACCAAGCCTGGCTGGTAACGGTAAAATGTTCCACTCCGGTCGTATCAGCGTTTTGGACCTGATTGAAAAATTAGAAAAAACATACGGCATTGACGAGAACGCTTCGACAGAACCCTCAGAGCCCGTGAACAAAAACTTGGGTCACTTTGATGTCCTGGTTGTTGGTGGCGGTCCTGCGGGCGCTTCGGCTGCAATCTATTCTGTTCGCAAGGGCTTAAGTACTGCGTTGATCACCGAAAAAATCGGTGGCCAGGTTCAAGAAACTAAAGGTATCGAGAACTTAATTGGTGTGACTTACACTGAAGGTCCTCAGTTGGCAGCGCAATTGAACCAACACGTGGCCAGCTACCCTGTTCGCGTTTTGGAAAACCGCCGTGTGAAAACGATCAAAACTGAAGGCAAGATCAAAACGGTCGAGCTTGAAAGCGGCGAACACCTGGTTGCGGATTCTATCATCGTCACAACGGGCGCGAAATGGCGCGAGCTTGGTGTTGAAGGTGAAAAAGAATATATGGGTCGTGGTGTGGCGTACTGCCCTCACTGTGATGGACCTTTTTATAAAGGCAAAAAAGTTGCAGTTATCGGCGGAGGAAACTCTGGCGTGGAAGCAGCGATTGACCTTGCGGGGATCGTTCGCGAAGTGGTTGTTATCGAATACAACAACGAACTGAAAGCGGACCGTATCTTGGTGGATAAACTTAAATCATTGCCAAACGTTTCTGTGATCACAGGAGCGAAAACGGAAAAAGTTTTGGGTGATGGTCAAAAGGTTCATCAATTGGAATACACAGACCGCACGACTGGCAAACTTGAAAAATTGGATCTTGATGGTGTGTTCGTCCAAATCGGCCTGGTTCCCAATAGCCAATTCCTAAAAGGCACCGTGGAGCTGACGAAGTTCGGCGAAATCATCACCGATGAAAAATGCCGTACGAACGTTAAAGGCATTTACGCTGCCGGCGACGTGACGACGACTCCGTACAAACAAATCGTGATCGCCATGGGCGAAGGCGCGAAAGCTGCCTTGGCGGCGTTCGAAGATCGCATGTACGATCACGCCTAAGCAATCGTCGACCTAACGTTTACGATTCGTAAAGTTATTACCTGCGAAAACTCAAGGTGCGGCAGTTTTGCCGCGCTTTGATTCTGAAGTTCTCTTAGTTTTTGCCGCACCTGCGGTAAAAGATTTCTATCAACCAAATAGGAGTCTTTATGAAAAAACTTGTTCTTTCCCTGATCGCTCTTTCTTTCGCCGGCGTCACTGCACAAGCCGCTGACACACTTAAATTTCACAACCTTGGTTTTTCTACGGATGGTAAATACTATTCGTACGCGACATCGGCTGTTGGCGATGGCTCCGGTTACGGCTATGCGACTGTATTTATCAAACAAGTGGACGAATACGATCGCGGCGAAATCCTACGTGTTACACGTGACACAGAAGTTGATAATGACAGACTGGCACTTAAACTTGCGATTCAATCTGTGAACTTCACAAGCTTCGGTGGACTTATCCCATATGGAATCCGAGGCGAAACTCTGACTCCGACGGCAGACAAAGAAATCACACTCGATACCTATAATGCAAAATACCGCCTCCAACTAAAAACACTTCCTGCGCGCTTTCCGAATCCAACATGCAAAAATGACTGGGACGTCGCGAGCAGTCGCCTTGAACTAGCAGTGACGAAAACAGATTCTAAAGGAAAAAGCGAAACTCAGGTTTTATTTAGCGACTATTCTGAACCAGGAGCTCGCATCTGCGCACAAAACTATAAAATTGCACAAGTCATCCGTCACGACGACAAATTGATGCTGATCATTTCCTATGACAGCCCGGGATTTGAAGGCATGGACCACGACTTTGTCGTCATCTCTACAAAACTAGAATAGCCGCCCCCGGACTTGTTGGCTGACGCGGCATGCATCCTTGCATTTTGCCGCGAAGCCGACAAATATATCCCTCCATGACTGAAACCACTGCCTCCAACCAAAAACCTGAAAATAGCTGGCTCAACTTAATCTTTAACATTTTGTTGCCGGTTATGATCCTGAACAAACTGACTAAGCATATCGGTCCGATGAATGCTTTGGTTTTGGCACTGGCATTTCCGTTGATCTACGGGATCTACGATCTTCTTAAACGTAAAAAAGTAAATGCTTTCTCGATCCTCGGTTTATTAAACGTGGGTTTGACCGGTGGACTGGCAGTCATCGGAATTCACGGATTCTGGTTCGCAGTCAAAGAAGCTGCGTTCCCGTCTCTGGTAGGTCTTTTCGTCTTGGGATCAGCGTTCACTAAAAAACCCTTCATCGAAAGCTTGTTCCTAAACCCAGGCGTGATGAAAGTGGATCTGCTCGAAGAAAAATTAAGAGAGCACGGCAAACAAGCCGAATTCCACGATCACATGAGAAAAGCGACAATGTGGCTCTCCCTAAGTTTCGCATTTAGCGCTGTGCTAAATTTTGTGTTGGCAAGAAAGATCTTCCTAGATATCGACTCAACATTAGCAGCCGAAGCCCAATCCGTAATCTTAAACGAACAGATTGCCAAAATGACCACATGGTCCATGGCCATCATCATGGTTCCATCCATGATCTTCCTCTTAGGCATCTTCTGGTACCTAATGAAAGGCGTAAAAGCCTACGCCGGCCTAAGCACCGACGAACTCCTAAAATCCTAAAAATCACCCGACTCAAAGTTGCCTGGTGGAGGTGGCGGAGGTGGAATGAACTCACTGCCGGTACTGAAATCCCCAAAGCCCGTTGGCATTGGTGGAGGAGGTGGTGGTGGTACATCGCCGAAGTCCTCTGGGGAAACGTTCGGTGCTGGCACGTAGCCATCGCTAAAGTCATCAAATGTTGGTGGAGGTGGGAATGACGAGTTTCCAGGATTGAAACTGCCGCTGCTTCCCCCGCCGCCGCGACCCGTTCCTGAACTGCCCGCAGTTGAGGTTCCGAAGTTACGTTTCGCGAAATCAAAGCGTGGACGCTCCTGATCAAGTCCCAATTCTTGCGCCAAAGTCGGAAGACCTTTCGCTTCGCGGTCCAAGGCTTGATTCTTTGCGGACTGAGCTGCGAAAGCCTTGCGAGTTTCTTCGTAAGCTTGCTCTTCCGATTTCTTTTGTTTTTCCCAAGCGCGGTACTCAGGGCTGTTTTCGTCCATCAACGGTTCCGCTTTAGGTTTATTTTTTTTATAATCAGCCAGATCGCGGTCTTTTTCAGACGCCCACTGCTCCTGCTCCTCAAGGTAAGCGCGCTTCCCGCTTTCGCGAGCTTCGTCGAATCGGCTGAATTTACTTTGATGCTCAGCAAAACCGCGCAGGCGTTCCTCTTCCGCGTCCATGGCGTAAGCCAGAACTGAGGAAAAACTGAGACCTAAAATAAGCAGTAAACAGCGAGGAGGTTTCATTCTTGACCCAGTCTATCAGGAGGCTCCCTTTTTTTTGAGCAAACAAAAAAAGATGCTCGACCTTTGTCCAATAACTTAATAACGTAGGCCCTTGCATCAAGGAGCATCAATGGACGCAATGCAGAGCATCGGAATATTCGCCGCACAGACCTTTCTAATCCTCTTTGCTATTTTAGCGGTCATCATAGTCATCGCCGTTCTTGCTGCCAAAGCGGGCCACAAAACAGAAGTTGAAGTAGAACTTTTACATAAGAAATACAAAGGCTTCCGCAATCTCCTTAAAGCGCACACAATTTCCAAATCTGAGCGCAAAGAACTTAAGAAAAAACTTAAAGCAGAACGTAAAGCTCACGATGCAAAATCGCAGGGACACGAAAAGAAAATATTCGTGGTCGACTTTGAAGGCGACGTGAAGGCTTCGGCGGTTGAAAACCTGCGTGAAGAAATCACAGCGGTCCTGACTATCGCGACTCCGCAAGACGAAGTTGTCGTTCGCGTGGAAAGCCCGGGCGGCGTCGTTCACGGTTACGGCCTGGCGGCTTCCCAACTTTTGCGTGTACGTGAAAAAAACATTCCTTTGACTGTGTGCGTGGATAAAGTTGCGGCCTCTGGTGGCTACTTGATGTCTGTGACAGCTAACAAAATCCTATGCGCTCCTTTTGCGATCGTGGGTTCGATCGGCGTGGTGGCTCAGGTTCCAAATCTTCACCGCGTTTTGAAAAAACACGATGTGGACTTCAAAGAATACACCGCGGGCGAGTACAAACGCACCGTAAGCCTTTTGGGTGAGATCACTCCAAAAGGTGAAGAAAAGTTCAAACAGCAACTTGAAGACACGCACGTGTTGTTCAAGGGCTTTGTGGGCAAGTTCCGTCCACAACTTAATTTAGAAGAAGTAGCCACAGGCGAATACTGGTATGGCGAGCAAGCTATCACTAAGGGCTTAGTGGATGAAATTCGTACAAGCGATGATTACTTGATGACGTTGGCGGACCAACACCAAGTGATCAAAGTGAAGTTCGAACAAAAACAGTCTATCGGCGATAAACTGACAGGGATTTTAGGGAAAGCCATGAAAAAAGGCGCCCTTTCCATCGTCGAAGAACTAGAAACACGTCGTTTCCTTTAAAGAGGTACATAGATAGTGCAAGAAACTCCTGTTATCGAAGTCAAAAATCTTGAGACGACCTTCGTTACGAAGGCCGGCCCCTTCAAGGCCGTTAACAACATTTCTTATTCAATCAACAAAGGCCAAACCATGGGCATCGTCGGGGAATCTGGTTGCGGTAAATCCGTAACTTCATATTCCCTCATGCGATTGATTGAAAGACCTGGCACTGTTACAGGTGGTCAGGTTTTGCTGAACGGCCGCGATCTTTTGAAAATCAATGAAGCGCAAATGGAAGAAGTTCGCGGTGGCGAGATGGCCATGATCTTCCAGGAGCCGATGACAGCCTTGAATCCTGTTCTTACGATCGGTCGTCAAATGGACGAACAGATCATGCGCCATAAAAAGTGCACACAAAAAGAATCCAAAGACCGCGCGATTGAAATGCTTCGTCTGGTGGGTATTCCGTCGCCTGCTGAACGCTACAACTCTTACCCTCACCAACTCTCGGGCGGTATGAGACAACGTGCGATGATTGCGATGGCTTTGTCTTGCGATCCCATGTTTTTGATCGCCGATGAACCGACGACAGCTTTGGACGTAACGATCCAAGCGCAGATTTTGGAACTGATCCAAGGTCTACAACAAAAATTCAATATGACAGTGCAGTTCATCACTCATGACCTGGGCGTGATCTCGGAGATCTCGGACCGCGTGATGGTGATGTATGGCGGTCAATTCTGTGAACAAGCTGACACTCAAGAACTATTCCTAAATCCTCGCCATCCGTACACGGCGGCGTTGATTGCGTCTCGTCCAAAGTTTGGCGAGCGCGTGGCAAGACTTAGAACTATCGAAGGTTCTGTTCCTGCTCCTCACGAACTTCCTAAGGGTTGTCCGTTTACGAATCGCTGCCCGCGTGCCGTGAATGAATGTGCGGTTCTAAAACCACCTGTTGTTGAATTTAAACCTGGCCATACTGTGGCTTGCTTTAACCCGGTAGCTTAAGGAGTGATGCAGATGAACGAAGTCATTCTGGAAGCCAAAAATATCAAAAAGCACTTCCCGATCAAAAAAGGTTTTTTGATGCGCGAAGTGGCCAGCGTTAAAGCCGTCGACGATGTTTCTTTGATCGTACGCAAAGGTGAAACTTTGGGCCTGGTTGGAGAATCCGGTTGCGGTAAATCCACACTGGGTCGCACGTTGATTCGTCTTTACGAACCCACAGCCGGATCAATCAATTTTGAAGGTCAAGATTTCCTAAAACTATCTGGTGAACAGCTTCGTCAAAAACGTCGCGACATGCAGATGATCTTCCAAGATCCTTTTGCTTCTTTGGATCCGCGTATGACCGTGGGTCAAGCGATCCGCCAGCCAATGGACATCCACAACGTTGGAACCATGGAAGAGCGTGAAAAACGCGTTTTGGAATTGATTGAAGTTGTGGGTCTTAGAAAATCCACAGTGAATCGCTACCCGCATGAATTCTCTGGTGGTCAACGTCAGCGTATTTCTATTGCCCGCGCGATTGCTTTGAATCCTGAACTTATTATTTGTGACGAACCGGTTTCGGCGTTGGATGTTTCCATTCAAGCTCAGATCTTGAACTTGTTGGAAGACCTGCAACAGAAATTGGGTCTGACTTATATTTTCATCTCTCATGATCTTTCCGTGATTGAGCACATCTGTGATCGTATTGCGGTGATGTACCTGGGCAAGATCGTAGAAATCGCGGAACGCGATGAACTTTTCTCGAACCCACAACATCCTTACACCCAGGCGTTGATCGGTGCGATCCCACGCGTGGGCCACGGTAAGAAAATGATGAAGAAATCATTGGGTGGAGAAGTGCCAAGCCCCATCAATCCACCTTCAGGCTGCTCTTTCCATACACGCTGTCCGTATGTCATGGACGTTTGTAAGGAAAAGATCCCGGTTCTTGAGGGCGCTGGCACTCACCAAAAAGCATGCTGGTTGGATAAAGCACCCGTTATGCGGGCTGAATAATTTAGGTATCAACAAGGAGAAACGAATGTTGAATAGACTTGCAAAAGGATTGTTGCTGGGAGCCGCTCTTGGAATGAGCGCACAAGCTGTGGCAGCTCCTTCTAATGCCGAATTGAAAATCGGTATTTCTCAGGAATTTGAAACTTTGAATCCCATCATCATGTCCATGTCGGCATCCGCTTACATGTACCGTATGGTGGGTCGTTCATTGGTGAACCTGACTCCGGATGGAAAATGGGTTCCGCAATTAGCGAAAGAGATTCCTTCGATCGAAAAAGGCACTGCTAAAATCATCGACGATGGCGGCAAAAAGAAAATCGTCGCTAACTGGGAAATCATCGACGGCGCTAAATGGGGCGACGGCAAACCAGTTATCTGTGCCGACTTTATCGCTTCTCAAAAAATTGCCACGTCTCCTAACGTAGCTGTTGGTGAGAAAGAGCAATGGACTCAAGTTGAAAAAATCGACGTGGATCCAAAAAATCCTAAAAAATGTACTTTCAAATACGACAAAGCGATCTGGAGCTTCTATCAATTGGCTCAGTTCTTCCCAGTGCCTGCGCACTTGGAGCTGGCTGTCTTTGAAAAACACGGCAAAGCTAAAGAAGGTTACGAAAAGAACTCTAACTATGTTCGTAATCCCACCAACCCGGGTCTTTACAGCGGTCCTTATGTGATCACTGAAGTGAAATTGGGTTCGCACGTGGCTTTTGCACCAAATCCACATTTCTATGGTAAAAAACCAAACATCCAAAAAGTGATCGTAAAATTGATTCCGAACACAGGAACAATGGAAGCGAACCTTCGTTCCGGAACTATTGATATGGTTTCTGTTCTGGGTTTGGATTTTGACCAAGCCTTGGCTTTCGAGAAAAAAGCGAAAGCAGAAGGTCTGCCATTCGACGTTTTGTTCGTACCGTCCGTGACTTACGAACATATCGACTTGAACCTGGACAACCCGATCTTGAAAGATGTGAAAGTACGTAAAGCACTTTTGTACTCGATCAACCGTGATGACTTGGTAAAAGCTTTGTTCGAAGGCCGCCAAGAAGTCGCAGTTCACAATGTTTCCCCTAAAGATCCTTGGTTCACTAAAGATCCAAAAGTGATCACAACGTATGCTTACTCTAAACGTACTGGCGGAAAATTATTGGATGAAGCGGGTTGGAAAATGGGTGCTGATGGTTTCCGTTCTAAAGACGGCAAACGCCTTTCATTGGTATTCCAAACAACTGCAGGTAACAAAACTCGTGAGTTGGTTCAGGTTTACCTACAAAACCAATGGAAACAAAACGGCATCGAGGTTCTAGTTAAAAACGAACCAGCACGTGTATTCTTCGGTGATACGATGTCTAAACGTAAATTCGCTGGTATGGCTTTGTTTGCGTGGGTTTCTTCTCCGGAAAACTCACCTCGTTCCACTTTGTCTTCTAAAGCAATTCCATCCAATAAAAATGGTTGGTCAGGTCAGAACTATATGGGCTGGACAAATGCTCAAGTGGATAAAGATCTAGATGCTTTGGATCTGGAGTTTGATGCGAAAAAACGCACAGCTTTGGTTCACGACATGTTGAAACAATACACTGATGAAGTTCCTGTACTTCCTTTGTACTACCGCTCTGACATCTCTGTAGTTCCTAAGAATTTGAAAAACTACAAAATGTCTGGTCACCAGTTCTACGAAACTAACTATATCGAAGACTGGTCTTTGTAATTCGTATTTAAGAGAGGCTACCCATGACTACATTTATCACCCGTCGCATCTTGCAAACTCTCGCAGTGATAGCTGTGCTATCCTACGTGGTTTTTGTTCTGATGAGTTTAATGCCCGGAGATCCGGTGGACATGATGGTGGCCTCAAACCCCAAAATCACGGCTGAAGACGTTGCCCGTCTGAAAACTTTGTATGGATTGGATCAACCGATCTACAAACGTTATGGAAACTGGATGGCGTCATTAGTGACCGGTGACTTGGGTTACAGCCGTACTTATCGTGTGCCCGTTCAGGAATTGATGGGCCCACGTCTTTGGAACACCTTTATTCTTTCTGCGGCATCACTGTTTTTGTCGATCGTGATTGCGGTTCCACTGGGAGTGATTTCGGCATTAAAACCAAACTCCAAAACCGACTATTTCATGAATTTCTTTTCGTTTGCAGGTATCTCGATACCCTCGTTCTGGCTGGCGATCGTATTAATTATCGTCTTTGCCGTAAAAATCCCGCTGTTCCCGGCCGGAGGCACACAAACTATTGGTGCTGAGAATATGGGATTCTGGGCCGACATCATGGACCGTGCGAAGTATTTGGTATTGCCAGTACTGTCTTTGTCGATTCAACAAATCGGTCGTTTCTCGCGCTTTACTCGTTCCGCAATGGCCGAGGCTATGCGCAATGACTTTATCCGTACGGCGAAAGCCAAAGGTCTTAACTATAAGACCGTGGTTTGGAAGCATGCTTTCAGAAATGCTTTGATTCCTTTGATCACGATCTTAGCTTTAAGCATCTCCACTTTATTCTCGGGTGCTCTTTTGACTGAAACCGTTTTTGCTTACCAAGGAGTAGGTAAATTGGTTTACGACTCGATCATCGGTAACGACTATAACGTGGCGATGATTTCATTTGTTATTTCTGTGAGCATGGTTTTGCTAATGAACTTAGTGGCCGACATCCTTTACGGATTCGCAGATCCACGTATTGCTTACAAGTAGGTCGCAGATGTCAGGAAGTGAATTAACAATGAATAACATAGATATGTCGACAACACTTACAGACAAAGACCGCGCGGATCTTGAAAAAGCGATGCCGATGTGGAAGATGATTCTTACCCAGTTCTTGGACCACAAGTTGGCCGTGGCGGGATCGATCATCATCGCTTTGTTTCTTTTGGTTGCGATCTTTGCCAATACAATTGAATCCATCACGGGCCTTGATCCCGACGCCCAAAACGTCGCAAACCGTTACGTGGCGCCATTCGAGACAACCCAAGCTGGTCCCGATGTTCGCGAAACTGAAATTGAAAAATTCATTTTAGCGAACCCGAACGAAGCTGACAAAATTCAAAAGGCCTTGGTCGAAAAAGGACTGGTTTCAGTCCCTGAAGCCGATGCGATTTACGATGTGGGTTCTAAAGAAGTTCCTGAAGCGATCAAAATCTTTAAGTCTTTGGACATTCCAGAAACCAAAGGATTGTTGAAAACCTTTGATGGCTTTAAAACTTTCCACTTTTTTGGAACTGATGAATTGGGCCGCGATGTTTTCATCCGTCTGGTTTATGGGACTCGCGTTTCCATGGGTGTGGGGGTTTTAGTCGCCATCGCATCTGCATTAGTGGGTCTTTTAATCGGAAGTATCGCCGGTTACTATGGTGGTTGGATCGACACCGCATTGATGCGTGTGACGGATGCTTTGCTAAGTCTTCCGACGATTCCAGTTTTGATCGTCATGGCTGCGATCGACTTTACTAAAATCCCCGTTTTAAATGCCATCGTCAGCACCCAGAACGAGTCGATCTTTAAGATGATCATCATCCTGTGCCTGTTTTCATGGATGACGGTTGCACGCTTGGTACGTGGAAGTATCTTGTCCTTGCGCGAGCGCGAGTTCATTTTGGCAGCAAGAACTTTGGGTGCAAAAGACAGCACAATCATCATTCGTCACATGTTCCCGAACGTCATCGCTCCGATGTTGGTATCAATCACTTTGGGCGTCGGCGAATCCATCTTGTTTGAAGCAGCCCTTTCCTTCTTGGGTTTGGGTATCATGCCACCAACACCAAGCTGGGGGAATATGCTGAACAACGCTCAAGAGTTGATTTACCAAGCACCGTTCCTGGCAATCTTGCCAGGCATCTTGATCTTACTTACAACAATCAGCTTCAACTATCTGGGCGACGGCCTCCAAGACGCGATCGATCCAAAATCCGTTCGCCGCTAGAATTCAAATCACAATTTAGCATCCCAAAAAAGCCACTCCCAAAGAGTGGCTTTTTTTATTCTCCGCAAATGCAGATGGACGAGGTTTGAGAGGCGAGGCAAGGGCCTGCAATGCAGTGACCTCCGTCGGCGCAGGATGCGCGAACCGCCGCAGGCGGCGACGGTGAAGCACGATGCTGTGTCACGGAATTGCAGGCCCTTGCCTCGCCTCTCAAACCGCCGCGCCACCTGCCAATTTGCTGTACACCCGTGAAAAAAGCACCCAACTCCCCCAGCGTCCTGCAATCTGGTGGAGCGTGCCCGGGCACGGAACTTGGAATAGGTACTCCTAGATTTTCTATGGGAGTCTTTATGAAAACTGTCTTGTCTTTTGTTTTCACAATTCTTTTTGCCAATAACACCTTTGCGGCGGCGAATTCCACACCGGCCTCTGGTGAGGTTATGTGCCGTGCTAAAGCGAAAGAAATCGCTGCTTCCACGTACTCTGGCTGCATGGATGAGTACAACACAGCTCAGGTAAAATCGATTCGCGAGGCCTATCAAAAAGACCTGGCGGCAGTAAAAGCCAAGTACGATAAAAAGCTTAAGGCTCTTAAAAAAGGCTCATCAAATGTGAATGCGAATAACACTGCAAATGCCGCTAAACCGTCTAAGGGCTTGGCTAAGGAGCTTCCAGCGAAATCAGTGAACCAATCTGAGACTACTCCAGTGAATATGAATACGTCTGACGAGAATGCCGTCGTAGCTACTCAGTCTTCAGACGCGGCGCTAGAAAATGAGGCCGCTTTGTCTGACCAAAACGAATTAAATGAGACTACAGCCCAATAGTCCCTAGTCTTGGATTGATTTTCCTCCCTGAGCAGTCTAAAACGTGTAGACTGATTAAAACCTCTGGGAGGAGTCTTTCTAATGGGTGAGTTTAGCCTTACACATCTTCTGTTACTTGGCCTGATCTTCTTGATCTTTTTTGGACCAAGCCGTCTACCACAACTGGGTCAATCTTTGGGTAAAGCTATCCGCGGATTCAAACAAGGTTTGAACGAAATCGACGTTGATGCAAAAGACATCAAAGACAACGTAAACAACCAACAAGTTTCACACCAACAACAACAAGGCCAACAAGTTAACCAAACTCAAAGCCAAAAAGATCCACACAACTCTTAGTTGTGTGATTCTTTGGAATCGGGAGATTTAAAATGGGTTCATTAAGCCTTACACATCTTCTTCTCATCGCACTAGTTTTCTTGGTCTTCTTTGGTCCAAGCAAATTGCCTCAATTGGGTTCTTCTTTGGGTCAAGCCATCCGTGGCTTCAAAAAAGGTTTGAACGAAATTGATGCTGATGAAAAAGTGGCGCCACAACAAGTGTCCCACCAACAAAACCAAGGTCAGCAAATGAACCAAACGCAAACAAACAAAGAGCCTCATAACTCTTAATTGTTTTCGCAAATTTGGATTTAATAAAAAGCCTTCTGGGAAACCATGAAGGCTTTTTTGTTTTTTGAAGAGCGTCCGTCACGCAAAACAGTTCATCTCCACTTCGGCAACTGAGTGCAACTATCGAATATCCTAACGTACTTGCAAGATTCACTGCCGCTCCGGTTGCTGCATGCATCAAACAGATTGTGACAGTTTACCTCCGCTTCGGTAACTGTGTGTGTTGGTCCGGCCGAATTTACGCACATGCCGGAAGCTTTAAATTGAAAATCGACAGAAGGCATTTTGAATTGGATTCAATTTTTCGGAGCGAGGGTATCGCTGATGATGGATTGAGCACCGTTCGATAGCAACTCATCCGCGCGCGATTGTTCATTCACGGTCCAGAAGCTTACTGGGATTCCGCGCTTAACAAATTTGCGCAGCTCTTCGGTGCTTACGAAGCGATGATCCAGATGTATAATATTAGCGTGAATATACGGAGCTAGGACCAACAATTTCAAATACCAGCGGTTGGCGGGATCTTTTTCCTTCGTCGCCAATAAAGCTCGCGGAACTTTTGGCAAAAGTCTGTGCAGTTCACGGATAGCCAAGGGATTGAAACTTGAAAACAAAATGCGCGACGAAGACTCTGTTTCGTGAATCACGCGCACGACTTTCGCTTCCAAACTGCGATCGGTGGATTTGTTGGTCTTTAATTCAATATTCAAAAACGGGGGAACATCAGGGCTTAGCAAAACCTCACGCAAGGTGGGAATATTCGCAAGGCGCTCAAGCTCTGCCGCGGTTACGTCTTCCACGCGTCTGGTATCGCCGATGATGCGCTTTAGATCATCATCATGAAAGACCACCACATGGCCGTCCTTCGACAAGCGCACATCCATCTCGACCATCTGCAGTCCGCGCTCTTTCGCTGCCTTAAAGGACGCTAACGAGTTTTCCTGTGCGCCCCCCTTCCAGTATCCACGATGACCTTGATAGAGTGGAGGCTTCACTCCCCCCTCTGGCCAAGGGTCTGCTTTCCAAAAGAAATGCTTATAGAGTAGAACTGCAATCACCAGAATAAGGAAGACTGATAAGAGAATCATTTGCGGGTGTTTGCATGAGCTTCAAACTCGAAAGTTGGCACGTCACGCCTCCCGCCAATTTTTAAAACTTGTAAAGACTTACCAGCCCGAGCATTCACGCGACCAGAAAGCATTCCGTACTGATCCCACGCGCCTGTGGTCTCAAGTTCTTTGTCTTTATCGACTTTAGCCTTTACGTTTTTCCATTGCAGGCTTTGATCGTTTTTCCAGTGAACTTCACCATTCAAATCACGCAATGATAGCTTTTGATCCACCCACCAATCAGGGTTCGTGACTTTGCCAAAGACTTCAACTCCGACAGAATCATCCTCTATGACCATGCTTTGTGCTTGCGCCAGAATCACGACATCTTTTTGTTTCAGGTCAAACTTCGCTTTGGATTTTCCAAAAGTCATACCTTCCACATCCAATGTATCCAACTGGGCGGAACCATGAACCAAGGAGACTTTCCCTTCGGTCATGCGGGCTTCGGCGTTCAAAGTCAAAGTGCCGATTTCTCCCCCGTCCGTCATTAGGGATTGAACAGCCGGAGCCAAGGTCACTTCGTCAATGTCGGCGTTTAAACTCACATCCTTAAAATCCCGATCCGCCTTCACTTTAACATTTCCGATAAATTTACCACCACGAGGCTCGGCACGAGTGACCGCGATATTCCAAGTATCACCTTTCAGAGACATCTCGCCTGCGATGCGATCTACGGTTTGAACTTCACGTTCACTTTTATTCGAGAAAATAAATTGCAAACCGTGATGCTCTCCCACCATGCGTATGTCCTTTTCAGAAACGAATTCCGCTTGTCCTGTAAAAGACCCCAAATCACCAAAGATACGTGCCTTTTGAGGACGATTGATAAAGGCCATCAACTTATCAATGCGCATGTTCTGAATATCAATTAACAAAGGCTTATAGCGAAGAGGATCCACCGACGTAAACGACGCCTGATCAATACTCATCTCGCCCAAATCACCTTCGATTCGGAAGTCTTTTACTTCCAACGGTGCAGACTTTAACTTTTCCGCCTCACCCGTCATGCGCGCTTTAGCTGAAACCCAAACTTGCTTGCCGTTCAGGTCTTTAGAAACCAGGTCGTACTTTTGCAAAACCTGCAGCACCTGGCTTAAAGGAATATGCTTCATATCGGTTTCGACATTCAAAAGGTGATCCGCCAAAGAGTAATGGGCAATAACGGAATAATGCCCCTCGCGCCAGTTACCGAAGAAATGAGCTTGCAAAGACTGCTCTGGCACTTCTTTGTATTCCAAAAACAGGTTCGCATGGGAAAGATAGTCCCCCACCGTTTCATCGCGCAGGAAATTAGTTTTCGCATGAACTTCGACCACACGTGGTTCAAATGATTTCACCGATGCTTTGAAGCTTAAAAGCTCCGAGGGATACTGCGGATACTGAGCCGAAATAATTTTAAAACTTTGAATATTCAAACCACGAATGTCATTGCGGTACTTGTCGGCTTGCTCGGAAGGACTTAACGTCACCAGCGGAGCCCGCTCTTTATCACCGTCCGCTGCCGCTTTCTTTAATTCTTGCTTTTCTTTTTCACAGGCATCAATCGTTCCCCGCAAAGTCAGCTGCATGTTATCAGCATCAATGGTTTTAATGGGTGACTCTTTAGTGATCAGTCCCCACACGGAAACTGGCAAGCGCATTTCATCGATCTCAAGCACCGGAGACATCCAACAAGCCTGATCAGATTCCATTCGAACTTGCTTAATCACGATGGCAAAACGCGGTAAAATTCCATCCGCAAGACTGAGCTCAGCAGAGTCAAAAGAAACTTTGATGTCTTTGTGAATGTGGCTGGCCGCTTTTTCCAACTGCGCTTTGATGCGCGCGGGAGAAAGAACAGATTTTGTCGTGTAGCCAATAAGAAAAGCCAGGATCAAACCCGTTAAAAGGATTTTCATACCTGGCTGTTCAGAGATCAAATATTTATCAGAGCGGTGTCGGCGATCCATGACCTATTCTTATTCGAAAGGTCCCGACCGCCAAGGTCTTTTTAGAAATGACTACTTGTATTCGAAGTGAAGGATTTCGAATTCCTTGTCACCTTTTGGGCTTTGCACTGTTACAGTGTCGCCTACTTTTTTACCGATCAAAGCGCGAGCCAACGGCGAAAGCACAGAAACCATGCCTTTTTTAACGTCAGCTTCGTCAACGCCTACGATTTGATAAGCCACTTCTTCTTCTGTTTCAGTATCAACGGCTTTAACATGTGCACCGAATACAACACGGTCAGCTTTGATTGTGGATACGTCGATTACTTCCGCGCCTGCCAATTTGCCTTGGATTTCAGCAATACGACCTTCAATCATAGATTGGCGCTCTTTAGCAGATTCGTACTCCGCGTTCTCAGAAATATCGCCTTGAGCGCGGGCTTCTTCGATAGCCGCGATAACAGAGGGTCTTTCCTCTAACAATAGCTTCTTAAGCTCTGCATCTAGCAGCGCTTTTCCGCGAACTGTCATTGGAAGTTTGTCGTTTGTACCTACAGACATGTCTATCTCCACTGTTAAAGGGACATTACTTTTACCCGAGAAGGGCGAACTTATCAACCGCGCCCCCACCCAGACTCGACGCAATGCATTTAGATAATGCATTGAGCCGCATATTCCTCCGGCGTACCATAAACCCATGGGTCAAAAGAAAAAGTCCGAAATCATCTGCCGTTGCAACAATGTGTCCCGGGCGACCATTGAGCAAGCTATTACAGATGGTGCAAAGACCCTGAACGAAATCTTCGATACCACCACCGCTGGCGTAGGTCCCTGCGGAGGATCCTGCCGCCGCAAACTCGCCCCTCTTCTTGAACACTACCTGAAAACCGGTCAGTTCCCTGAAAAAATTCAGGAGGACTTATCAGGCAAAAGTAATGTTAAGGGTGAGGGCGAGAAAAAAGACTAAGAAGCTTTTTGCTGATTCAGACGGTACTGAATCATCTTGTGAACCTCAGGACGACAGGTCCCGCACTGCGCACTCGCCGATGTCTGACGAGTTACGACTTCAGGAGTACGAGCTCCCGCAATAATAGCTTGATCAATAGTGTGCGCAGAAATACCACGGCAATGACAGATCTCTGTATCACCCGTAGCGGCCTGCCACTCACCACGCAAACGCAAAACCATTTCACGCAGTAAAAGACTGCTGTGATCTTGCCCTTCCGGCAGAGGCCATTTTGAAATATCCGCGCCAAACGAACGACGCATTTTCTTCATCATATCCATAAATTCAGTACATCCCACATGAGAGACACTCAATACTCGGCCCACAGGTTTACCAAGAGCGGAAGATGCACGTGCGATTGCAGATATTTTCACCAGCACGGGCGATGAAGAACTTTTAGCGCAGGAATACTTTCCCGAAGCGTTCGGGACTGACGTGCGCGCATTCGTGGTTGGAGGAGAAATCAAAGCTGCGATGAAAAGAACGGCTCGCCCGGGAGAGTTTCGCAGCAATCTCGCATTAGGAGCCACGGCGGAACCCTGCACGTTGGAACCCTATGAATCTGAATTGATTTTAAAAACTATTCGTACTTTGGGTTTGCAGGTCTCTGGTGTCGATCTATTGCGAACGCGTAAAGGCAGTCTGGTTTTAGAAGCGAACCCTTGTCCTGGGTTAGAAGGCATAGAAAAATATAGTCAGCAGAACCTTGCAAACAGCATCATTCAATATGCTGAGGAGCTGTATGGCAAACACAAGACCTCGCGTTGAGCTTATCCCTATCTTTGAAGACAATTATGTCTTCTGTTTGATTGATGATAACAATCAAGAGGCTCTTGTTATTGATCCAGGCGAATCTTCCAAAACTTCTAATTATTTAAAAGAGAATAATTTAAAACTTACTGGCGTCCTGTTGACCCACCATCATAACGATCATGTGGGCGGAGTTCGCTCCCTGATCTCCGAGCATCCTGCACCAGTGTATGCTCCGATGAAAAACAAATCACAGATTGGCTCAGCTGATACTTGGGTAGCTGAAGGCCACACGGTGCGAGTGGGACCCTTTGAATTTCAGGTGCTGGAACTTCCCGGCCACACACTGGGACACGTCGCCTACTGGGAGCCAAAATTCAAATGGCTTTTTTCAGGTGATGTTCTTTTTGGATTAGGCTGCGGAAGATTGTTCGAAGGGACCTATGAACAAGCTTACGAAAGCCTTCAACGAATTAAAAAACTACCTGAAGAAACGTTAGTCTATTGCACTCATGAATACACCGAATCCAATCTGACATTTTGCAATATGCTTTCTAATTTAGACGACTCCCCTATCACCGGCGACAGCGAAGAGTTAGAAATGTATGCGAATCAATTGCTATCTCGCCGAGAAATGAATTTACCCTCGGTGCCGCTCAAATTATCAGTGGAACTGCGAGTGAATCCATTCTTGCTGGCCAAATCCGTAGCGCAATTTACTTATCTGCGGGATTTGCGCAACAAACAATAAATGAACCTGCTATTGGGTTTCATAGTTAAATTAAGCCAAGACATTTAATGGTGCCTTTAAATAAAAAAAGCCCGGGCTGTGCCGAGCTTTTTTTTTGGAGAAAGTGTGTCCGTACCTAGCGCGCCTAGCGAGCTTGCTCCACAACTTCACACTTGAAGTTGCCTACGTGAGTTTTTTCACCCAAGCCCCAGTAGTAAAGTTTCGCAGAGTGATCAACGACGTTGATAGACAATTCGAATTCAGTCGAAGCTTCAACAGAGAAAATGTATTCAACAGAAACTGGAGTGGAATCAATATCCAACGCCAAGGCAGGACCATTCAAATCTTGAGTGTCGATTTTATAATCGCCCACATTCAATGACCATTGTTGCAAACCATGGCGGAACAAAACCGTAGGATTGTTTTGAATGTTGATTTCAGCAGGAATATCAGCAGATTTGTTAAGCTGCGTAGCTTGGCAGTCAAACACGCGTTCGTCAGCGAAAGAAATTGAAGCGAACAACATTGTGACAGCGATAATTGCAGATTTCATGAATTCGTCCTTTGTTTAATGCCCCATCACCTATCGTGATTCCCGGGCAATGTCGTCCATTTTCTATATTTTTCACACCCAGCATCGGGGGCAGGATTCACAAATTAACATTTGTTACCCGCCACAATGAATCCCAAATGAAAAACCGCGTTCATCACGCGGTTTTTCAACTATCAAGCTTCTGTTTCAACGATCCAAGTATCCTGATCTTCAAATAGCTGCTCCAATAACCCACCCTCAATCAGATAGTCCTCGCTGAAAAGCTCATGCAGGCTGAGCGCCTTTTTAGTCAGTTCTTGATACGAAAGCGTGCGCTGCACGTATTCTTCCTTAGTCATCTTAGGGCGCACTGGCGGACGCTCCAGAGCTTTTTGACCATACAAAAGGGTGTCATAGCTATAACTATTAAATACCAGGGCCTCACAAGCCGTGTATGGAGAGTTCGTTCCAAGATTGCTGGCGCTTAGTGGCGCACGTTGATTGAAAAGATCCACCACCATCTGTGCATCACCCATTTCAGTATTTGCACGGCAGTCTTTCCAGTACTGGGTATCCAGCTGCTTATTGTATTTGTAGTGCACTGCCAAGAACCATCGGAACGTATCCCAAGTCGCTGCGATCTCTTGATTGATGGCTGCGATGCTGGAGCTGTCTTGATGGTTGTTCGGCATAAGCTTACACAACGTCATGATGCTGTGAACAGCTGTTTGAATGGCTGTGGATTCCAAGGGCTCCACAAAGCCGTAAGCATTTCCCAAGCCGAAAACGTTTTTATTCCAAGCTTGTTTTTGACGGCCTGTACGGAACTCCACCATTTTGTATTTTTCAAAGTGGCCGAATCTTGCACGTGCCTCTTTCAAAGCTTGTTCTTCATCACAGTACTGCGTGGAGTGCACGTAACCGTAGTGATTTTCGGTGCGCATTGGAATCGTCCACGCCCAACCATTCGGCATCGTCGTACATTGCGTGTAAGGACGGATGTCGTTGTTATTTGGTAAATCAAAAGTCAGCGCGCGGTTATTTCTTAATGTTGAGGTGAATGGGATGAACTCTGTTTTAAGAGCTTGCCCCAGGATGCGCGAACGGAAACCCGAGCAATCAATGTACAAATCAAAAGAATGCTTTTTACCGTCATCTGTTTCGATAGACGTCACAAAATCATTATCATCCAAGTGAACATTCTCAACCACAGCGTCGATGATTGGAATTTGTCTTTGCTTAACAATGTTATTCAAGAAACGGATCAGATTCTTATTATCAATATGATAAGAAAATGGAATGCTTTGAAGCAAAGAGATCATCTCTCCGTTTTTTTCGCGGATCACAGGGATTTTGTGATTATCCATCAACACCGATGCCCAGTTGGCATTGTTGATAGAATCTTCGTAATAGTAACTTTCCTGCTGATGACCAGCAAAGAAGTTAAAATTAAAATGATAGTCCCCAGGACAGCCCCAATCAAAGCGAATACCCAATTTAATTGTCGGTTGAACCGCCTGGAAAAACTCTTGAGGATCGATACCCAAAGTACGGTGCAAGAACGGAACGATCTCGGTTGTTGTCGACTCGCCCACGCCAATCACTGGAATTTTGCTGGATTCGATCACAGATGTTTGAATTTTAGGGTGCAGCTTTTTAAGCGCCAAGGCTGCCAGGTAACCAGCCGTCCCGCCGCCCAGGATCCCGATGGATTTGATTTCTGTCTGAGGATATTTAGAAAAATTCAGGTAACTAAGATCAAAAGCTGTGTCGATATAATCGGACAAAGACGCCATGGGAAAACCTCGTTTAGATAGGTCTTCCTTATCCCATAACGCCCGTCAGGATTCAAAGGTCTTTAAGAAGCAAAGAATTTTTGCTGCCACATCGCTTGGCGCTCGTCAGTGATACCGTATTCAGTAAGTAAAAATTTCTGGATGCTACCGGTCTTGGACTTCATTTCTTCTAACGCTGCATTCAGAAAGCCCTCGTGAGCGCCCATCATGTATTGGAATCCCTCCATGGCTTTATCAGAAAGGATGTTCTTAAACTGAATCATCAGGCCATTACGAAAAGGCTCAAGACCCGTTTGTGTTTGCAGATAGTCTTTCATCACCTGGGACTCATCCACTCCCAAAGCCAAAAGCATCAAGGCAGTTCCTACACCTGTACGGTCTTTACCGACCGCGCAGTGCTGAAGCATCCCCTTGCCTGACATTTCATCCATCACCGCAAACATGCGACGATAAGCCTGATTATCAAAAGGCAAAGTGCGATAAAGCTTTTCCATGTACTGCGGAGGAATATTCTCCAGATGCTCTTTGGTAAAAAATGAACCTAAGTTCGCACTCATCCGATACGCAACGGGATTGGCCGGGCAGTTTTCATAAGCGACTCCGTCCCACAGAACATCTTTATCATGGGCAGCTTCAGAGGGATCTCGGAAATCAATCACGTGCCCAATTGTCGTTTGCAAAAGCAGAACATCGTCTGATGTGAGCTTTGACAATGCTCCGGAACGATAGAATTGACCCGATATAAGCTGATGACCTTGGACAGAAACATGCCCACCCAGATCGCGGAAGTTAATTGCGCCAGTAAGTTTCAAATGAGGAACTCCGGTTTAGAGGATTTCGAAGACGAAGAAGTGACCTTCTCGCAGTTCGTATTTTACATCACTTCCCAGGATATCAAAGCCGTATCTCTGTCCCCAGCTCTTTGAGTCCGTAATGGGATCCTGGCGCTTCTGAAACGCTGGACGAGGGTCCAATTCGAGAATGCTGATAATAAGATTACGAAGGTTGTTCTGGTTATTCGGATCGCGTATTTTTATCGCCGCCTCAGCATCGTCAGAGAAAAGCACTTCTGTGCGCTCGATAGGATCGCTTGCCCAACCCGCGTTCGCCTCAGGAATCGAGTCTGCGTAAGGAATATAAGGTTTAATATCAAGCACTGGCGTGCCATCTAAAAGATCCACGCCGTGCACGTGAATTTCAGGGCCGCCCTTGGCATCAAAATCAATCTTTTCAATTTTTACTGCCGACATTCCAATCGGATTCGGTCGGTGCGGAGAACGCGAAGCTAAAACACCGACTTTACGATTCCCGCCCAATCGCGGTGGACGAATGCTAGGTTTCCAGTTTTTGCCACCATGTTCGTGAAAAACAAAAACAATCCAAAGATGAGAGAACTCTTCCAGACTGCGAATTGCAGTCAACAGATCAGGATCAGGCAACAGCTTAATAATCCCCTTAGCAGGATTCGCAAGCCCCGGCTGGCGAGGAATTCCAAATTTATCATGAAAGGGCGTTTGTACATGCCCTATCGCTGAAAATTCAAATGTCTCGCCATGCTTCTGCATTTGGTGCCAGGTCCTATCTATGTATGCGGCGCATCCCCAAAAGGTACGGCGTACCTTTTAGTTTTGCACGCCGATTTTGATTTTTTCGCCGTCGATATCGCTGTCGTCTACGTGAGCGCCTTTTGGCATTCCAGATAGAGGCAGGATATTCAACGTGTGAGTCAAAGTTTCAGACGTGATCATGTCCTTATGCGCGTTCAAAGCGTCAAGCAAAGCACCGTCGCAGGCGATTTCAAGAGTGATTTTATCATCAAGTTTGAAGTCCGCTGTTTTGCGGGCCACTTGGATCTTACGCATGATTTCGCGAGCCAGACCTTCACGCTCTTGCTCAGGTGTGACCGTTGGATCAACTTCGATCGATACCACTTGGTGCACTGACAAGTTCGCATTGCCACCTTTAGGAGCTCTGCGGATTTCAACGTCAGCCAACGTGATCTCTTCACCATCAACAGTGACTGAACCACCCGTTTCAAGTTTCAAGATGCTTTCAAGCGGCAATGCCATGATACCTGCGCCCACTGATTTCATCTTAGGACCCAAGCGTTTACCAAGAACCGGGAAGTTTGCTTTCGCAGTCACTTGCACGAATTGGTCTTCGTTCGAATTGTAAACAACTTTACGGAAGTTCAATTCATCAACAAAGAACGGTTCGAACTTTTTCAAAGTCTCAAGCAACGCTGCACTTCTGTGGATAATCTTGATTTCGTTGAGTGGAATTTTTGCTTTCACGCCGATTTTCTCACGGTGGTTACGACCGAGCGTCACCAAGGTATCCATCGCCTTCACAGCCTCTTCAAGCTCGGGGCGAAGCAAAGAAAGATCTTCTGGCGGGAAGCTTTCCAAATGCACAGATTCTTTCTTGTTCGGAAGAACTTGCGACAAGTTTTTGTAAGTTACTTCAGACATGAACGGCGCAAATGGCGCCATCAAACGCGACAACGTCACCAAAACTTCATGCAAAGTCTCGTAAGCATAGCGTTTCGTTTCAGGCATGCCTTCTTGCCAGAACAAAGAACGATTGAAACGGATGTACGTGTTCGTTAAATCCTCGATAAATTGAAGCAAGTGTGGCACCACGTTGTACAGGCGATAAGCGTCCATCTCTTTGTGAGTGTTCGCAATCAAACCGTTCAAACGAGAAAGAACCCATTGGTCTAAAATATTTGGAGATTTTTTAGCATCGCCTTTAGGAACAAAACCATCGATGTTGGCATAGTTCGCAAAGAACGAATAAGAATTCCACCATCTTAACAAGATTTTACGAACGATATCGTAAACGCCTTTTTCCGAGAACTTCAATTCCTGAGCTTTCACCACTGGAGAGTCGATCAAGTACAAGCGCAAAGCATCGGCACCATGCTGGTTCAATACTTCCATTGGATCCGGATAGTTTTTCAAAGACTTAGACATCTTACGACCGTCTTCCGCCAATACCAATCCATTCACCACCACGTTTTTGAATGGAGCCTGATTGAACAAAGCCGTACCGATGATTGAAAGCGTATAGAACCAACCACGAGTTTGGTCCAAACCTTCGGCGATGAAATCAGCTGGGAAAGCTTTCTTGAAATCTTCGACAGAAGTTTCAGGATAGCCCCATTGAGCGTACGGCATGGAGCCCGACTCAAACCAGCAGTCCAAAACGCCTTCCACACGTTTCAAAGGAGATTTACCCGTCGGAGATGGGATCGTGATTTTATCCACGAACTCGATATGAAGATCTTCGACTGTTTGACCAGATAGTTTTTCAAGTTCCGCGCGGGACCCGATACACATCACTTCACCTTCTGGATTTCTCCAGATAGGAAGCGGAGTTCCCCAGAAACGGTTGCGAGAGATCGCCCAGTCACGAGCGCCTTCCAACCAGTTACCGAAGCGACCATCACGAAGATGATCCGGAACCCAAGTTGTGTTCTTGTTATTAGCAATCAACTCTTCTTTGATTTTTTCAACAGCCACAAACCATGAAGACACCGCACGATAAATCAGCGGCGTATCAGAACGATAGCAGTATGGATAACTATGTTGAATCGTATCTTGCTTGAACAAGTTCCCTTTAGCTTTCAAAGCCGCGATAATATCTTTATCTGCTTCTTTAACGCGCTTCCCTTGATAATCAGGAACTTCTGCTGTGAACATACCGTCGTCATCCACTGGGTTTACCAAGGGGATGCCAGCTTTTGCACAAGCATAGTAGTCTTCCTCACCGAACGCTGGCGCCATGTGCACCACACCCGTACCGGATTCAGTCGTTACGTGATCAGAAGAAATAATACGGAATGCACCTTTTTCAGCGCGATCGCCAAAGTATGGGAATAGCGGTTCGTAAGTCAGACCTACCAACGCTGAGCCCTTCATCATTTCCAAAACTTCAACTTCCTCATCCGGCTTCTTAAACACGGATGGAAGCAAAGCTTGCGCAAGAATCAATTTACGACCCGAAGCCTTCTCCTGAACTTTGACGTAGTCCATTTCCAAACCCACAGCCAAAGCCATATTCGATGGAAGAGTCCAAGGAGTCGTCGTCCAAGCCATCACTGCCGTATCAGGTTGATTGATGAGTTTAAACATCACCGTGATCGCAGGGTCTTGAACCATTTTATAATTTTGATTCGCTTCAAAGTTTGAAAGCGAAGTCGAGATCCCTACAGAGTAAGGAACAACTTTGTGACCTTCATAGATCAAGCCTTTTTTGAAAAGCTCTTGGAACACCCACCACACGGACTGCATGAAAGAAACGTCCATAGTGAAGTATGGATTTTCCATATCCACCCAACGACCCACACGGCGCACAGTTGTTTTCCACTCTGTGGAGTAACGTTTTACGATCGAGCGGCAAGCGTTGTTGTACTCAGCCACGCCCATTTTGAAAACGTCTTTGCGAGATTCGATTTTATGAGTCTTGTTGATTTCGTATTCAACCGGAAGACCGTGACAGTCCCAACCGAAACGACGAGGCACTGTGTAGCCCTTCATCGTCCAATAACGAGGAACAACGTCTTTCAAAACACCAGCAAGCAAATGCCCATAGTGAGGAAGACCTGTCGCAAACGGAGGACCATCGTAAAAGCTGTAAGTTTTTTTGCCTTTAGGATCTAGTGACTGTTGGAAAATCTTTTGCTGATCCCAGAAATCTAAAATGCCCTCTTCTTGCTTCGCAAGTTGAACATCAGGTTTTACAGCAGAATATGGAGTCGTTTTAGGGGTGTTTGCATTCGTCATAGGTCCTTAAGATTTATCAGGTTTTCCCTGATCTTGCACCCTTTCAGGACCTTGAACCCACGGAATGCGCAATGCATCATAGGTCTTTTTGCAGCATCTCCATAAGACCAGGGAAGCGTTTCTTCACCTCCTGCATCCGCAAAGAGACAAAGCGCCTTGTCCCCTCATCGCGAAAACGAATAAGACCTGCCTCGCGCAGAATCTTTAAATGATGAGAGAACGTCGCTTTGGTGATGGAATACTCGAACGTCCCACAGACTTTCTCCTCCCCCTTCACGGCCAATAACTGCTTAACTGCAGAAATGCGCACAGGATCCCCCAGGGCTTTTAAGACCTGCTCCAAAGTGACATCTTTCAATTTCGGGTGAGTGATGGTTTCCATTGTTAGATGAATATCTAACATTGATCTTGCAATTCCACAAGCAAAGAGTATAACAGACATTGTTCGATACTCATCGAACATCAGGAGTACCCATCATGAATCATCAAGAATCCGCCCCCGAAGTTCCCGCCAGAACCTTAACATTACTCTTAGGACTTACTGTCGGAGTTATTGCAGCGAACCTTTACTATGCACAACCACTCGTGGCGATGATAAGCCTTGCCCTTGGCATTGCAACATCATCAGCAGGATTGGTCGTGACATTCACACAAATCGGTTACGGTCTGGGAGTTTTATTCCTGGTTCCCCTTGGCGATCTGGTGGAAAATAAAAAACTCATCATCACTTTGATGATGATCGCAGTGGCCGCTCTTTTGGCCCTCGCCTTCACCACTCATGTTATTCCGTATTTGACCGCCGCTTTGATTTTGGGCATTGGCACCTCGGCCGTACAAATTGTCGTGCCTTACGCGGCTCATATGACGTCGGAATCCCATCGCGGTCGCGTGGTTGGAAGCCTGATGAGTGGACTGATGCTTGGGATTATGCTTTCTCGCCCCATCTCAAGTCTTTTAACAGACATGCTTTCCTGGCATGCGGTGTTTTTTCTTTCGGCTATTTTCATGTCGATCATGGCGTTTATTCTTTATAAATTCCTGCCTCCACGAAAACCGGCTGACACTGAAAATATTCACTACGTCAAACTGATTGCCTCTATGGGCGAGCTTTTCAGAACTACGCCAGTCTTGCGCCGTCGCGCGATCTATCAGGCTTGTATGTTTGGCGCATTCAGTTTGTTTTGGACAGCCGCTCCCCTTTATCTGATGAGTGAAACGTATCATCTTTCCCAAACTGCGATTGCGATTTTTGCCTTTGCCGGAGTGGCCGGCGCGATCTCAGCCCCCATTGCGGGTCGACTGGCAGATAAAGGCATGAGCACTCAAGCCACCGCGGTCGCGATGCTTTCAGCTATCGCTTCTTTTGCAGTGACTCACATTGTGGAGCCCGGATCGTACACAGCATTGGGAGTTTTAGTATTTGCCGCAATTTTATTGGATGCAGGTATCACCGCGACGCTGGTTTTAGGCCAACGTGCTATCTTTTCTTTGAAACCTGAATATCGGGGACGCCTGAATGGCCTTTATATCGCGACTATTTTCGTGGGAGGGGCTTTGGGTTCTTTCGCGGGGGCCTGGGCCTATGCCCATGGCGGATGGACGATGACGACGATCGTGGGGTCTTTATTCCCTGCAACCGCCCTGGTTTATTTCTTAACCGAATGGATCACAGGGTTTCGTAAAACTCAGAATTAAAAATGCACAAAGGCTCGACACAGCAGCGACTGCGACAGCACTTTCGTGTTCACTTGGTTCAGATCGCGAACCAAGTGAACCGAGCAGAAAATCGACTCTATTTTGTCGGAGTCGGAGTCCCCGGAGATCCCGGAGTAAATACCAATCTTAGAAGATTCGCAAACTCATCTTCAGACATTGTTTTAACTTTGTTGGACAAGATCACTTCATTGATCAAACGAACACCTTCAGAAGACTCCGGTGCTTTTCCACGAGACAAAGCTACGCGGTAGATAATTTCGTGAAGAATCGCAACAGCGCGATCTTGAGTCGAAAGTTTATCCCAGTAAATCTGATTGATTGTGTACAAAGATTTTTTTGGATATTGAACTGGCTTTTGCACGATCAAAAGTTCCAAAGAACAATCTTTCGCTGGCAATACAACCACACCGGCATCATCCAAAACATTCGGCAAATAACCTTTTACGAAAGTTACTTCCTCCATGAATGTTGCAAGATACGTGTTCAATTTTCCGAAAAGAATCGGATTCAATTTTTGAATACGCTTAATATAAGCGCCAGCCAATTTAACTTCGTCGAATTCTGAGCCACTGTCTGTTTGATCAATAATTTCCTGATCCCAAACCCAGTCATAACGCAGGGTTAATTCGAAACGATCGTAAAAACCCATCACTTGGTCCGAACAAACAACCACGTTGCCTGCATTACCCACATAAGTCCACGCGTGACTTAGTCCTGGGAAAGACATCAAACCGACCAACAATACACTCTTCATCATACTTTTCATCAAGGTCCTACCTTCCCGCTACTGTTATTGGTACTAATTGCACTGCCAGGCTGTACACTTCCGTTGTGTCGCCTTTATCCATAAGTTCAGCCATACGCACGTTGAACTCAGCGATGATTTTTTTCGCCTTTGCCAAGTTCTTAACGTTCGCTGGGAAAACCATGCTGGTGATGCTGCGAGAATCAACGGAATCACGCTGCAACGATGTGACAGAGCGACCGATGATTTGACGATGGAACTCGCGCAAAACTTCAGATGGCACTTCATTTTGAGTGGTGATATTCGTGTAAGCCGGAACATAACGTCCGTCTTCTTCTGTCACCAAACCTTGATCAACCAGACGATTCAAAGCACCTTCTGCTTGCAACTGTGAAATCTCCAAGCGAGACACAATACTATTGATGGTGTGATCAAAACCTTTCGTCGAAATCAAATTGAAGATCGCCAAGTGCTCCCAATCCGAGATCATGGCAAACTCATCATTAGAAACAGAACGCATTGTTGATACTGGTTGTGCCTTTTCAGCAGCGATCAACATCTGCATTTTGCTTTTATCTTCCGGCGAAAGCTTCAAAAGTTCAGAAATACGCTCTGTCACTTTTGCACCGGGGATATAGCGGCCATGGATCAACTCCCAAAGACGACCTTGCGTTAACGAAAGGTCACGAGCGAAAGCTCGCATTGAGTACTTTGGATTTTTGCGGCGGCGGTTTAAGAAAATCTCGTTAAAGAAATTTGATAATTCTGATGTTTTTTTAATAGAAGTGTTCCCCATGGATAAAAATAACTATTGCAAAACAGAAGGAGACGCAACGCAATTGCCATGTCGCTCTGACTCCATTGGAGTCGCAAATTGAATTTTTTGCATTTCAGAAAACTCGTGGAATGTCGTGGAATATCTAGAGCTTGGAGCCGAATGTCAGGATTTTGTTAGAATTAAACTAGAGGCTTTTTGTTTACCAAAATAAGAATCAGCTGATTATAATTCGAGCACCTAATTTCAAGCACCCTCAAGTTCCGCACTGAGAGCGCTTTTCCGGTTAGACTTGTACTTTCGAAATTTCAAGTTCGCGAAACGCATCCGTCACTTCGTCATAGAAAGACAGCTTCCCGTCTTCAAGATCGAAGTACACACCGATCAATTGCAAACCACGATTCTTCACAGCGAAATCGATAAATGGAAAAGTACGCAGGTTGTCAAGTGAGGTCACGATTGAAGTCTTCTCACACTCGCGGCAATGAGAATCCACGTCGCCTTCCGGGTGCGCTTTCAAAACTTTTTCTTTCGCTTCGCCGGCAATCGTCATCCATTGTTGCACGAATCCACCCTCGCGAATGGCATCCGGTTGGAACAAGGATCGAATACCACCGCACTGACGATGTCCTAAAATCACCACGTTTTCGACTTGTAGATTAACAACCGCAAATTCAATCGCTGCGGAAACCCCGTGGAAACCAATATTAGATTCAAAAGGAGGAACCAGGTTTGCAACGTTGCGAACGACAAAGATTTCACCTGGAGAAGAAGAAAATAAAATCGCCGGATCAACGCGTGAGTCACTGCACGCAATCATCAAAGTTTTTGGACTTTGCCCCGTGGCCAAACTGTCATAGACAGAGTGCTGTTCCTTAAAGAAACGCTCTCTGAAGCGACGAAAGCCAACCATCATTTTTAGAATTTCTTTTTTTGTAAGAAGCGATTCCTGAGTCATGCTTCATTTACTAATCCTTCACTGGGAAATGTACAATTTGGGGTTTACGCATAACTCATCGAGTCATCACATTTGTGAGCACTCTTCTGTAACTTTTTCCTCCCACAGAACCGCCGAAAACCCTTTCCTAACAATCATTTCATGATTCGTTGTTGGACTTTTCTTTACGGCAGTTCATAGAATTTTTTTTGGACAGCCTAAATACATTTTCACAAAAGAGTGTTCTATGAACCTGAATAAATTCGCTTTCAGCAGCCTCATCTTGTCGCTTTTGCTTACAAGCTGCAGTCCGGACCGGCAACATCCGAGTGATTTCGATCATGAAACCAACACGATTCTTTGGGAGAATGTCGGAAGCGAATTCAATCCGCAATCGTCACAGAATGATGTGGACATCAAAGACGTCGAAAAGATTTTAGTTAACGTCCCGAGTGCTGCAGACAAAGTCATTGTTAAATACTCCACGACCCTTCCTGCGAACATAGCAATTGTAAAAATATTTACGATCAGCAAAGACTCCTTAACGTCATCCAACTTCCGCCGAGGACGTCGCAGCAACACAATTGAAATGTCAGACCCTTCACAACCTTGCAAGCTGACCGTCGAAAACGGCCACATCAAAGATGTAAAAGGTTATTGCTATGCTCGCATTGAAATTCATCTGCGTGAAAATGCACCGGTGGAAGTTTACAGCGGCTCAAAAATTATCACGGACCACTATTACCCGGTATCCTTGGCAGATTTAATGAAGCGCCTGGAAGATTGCCACGAAGATTCCGAACATTTAGCACAGGTGGCGGATTTTTCGGCTTCCTATAGCGAAACGGGCGTACGCATTCCCTTATACACCACAGAAGTGGTTCCCATCTTGCGTAAGTTTCAGACGGTGACTCCCAAGTTTCAAGTCTTGCGGCTCGTGCAGATTTATATAGTGGATCGTGATCAGCTGGAAAAAATGATCGAAGAAGAGTTTGAATACTTTGATCGCGCCGAAGCCCGCAAGATTGTGGGCCTTGGAGTATAGAGAAGCTTAGTTACTGGATCGAGATACGTAGTCGAACATTTCTTTCCGACCACCATAAGAGCACTTGCCGTCAGCGCACGTACGAGTCGCACATTTGCCACGCAGACCCGAAGGTGCTTTGGAATCATTCTTAGCCACGCAGACTTTTTTAAAGCCCTCGGCACTGCCTGCGACCGATGCAGGCTTCCTGGAAGGAACTGGAGCTGCTGCCACCGGAGCCGCTTTTGCCGTATCTGCTTTTAAAGTGACATTAATAGGAGCGGGCTCGACTGGTTCTTGGGAAACCGCTTTGGGCGCGGGCTTTTGCACAACGGGCTCAGGCTTAGCCGGCATTTTTGGAAGCTGGGCGGTTGGATCAACATCCAACTCTTGCTGAGCTTCCATGGCTTTTTTGCCTTTTTTTCCTTTGGCTTTAGAGACCTTTTTTCCTTGTCCCGAAGTTTGGGCAGATTGAGTTCCACCCTCTTCATCATCAAAGTAGCGATGGCGCATCAGTTCCGAATATTGATCCAACACGCCGATTTCACCGCGCAACTGACAATCCGTATTTGAACCTTTGCTGCAGATTTTTTCCACGCACTTGCCACGCAAGGATGCGAGGGCATTGCGATTCTGCGAGCCAATACATCGTGTGGTTACGACTTTGCTTTCGTCGTTCACACGTTCGGCTTTACACACATCCTGACTTTCGCCGTCACCAAAACAGCTGGCAACGATTTCAGGAGTTTTAACTTCTTGCTTATGGGCGCAACCAAAGGCTGCCAGGGCCGCCAAGACAACAACGTACTTTTTCAATGGATTCCCCTTTTGGTGTCTGCATCTAAATTTAACAAATTATCGTTTGGCAGGTAAAGCACTCTGCCAGTTGGCTTTCAAACTGAGACTAAAATAGAGTTTCTTAACCCCTCGTTCCCACCGGGGGTCCTGTAAGCGATTTTATTAAGCTTAATAAGCATTATACGCACTTTGATCAACCTCCGGATTCCGGGCGCTTCCAACGTCCGTTGGGTTCTGCTAAGCTGACCCCTATGAAACGCGTCCTGGTCACGGGCTTTGAGCCCTTCGGCAATCAAGAAATCAACCCCTCGGAACTGCTCGCAGCTGAGCTTGCAGCCACATTACCGACGGTGACATCGCTGATTCTTCCCGTGGATTTCAAAGAGGCGTTTCAGGAACTTTTGAAATTTATCGAACACCAGCCCGAGCCATTTGATTTTATCGTGATGCTGGGACAAGCCAGTGGCCGCTCACAAATTTGTTTGGAGCGCATGGCGCACAACTGGATGGAAAACAGAAACGCCGACAAGAAAAACCCTGCCATCTCCGCGCAAAAAATCTTCCCGGGACATCTTGATGCTGTGATGACGTCTTTGCCGGTGGAAAAAATTCGTGACGACTTGAATTTGAATTTTCCGAACTTTCCAGTCGCGGTGACTCTGTCTGCAGGCGTTTATGTGTGCAACAATCTTTACTATAAAGTTTTAAATCACCAAGAACTTAAGAACATCCCCTCTTTGTTTGTTCACGTCCCCCTGTTGCCTGAACAACAAAAAGACTCCTCCCATCCAGTGATGGCGTTCAAACTTCAGGTTCAAATCCTGACAGCCCTTCTGGAAACACTAAAAATCTAATTTTTCATTTGCGGTGCACTAGCCACCCTCCTAGACTTGAAAAGGTGCCAGGTCCCATTTCTTGTCGCGTGTCGACAAGAAATAGGACCTGGCACCTTTTCGCGGAGTGGAAGTATGGCTAAGAATCGTCGTTGGGTTATTAAAGCTGGCAGCAAAATGGTTTGCGATGGCGGTCCTCTGTTGATGAGGGCTTGGATGCTGCAAGTGGCGCAGCTTAAAAAGAAGTACAACATTGATGTGATATGGGTGACTTCGGGAGCGATTGCCTGGGCTGTGGCTCGCACGAACTTTAAAGCGGCAAAACGTACACTTCCGCAAAAACAAGCTTTGAGCGCAATCGGGCAACCTTTAGTCATGGATCAATATGTTTTGGCTTTGCAGTCCGCGAATCTTTTGGGCTCACAAGTTTTGCTAACTGCTGGTGACATGAAAGATCCAGTTCGTCGCAAGAATTTGCAAAACACACTGTCTGAACTCGTTAAAATGAAAGTCATCCCTATTCTGAATGAAAACGATGCCGTGGCGACCGAAGAGATCAAGTTCGGTGATAATGACTCATTGGCAGCGAAAGTGGCTGTCATGATGAAGGCTGAGCGCGTGGTGCTGATGACGGACGTGGAAGGTCTTTTTGATTCTGATCCGAATAAAAATCCTGACGCAACACTGGTTCGTTATCGTCCAAAGGTTGGCAAAGCTGAATTCGCGTTAGCGGATCGCAAATCTATTTCCAAGGTCGGCACTGGTGGAATGTATTCGAAATTATTAGCGGCAGAGACCGCGGGTAAAAATAAAATCATCACGCACCTGGTAAAGGGTGATATTCCAAATAATTTGCTGCATATCGCTCAGGGTACAAGCATAGGAACTCAATTTGGAGGTCGTCATGAGCTCGCAAAATGATTTGATGCTGGCTGATTTAAAGAAAGCGGCTCGTGAACAGCGTAAACTGGATAGTGCGACAAAAAATAAAGCCCTTTTAAAAATGGCCGAAAAGCTTTCGTTGGCCGCGAAAGATATCATCACTGAAAATAAAAAAGATCTTGAAGCGTTGGCTGCGGATACTGCGGCAGCCTTTCGTGATCGTCTGACTTTAAATCCAGAGCGCATTGATGGAATGATCGGAAGTTTGAAACAAGTAGCAGCTCTGCCCGATCCTGTCGGTGAAATGATTGACCAGCAGACTTTGAAAAATGGTTTGTTGCTAAAAAAGATCCGCGCTCCATTGGGTGTCATTTTTATGATCTTTGAATCCCGTCCCAATGTTATTTTGGAGGCGTTTTCATTGGCGTTTAAATCTGGCAATGTGATTTTACTGCGTGGTGGCTCTGAATCGAAACATTCGGCGGCTGCGATTTATAAACTGATGCGCGCGGCTTTAACGGAAGCTGGTTTTAAGTTCATGCCATTCCATGGAGTTGAAGATTACGACCGTGGCTTGGTCGAGCAGCTCTTAAAACGCAAGGACATGATTGATATCGTAGTCCCTCGCGGTGGCGACAAGCTGATTGATTTCGTTCAGCGCACGGCTTTGATGCCAATCATTAAGAACGACCGTGGCATGTGCCACACGTTTGTTGATGAGGATGCTGATTTGACGATGGCAGCTAAGATCGTGACAAATGCCAAAACTCAACGCCCCGGCGTGTGCAATGCCTTAGAAACAGTTTTGGTTCATGAAAAGATAGCCGCGCAATTTCTGCCGATGCTTTATAAGGAGACAGATTCCAAAAAGCTTCAATGGCACGTGGACAGTGCTTCATTATTCATATTGAAGGATCATGAGCGCGTGACTTCCGCGAAGCCCGAAGACTGGGACACGGAATACTTGGATCTAATCATGAACTGCCGTGTGGTTTCAGGACTTGATGAAGCTTTGGCACATATTGAAAAGCACGGAAGCAAGCATTCGGAAGCAATCATCACGAAGTCCGAAAACAAGGCTCGCCTATTCCAACAGGAAATCGACGCCGCCGCAGTTTATTGGAATGCCTCCACTCGCTTTACGGATGGCTTTGAATTCGGTTTGGGCGGAGAACTAGGTATCAGCACACAAAAGCTGCACGTGCGCGGCCCCGTAGGCTTGCGAGAACTAACAAATGCCCGCTGGCTGGTGGATGGCTCAGGACAAACACGCGGATAAAAAGGTACGGACTGACTTTCTCCAAATTATTTGGAGAAAGTCAGTCCGTACCTTTAGTTCTTATGGATTAAATACCAAAACTAAGAACACGAAGAACAGAACCAAGTGAACTGTTCCCTCGAGCATTGTGGTTCTTCTATTCGAGAATGTTAACGTACTGAGGATCAAAGTCATTCCCAGCAACGTCACTTCACGTGGAGCTAAACCCAACACGACTTTTTGACCAGTGAAGGATGCGATCGCGAGGATCACTGGAACCGTCAGACCGACAGTTGAGGTCGCAGCGCCCAAGCACAGATTCACGGTACGTTGAAGATCATTACGAGCAACCGCACGAAGTGCACTGATACCTTCTGGCGCGAATACTATCGCAGCAACAACCACCCCACCCAGGGCCAATGGCAAATTCAAAGCTTTGATTTCTGCATCCAGGATTTTTGCCAGACCCTTTGATAACAAAACGATCGGAAGGATGTTTGCTAACAATAAGATCACGTGAGTACGAAGTTTTGCCATATCAATCGGTGGACGTGGAGCATCGACGTCCTCGTCAACTTTACCTTCAATCTGATGAACGTAAAAAGCACGGTGACGTCCCGTCTGAGTGATCAAGAAAACGCCATACAACGCAATCGAGAAAATCGAGAAATACGTAGACTGCCAAAACGAAAAAGTTCCGGACTCGGTGGAAGTTGTGAAATTTGGCAAGATCAACGCGATACACGTTAAAGGAATCAATACAGACAAGTAGGATGCGGCACCTTGAAGGTTGTAAGACTGCTCACGGTGTTTAAGACCACCAATGAACAAACCAAGACCGACAACCCCGTTCATAACGATCATCAAGACCGAGAACATCGTATCTCGTCCCATGGTTGGAGCGGCATTCGAACCCAACATTACAGCTGCTACTAAGGCCACCTCGATCACGACGATGGATAACGTCAGGATCAAAGTTCCATAGGGCTCCCCCATGATTTCCGCAAGTTCTTCGGCCTCATGAACAACGCCGAAGGCAGACCACATGATGACTGCAAAGAACAACGTGAACAAAACCATCAGCATCGCTGGCGAAGTTACGGAGTCCATCCAACTGGAAAGAACCAAGAAGTATAAAAGGACAGAGCCCCATGAGGTTAACAAACGTAAAGCTGAAAGATTGAACATAGGCTCCCTTTTATATTTTCCTATTTCCAAGGGAGCAGCGGGTTATGTCAAGGTCATTCCTACAGCACCACGTTTGTTGATAAGAACTTAGAACTGTCTTGATGCAAAATCCCCTGAATCACCTGACGACTTGCTTGATCTTGTTTCGCCGCGACCATGCAACGAATACTGAACGAGCGAAGGGCATCGTAAACACTCAAAGTTCCTTCGGCAGAATTTTTACGCCCTGTGAAAGGATAAACATCCGGGCCACGCTGGCATTGGCTGTTAATGTTGATGCGACAAACCTGATTGCTTAAGCGATCAATCATTCGTCCCATTTTTTCGGCATCACGACCAAACACACTTGCCTGATTTCCATAAGGAGAATTTAAAATATAATCCTCGATCTCTTGGAAGCTTTCGTATTCAGCCAAAGGAATCACAGGACCGAATTGTTCTTCAACAGCAGCACGGGAATTCAAAGGTACATTCCCCAAAATCGCTGGGAAGAAAATATTTCCTTTAAGCTTTCCACCCTGCTCTGGATTCGCCAGCACCGCGCCTTTAGAAATTGCATCGTCGATCAAGCCTTGGAGGTACTTTGGTTTTTCTGGATCTGGCAAGGGAGTGATAGCAACGCCCTTATCCCAAGGCATCCCAGCAACAAGACTATTCACTTTTTGAACCAATACTTTAGTGAACTCGGCCGAGATCTTTTTATGCACAAAAATCATTTTTAAAGCCGTACAGCGCTGACCATTGAAAGACAATGCTCCACGCACGCACTCATTCACGGCATTTTCCAAATCCGCGTCCTCCAAAATAATCGCGGGATTTTTAGCTTCCAGACTTAAAATACTACGGAAGCGGAAAGGCTGAGGATGAGAAACCTTGATCTGATTTGCGACACGGCTGGTGCCGATGAAAGCCAGGACATCGATCTTGCCATCCTTCACCACGGGGTTCACGATCTCGCGCCCCAAACCATTGATGATGTTTACGACGCCTTTAGGAAAAGCTGTACGGAAAGGTTCAAGTAGCGGCTCCCACAAAAGCTGCCCGTACCGAGCAAGCTTCACCACAACGGTATTTCCCATGATCAGGGCCGGAATCAGTGTCGTAAAAGTTTCATTCAGCGGATAATTGAAAGGCCCCATACACAACGTCACACCCAAGGGAGCCCGGCGAATCTGCGCCATCACGCCACCCGAGAATTGAAAACGACTGGCTTCGCGGTCCATGTTTTTTACTTCATTCACCGTATCATCGATGTATTGAATCGTACGATCAAACTCGGCCTGGGAGTCAACCCAGTTTTTTCCGATCTCCCACATAAGCAGGCGACAGATGATTTCACGCTGCTCAAGCATCCCATTTCTGAAAGCCACCACCGCCTTGATACGATCCTCCATGCGCGATGTGGGCCAATCGCCTAATCCCTTTGCCCAAGCTTTCGCCGCCCCGTCCACTGCGTCTCGCAATATATCCGCGCTTACGTGTGGAGTCGTTCCGATTTGTTGAGGCTTACCGTCTTCTGTACATGTCGAAAAGACCGGCTGAGATTCATAGCCTTTATCACGGATTTCACCGTTAATTAAAATACGGCCATTTAACTGAGGAATACCCGGAAATTCTGGGAGCTGATAGTTCATCGCGGAGGTCCTTTCAGAGGTGATAAGTTAGGGTACTCTCCTCTGGTGGTCGCGCAAGGCTTTTAGCAGCTACGTCATACCTTTGCCACCAGACATAATGTTTAAACTGTTTACAATCCTGAGGAGTTTTCAGCCCCTCTGGTGGGCCGCCCGTTGTTCAGCTAAACTCCCCGCTTTAGGAAAAAACATATGAAAAAGAATCTAACGCAAATCGGATTGTCTGTTCTTGCCCTGACTCTGATCGCCGGCTGCCAGGGAACCAACCCAGGTGCTCAAGTGGAGCTAACTAACGAAACCGGAATTGTTGGTGGCGAGCCAATTCCCAAAAATAGCTCCCTGATAAAACACGCCGTGGGCCTTTTGATATTGCGTAAAGATGAATCCCAAACCACCTGCTCTGCTGTTATAATCAGAAAAGATCTGATCTTAACTGCCAGACACTGTATGAGTAATGCCAAGTTGGTCTATGTGATGTTCACGAATGATATGCATTCTAAAGACTACTACTATCTGAACTCGACGACGTTCATTTCATATGAAAAAGACCAAAACACCGGTAAGGATGCCGACCTTGCGTTAATCAAAGTCCGTGGGGATCTTGCCCCGGGATATGAACCCATCAATATGCCTACAGAAACAATTCGTGCCAAACCAGGTTTGGACATCATTCATATTGGCTTTGGGCAAAACAAAAGTATCGCCAACGGTCCGACCGACGAAAAGGGATGGGGAATCCTTCGCACCGTCAAACAAAAGGTCTTATACATGTACGACATTATGGAGAAGAATTCGCAATCTTTTGTGGTGGATCAATCCAATCTTAAAGGAATCTGCTATGGAGATTCAGGTGGCCCAGCTTATACGGTTTCCAACGGTAAGTACTACCTGGTGGGTATTAATGAAGGTGCTTTGGCGGGTTACAACAAAGACCCAAATGACAGGGACACCTGCCACGGTCGCTCCCTTTTGATCGACGTGTTTGCTACAAAAAAATGGATATTGGACAACGCTGCGAAACTTCAATAAGCTTCTTACCCAAGGAGCTTTCATGAGAGCAAAAGTCCACCGCATTGATGGTCATCATTTTAAATTTGAAGTTCGCGGAATGCAGGGTGATATCGATGTCGCCCTGGCTGATGCCAAATCCGCAGGCCCCAGCCCCAAAGAATTAGTCCTTGCCGCTTTATGTGGATGCACAGGAACAGATGTCGTTGATTTGATGGCCAAGTTTCAAGTGCAATATGAAAGCTTTGATCTGGAAGCCCGTGCGGGACTTACCGACAAGCATCCAAAAATCTTCACGCGCATTGATTTAACCTACTCAGTAAAAGGCGCTGGCATCGATGCCGCGCAAGTTGTCGAGGCCGCCAAACGCTCGACTCACCAATACAGCGGAACGGCAGCGATGCTTTCAAAAGCGGTTCCCATTTTTTATACAGTCCAAGTCAACGGAGAAACCGTTGCCACTGATCAAGCGCAATTCGCGTAAATAAAAAAGCCCCGGGGGACAATCCGGGGCCTTTCGAGTGCAACCGCTATTCGAAATGCGGGTACACAAATATTTTAAAGATCACTAAAAGAACCACCAAAACTCCCAGAATAATAATTCCACGAGAACTGTGTTTTACATCGGGAGGCGCGCTATTGTGTGATGACTTGTTTTCCATACAAATAAATCCATTCCCTTCGCTTTCAAAGCGAAGGTGCTAAGTTTCTAAAAACTAAAATTAAACTGTGGGATTAGATGATGGAATCTGGCGGCGCTCGAGACTGAGACCAATTGAATTCAACCAGACTTTGATAGCGATAGGAAACAGGATCGCGATGGCCGTATTCGACCTCGGGATTTAAAATTACAATATCAGTGACGACAGCAAAGAACGTCGGCAGACGATCTGTGTTTTTAAAGAAACGAAGATTGTTAGAAAGTTCAAATGCTAAAGAGGGACTTGCAACCAGACGTTGCACTGAAGAAACAGACGCACCACTGCCCGCTGCGACTTCCATTTGTGGAAAGCTCGCAAAAAACAAAAATGCGAAAAGAAATAAGAAACCTGAATACTTCACAAGCTTCACGCTAACAGCGTTTGCAAGTCTTGTCAAAACTCGGACTATTCGCCAGAGACGATTGAATTGGAAGTGGAGCTGACATGGATTGTGATCGTTTTCGCATCCTGCTGCGCACGATACTCTGCGGAACCATTGACCAAAGCCACCGCGCCACAAAGCACCATAATTACCAGAACGCCTAATCCAAAAATTTTAAGTGTGTTCATGCCTCTTAGTATACAAGCTGTGCAAAGGTACCGCGAATAGCGTTCTCACATCGGTACGCAATATTCAGGAGTGTCCAAAAGTTAGCGAATAATCCTTTCACGGCCAAGAGGGAAATCGTCAATATCTTCGACACGGGAGGCCTCTCTGATAGTTCACAAGGAATGTGCTCCTTGATTGTGAGTCTTTCTGGAGATTCCTAGAATAGGCATCTGCAAGGAGTTTTTCATGGAATTAAAAGATCAAGTTATCATCGTCACCGGTGCCGCGAGCGGAATTGGAAGAGAGTCTGCTGTCGCTCTCGCCAAGAAGGGCGCAAAAATAATCTCTGCCGACTATAACGATCAAGGGGCAGAAAAAACCGCGGAAGAATTGCGCGAAATTGGCGTACCGGCCTTTTCATTCAAAGTCGATGTTTCTAAAGCCGACCAAGTAAAAGCCCTGGTCGATTTTGCCGTCGAAAAATTCGGAACCTTGAACGGGATCTTTAATAATGCTGGAATTGGCCTGGTGAAACCGTTTTTGGAAATGGAGCCCGCCTCTTACCTGAAAGTTATCGAGGTCGATCAACACAGCGTTTATTACGGGATGTGGTACGCTGCTAAAAAGATGGTGGAACTTAAAGCCAAGGGGACGTTTGTTAACACCGCTTCGATTTATGGCACCATGGCTGCGGAAGGAAGCTTTAATTACAACGCCGCTAAAGCAGCCGTTGTGATGATGAGTAAAACTGCCGCGTTAGAACTGGCTCCGCATGGCATTCGTGTGGTCGGTGTGGCTCCTGGCTTCATCAACACTCCGATTTTGGGTGATGACAAGGCCCTGAAGGATTCTTTGGCAAAGCAACACATGCACGGCCGCCTGATTGAACCCGAAAAAGTTGCCAGTGTGGTAGCTTTCTTGTTCTCCGATGCAGCTCAAGCCATCAATGGAACAACTGTTCCCGTGGATGATGGATTTTTGGTCTTTAAGAAATAGTAGAGTTTTCTCTTGCGACACCTTTCAGAAACGGACTTTTCAGAATAACAACACTGCGCGTCCTGTAATAACATCAGGGTATCGTCAAGATCGGTGAATTTTATTGAGTCAGGGAAATAGCGGGACTACAAAAGTTCTATGAAAAGACTGACTCTGACAGCTTCTTTGATCCTGGTTCTTCCGTTAACGTCCCAAGCCGACTGGACACAGATTTCGGCGAGGGATTTTACTATGCAGGATCCGCCGGTTTCAGAATCCTCGGTTGAAAAAGCAGAAGTCGACATCATGTTTGATCTGCAAAACCGCCGCACCGAAGCTGAGTGCGCCATGGCCGAAAAACAGCAAAGCCCCACCTTCGATGCTTTTTATAAAAAATCAGGACTTTTCACTGCCGAAGAATACGCAAAAATCCAAAGACCTCTGATGCAAGCCTCCTCCCTGGCTTCAAAAATTTCTGATTCCTTTAAGGATCACTATCACCGCCCCCGTCCTTACAGTGACTACTCTCGCCTTCGTCCCTGCATTCCGCCACCAGGTGGTTCGAAATCTTACCCAAGCATGCACGCCGCGGTCAGCATGACTGATGCCTGCATCATGGCTGCGATCTTTCCAGAACGTGCTCAGCAGATTTTGACTTACGGAGATCGCCTGGGAACTCTGCGCACGGTGGTGGGAGTTCACTATCCGTCGGATGTGGCAGCGGGTAAAATCCTGGGCGAGCAAATTTGCAAGGCCCTTTTGGCGGACCCTTCGTACACAAAGCTCCTGCCTCATAATTAACTTCCTTAGTCTGCGACACTAAGCAGATCGCAAGCCAAAACTAAACAAATGCGACTAGGAAGTCTCATCGTGAGACTTTCAGGAAATACTACTGTTTCCAGCCGAAAGTTCCGATTTATTCTGTATGTACTTTGAAAGGTGCCGGAATGTTGCAACTTATTGGTAAATCCACTGCCATTATTCTTTTTATCGCTTCTCTTTTCTGTGGCGCCTATGCCCTTGCTGATGATGCAAGCGAAATGGCGGCTGCAATTGAAAAAACCCAAAAAGACCTGCGCAGCTCTCAAACTCGCCAAGGCATGACCAAAGAGTCCCCTGAGGCCGCTAACGTTGCAGAAAAAGTTAAAAGCATGTCAGGCAGCTCTGCCAACGAAAATGAAATGTACGACCTTGCTGCAGACGTACTGGGCAACATGAAAGGCCTGTCACAAGAACAGCTGATGAAAGTCATGCAGGAAGCCCAAAAAGACCCAGAAGGCTTTTTAAAAACATGGACCCCCGAGCAACGAAAAAAACTTGAAGGCATCGCGGACCGACTGCCCGCTTCTAAAAAAGGCAAACAGCCATAAGCCTGAGTTCCCGATCGAGTGTCTGTCTCGCGGAACGATTCACACGGAACAACTACACCCTTAAAAAACGAAGTCATAAGAATTTGACAGCATGAAGCCCCTACTGTCACTTTCGTACTTTTCATCTACTTGAGCTAAAAATGAACCGACTCTCGCCGGGCCAGAATTTGCTTTTATACCTTGTGAAAGGATCGCAACAAGACTCGCGGAATCTTCCCGAATCTGAGATTGCGAAAACAAGTTATGAAAAAGGCATTTATTATTTTGAATCTTTTGATTTACAGCTTTCACGCCAACGCAAAAACTCCCTCGATCCTGGAATCACTCAGCAGCAATTGCAAATACCGCTCTGAAAAATTCATCGCGAGCATGGACAAAATCAAGCCACGCTATGCTTACGCATATATCAACGACTGGCTGATGAATGTGACCTTTGAACTGCAGGATACCGCTGAACGAGAAGGCCATGATCCCGTCTCCGCCGTCACTCCCGAAATCCTGTCAAAAAAATACTGCAACCAGATAAAATCAGTGAAAAGTCAGGAGTTTGAAATTTACTTTTTAGATAAACAGTTCAAAGACGCTGGGATGAAAAAGGCAGAGATCGAAAAAGAACTGTTTAAAGCCCAGTATCTTTTAGACTCGCCGATGCTTTAAAATGCGATAAAATCGAAGTGAAGGAGTGACTTCAAAACTCACTCTTTTCACAACATCAGTGAAGGATTTCTTAACTGAAATTCGCTCACTTAAAGTGTACCCGTTTTGATTACAGTCGTTTTCACACCTCTTGACCCGCTCCTGTTCCCCACGCTAAAAGTCGCCCCATGAACCACACTTATCGCGACATTCTTTCTTCAGAACTGCTGACACGCAAGCAAAGCAATCCCCGTTTTTCATTGCGTGCGTTCGCGAAACAATTGGACTTGAGTGCCAGCCATCTTTCATCGTTAATTATCGGAAAAAGAAATCTGACAACTCAACAGGCTCATAAGCTCTTAAACAAGCTTGAACTTTCACCAGCAGATAAGTCTTTATTTTTATCTTCAGCCTTTCCGCATTTACTGGAAACTCCGACAGTCCAGGAACGTCAGACGCAACTTATCGCTGAAGACAAATTTACATTTCTTGCCGAGTGGTACCACTTCGCAATCTTAAGCCTGGGTGATATTTCCTTAAACAAAGCCACACCGGCTTGGATTTCAGAACGCCTGGGAATCAGCGAGCTGCAAGCCCGCGATGCCTTAAAACGTTTACAACGACTGGATCTAATTTCCATTAAATCAGATGGCAGTTTTAAGCAGACTGGAAACCCCTTAACAACCACGGATGATATTCCATCCGGTGCCATCAAGGCTTACCACCGCAGTATGATCGATATCGCAAAGACAAAACTTGATACTGTTCCCGTTGAGGAACGAGAATTTGGCGCGGTCACCCTGGCCATCAATCCTGCAAAAATTGGCAAAGCCAAAAAAATGATTCGCGAATTTCAAAACCAGCTTTGCCAAGAGCTTGAAGTTGGCAAAAAGAAAACAGTCTATACCCTTTCGGTGCAATTCTTTCCGGTCACGGACTCTAAGGAATAAAAATGAAAAGCCAACTTATAGTTTCAATTCTATTCTTGTTAGTAAGCTCAGTATCATTTGCCTGGAACCGCGTCGGCAACGGCGGTGGCGCCTGGATATGTCGCAATTACGTTGGAAAAGGTTTTACAAATACTGAAGTGTCATGGGTTGCTCAAATCGATCTGCATGAAGCCTCGTCGCAATATGGATTGAGAATTACAAATTTCAACGGAAACTATCACAGCATCGTTAAAAAGGTGGCCCAGCGTTTAAGTGGGCTGCCAAACAACCCTCTCGCAGGACTTGCGCCATTTTTGAAAGAGGTCAACGATCTAAGATCGGGACCAAAGATCACTTACCTGGATCAAGATTTAAAAATTATCAACGATGCTCTTTATTTTGCCGTCCCAAGATCCTCTACTTGCCCGAAAGGACGTATTAGTTACGAACAAATCGTAAATTACGACAACAATGGTTTCATTTTTGTTCAGAAAAGTCTTTTTAATACTTTGTCGGAAAGATCCAAGGCAGCAATGGTTTTACACGAAGCCATCTATGCCTATCGCCGCAGTTTGGGTGATACCGATTCCTTAAACAGCCGTCGCATTGTTGGCTTGGCATTTTCAACTTTAACAGACGAAGAAATCAGCTGGCATCTGTCATATTTGAATAATGATATCGCTCTCCGCTATCCTCCCAGCTATAACTTTTATGTTAAACTGATTACTGACTCAGGACAGATTTCATCTCTGTGGAGTATTCCAATTCGGTTGACCGGTCTATCCAAAATTAACTCAGCGGAAAGTGCCTCCCTTGAAGTTAAATCCAATGAACACGGATTTGCTTTCATTTATATTGATCCTTCAATCTACCATATTGAAGCAGCTCCCAACTTAAGCATCCGCTTAAATGACGGCAACACCTATACAGCGCCACTCACACCGAATGGCTGGGCGAAAAGACTGTCCCCCAATCTGCTGAGCTCAAATCCCAAATACTCCTGTGAAGTCATGACCATGGTTGGCTATAATGATGTCCACATCATTTGCATAAGCCTGGCTAAGAACTAAGAGACTCGACTCCTCGTCTCATTTTGAGATAGGGCCCAACGCCTTAAGGACGGAAGTCCTTAAGCCGATAAAGGTTCATGTCAAACGCAGCCGAAAAAATTCAGTTTATTCCAAGAGCCAATTTAAAAAGAACTCTAGCGTATCGTCCAATGCTAAAACGAGCGTTCTATCTCCAGGCGGGTTATGGCGGCTTCTTATTTCTTTTGGGAATTGGCGGAATTATCCATAATGCGACTTGTGATTGCTCGATTCAAGCAAGGATCTCTTTAGGAAACTCCACAGCCCTCTTTCTTGGCCTGTCTGCAGTCCTTTTCTGGGCCGCGCGCAAAACACATGAGCTTTCAAAAACGTTAGTGCATGTCACTCCAGAAGATATCACCCTCGATAAACCAAACAAGACGATTGAGATCGCTTACAAAGACATCAGTTCCGTCAAACTGGCATTCGTTCCCAGACTGGGCGGATGGATTGAGATTCATCTTAAAGGCAAAACCATGCACAAATTTCCGGTAGGACTTGAGCGTAGTGAATATATTTTGGAATCCATTGCCAACTATGATCCGCAACTGGTCTCAGTGGAACAGATCGAACAGTACCGCAGAACTTCAATTGTCGGTGATCACGTAGGGGCGCGCATAGAAGAATACCTTCGCAATTGGCGTTCCATGTTGGCACGATATGTAGGATTACCTTTGATGACTGTCCTTATCGCGACCGGTATAAGATACCTGCGTGGCAAGCCTATGAATAATGGTGATGATATTATGATCGTAAGCATGGTCTTTGGAATGATCAGCATGGTCATAGGCACAAGCTTGTACTGGCTTACAGAGAACCGAATCTCGACAAATATCCGCAAAAGACTTATCAATGATCCAAACAACGCTGCCCGCGACTTGGCCTACGAAAGTAAAGTGATCAAGCTGGCACAAAAAGCCCACGTGGTACTTTTCTTTTGTGCTGTTGCTGCGCTTTTTATCTGGATTAAAAAGTAATTGGACGCGATACACCCTCCTTGGCGCGTCGCGCATCATTGACGACGCCCACACCCAAGGTTAAATTTAAAGTCCCTTATCAAAGCTCCCCTTGGGAGCTTTTTCTTTTCGGTGCGCGCGGGTGGTGGAATTGGTAGACACGTACGTTTGAGGGGCGTATGCGCAAGCGTGAGGGTTCAAGTCCCTCTCCGCGCACCACTTCTCCCTCCCCTAATGAGGGCAAATCCCCCAGAGTGTTACGTCTATTTCTGTGAATTACGCCAATCTCGTAGTTACAATTGAGCAATCCGATGAAATAAAATGGAAAGCTGTAGGAAGACACAGTACAGATTTACCGTAGCGCCATTTTGGCTGTTGGGGGATCTGTGAAAACATTTAAGCATTATTTGTACGCACTAGCGATAGCAGCGACTTTAATGAAATCTACTCCCGCAGCAGCTGACACGATCGAATTGCGTTCCGATACTTGGTGTCCCTATGTTTGCGACAACAAAGCAGCTCCCGGATACATGATCGAAGCCTTCATCCGCATCTTTGAAAAACACGGACACAAAGTAAATTTTGAAATCGTCAATTGGGCTCGCGCCGTCAATGAAACCCGTCAAAACAAAGCGCATGTGATTGTGGGCGCCATGGTGAATGACTCCCCTGACTTTGTCTTTCCAGAAAAATCTTTTGGTACGGGGGATGATTATTTCTATGTTCCTCGCGATTCAACTTGGACCTATACCGGCGAGCCTTCTTTGAAAGGTAAGAAAGTCGGCGTGATCAATGGTTATGCTTATGGCGGCCTAGTTGATGATATTATCCGAAAGCGCAAAGACGTTTTCATCTCTATGTCCGGCGACCACCCGCTTGAACAACTTTTCCGCATGGTTAAAAATAAGCGCTTGGACGCTTTTATCGAAAACGATGCGGTTTTTAAATACACTCTTAGAGAACTAAAATTAAATCCGAATGACTATAAGCGCGTCAGCGAAAACGTCGCCGATGATCCAAGATTATGGGCCGCGTTTTCCCCGAAGAATAAAAATTCGGTGGCCTACGGCAAGATTTTTTCAAAAGGCATCGTGGAACTTCGCCAAAGCGGCGAGCTGCAAAAAATTCTGGCCAAGTACGGGCTCACCGACTGGGAGCCCCTGCCAAAACAATCACGTTAGTTTAAAGTGGATCGCGGTCCAAGGGGCTGCTGGATTCACAAGCGAACTTCATGCTTTGCTCAGCATCACGCTTTAACGTGATCGTGGTGCGACGAACGGAGTTAAAGACAGACACGATGTCTGAGCCATCCAGTACACTGGTGAAGCCCGTTTTTTCGTCAGTCACTTCCATGCTTAAGGGGCTGCCATCGATCAACGAAGTGGAAAGCTTTAACAGATATCCATCCACCGACATTTGCGTTAACTCTCCCGGAACAATCGGACCCCAAGGGAAAGAATTCAGATTATTCAATATCACCGAGCACGACAGGCGAACATTGAATAAGGCCGGGCTATTATCAAATCCAAAGATCCCTGGGCGAGAACGAGGCTTCGCTTTAAAAACCTCATCAATACCACCTCGCAAAGGATTTTCATTCAGTCCGGAATATAGCAGACCGATGATTTGACGGGTGCGGTAGGAGCTCTCATCGCCTAGCTCTTGTCTTAGGGCATAGTAGATTTCTTCATGCAGCAGAATCGCCGCCTTCTGGTAATTCGAGAACTGCGGAAGCCCCCACACACGGCTAGAGTAAATAACTTCACCATCAAGGTTGGCATCAGCCAACTGCACATAGGAAACCACCCCCGCAGGACAACTCGAGACCGGTGGTTTATAACGAAGTTCTGCATCAGGCAGGTAATTTAAAGCATCAGGAACCGGGCGCAGTCTGGTGCGGATGTTTAAAGGGTGCTTTACCAGAAGAGCATCCAGCTTTGGAAGCACACGCTTGATATAAGCGCGTTGCTCTTCCAAAAGATCCCACTCACTTCCCTCTTTTTCGACAAGCTTTCCAGGGAGAACGAACTCAACCTTGGTTAAATCCGCGGCCTTTACCCAAAGGACTTCACCGCCATCGATCTTACGGCAAACCCAACCGCCACCACCGCTATTCACACGTGGAGCCGCAAAGACTGCAGAGGCACTTACCAGAACGATCAAGAAAGAGAGGTATCTCATATAAGATCCTTTTCAGAATTTTTGGAAAGCATATAGAATTGCAAATTCACTTGGAAAACTTCCTCGCCCGGATTTTTTTCCAGATCGCGGATGAAAGCATCCATGAAAAGGCGCAGGCGTTTTTTCGCTTTCGGAATGTCAGCTTTGTTCATAGGAATAGAGGCATTTTGGAATTCAAGCTGTCCTGGTGGCAAGGACGTCAACGCCAGACCTGCCAGGTGCAAATGCTGACGGTGATTTTCACGCACCGCTTGTGAAGCAACGTCATGGGGAGTTTCAATGTCCCCGTCATTCATCGCCACATACTTGCCATTTTCTTTACGAATGAATCCAAGTTTAACCAGGCGCTCGAAAGATTCCTTCGCGATCTCGTGCGGGATACCCAAGCGCTCACCGATCCAGCGGCCTGTCCCACGGAAATCTTTGGTATTTAAAAGAGCCAGGATCGCAAAGTGATGCCACTCGGCCACGGCTTTGAAATTATCTAACGTGACTTTGTTCTGAGGCGAACGTTTGGTTTTTAAAATACGGGCACGTAATTGCTGACCACTGCGCGAGTTTTCCGCAAGCTGGTCACGCGCCACCAGACGCATTAAATGAGCTTCTTCTTCAGGAGTCATATCCAGAATCTGACTGATCTTGCTGGCAGAAGCTATAGATAAAGTCTTTTGGGAGTTCATCACGCGAGACAAATAGGAATGAGAGATACCCGCGATACGCGCAAAGCCGCGAAGACTCATGTTGCGCTGGGAAACCTTGCTGGAGAAAAGATCCTGCAAAAACGTCTGGTAATCTTGGTATTCGAGAGGTGAAATCATGGGGCTGGTATATGCAGCTTTAACGCGATTGTCCAGCTTGGTGGTGTCCATTGGACACCATTATAATACGGTCACGAATCGCGTGTAAAAATCACCTAATTTATAAAGAGCAAGTAAGTCAGGATCGGAGCCAGTTGCCAAGAAACCAAGTTCGCTGTGAGCGAGGCTTTCCATGTCGTTTTCAGAGGAAGTTTACCAAAATAAGCATGCAAGAAAGTTTCAGCAACAAAGGCAAATCCCTCGGCAAGCAGTATCGCCTCTATATAACTTAAGCGAGAAGCCATGATGACAAAAAATACAACGGGATGAGTAAGAGTGTTTGCCAAAGTGGTCAACACAAAAGTGGCACCAAAAGCCTTAAGCTTTCTGTAGAACAAAAAGTAAACGAAGACTTCGATCGTGCTCGATTGCAGAAAGATATAGACGTAACTAAGTTTTTCCATGGGACTTTCGCAATCTGATTAACAAATACGAAGCCACGGCGATAAAACCCACCCAGCTCGCGGTAAACCCGAGGTCTGAGAAAAGGTATTCACGTGCTTGCGTCGCTTGAAACAAATACGGATACAGATAGTGTTCGTCAGCACTTAAAATATGAAACAAGCCCAGCGGCGTCAGCATCGTGGCGATTTCAAAATTCACATCACCCACTGAGCCCACCACCGTAAAGCCGCTCAATACAGACAGGGCCAGGAGAGAAACTCCCCACAGCCCTGCAAATAGAAAGTTTACTTTCTTTTTTGGCACGAATTGCTTTCCCATACGTGAGAGTCACCTTCGTCTGTTTCTGGATCAAAGCTGTTGCCAACGCTGATCGTGCACTCAGTTGTCGAAGGAATTGTTTCGATTGGATAAGGACCACCGTAGTCTTGGTTTTTATTTTTCGGTTGTTGATTGCAATTAATGCGAACTGAACCTTCAGGCCCGGTGATAGTCACAGCGCGCTCTGTGTACCAAGGTGCATAAGAGCCGCTTACTCCCAAAGCTTCATAAATTTTATAAGCGTCGCCGCCTTTAAAAGAAACTTCGCCGTTAACAGATTTAACCGAGTTCACTTTGATATAAGGAATGGATGAATCATTGGCAGAGGCAGTTGCTGCAGAGACCAAAATAACTAGACCTAAAATAAGACGCATAAAATCTCCTAAATAAAGGGTTGTTGTTGCTGAGGTTTCTAAGGGCAGATCGCAAAATGCACAAGGGGCCCACCCGGGAAACTGGTTCCCGCTGGTCACCACGAGATATTTTCTACATTTTTTCGCGGCGTAACCCCACGAAACCCTGATCCTTTATGGGTTTCCCGTAATTCAAGCCCACTTTTTCCGCATTTTTTTATTTCCCGATTAACCCCTGTCAGGGGGCAGATCGTCTTACTTACAACAGAGCATGGACGCTCTAGAGGGGGATGAAGGCCAAGGAAGGCCAGCTGACACCCTCCAAAAGGAAACGATCTTAAGAAGGAGGTACGAATTTATGGAATTAAGAGAAGTTGCAATGTTCTGCCTCTTCTACTCAGGAGTTGTCATGTACACCCTGTGGCTCACGGTGGCTCGAAAGCCCGAACGAGTGAGATCTTCTCGGAAGTAAATTTATTTTGTGGATCATGAGGGTTTGGTGGTTCCCCTCACGATTCAGGGGGAGCAGGTGCTCCCCCATTTTTTTTGTCTTCACGCATCCACTCGCTGCTTTACCTTACGCTGTTCAATGCCTAGAATTAATGCATGCTTGAACAACTCGTACTTCACCAAAAAGCTTTCGCTCAACATGCCCGTACTGAATCCTGGCACCAAAGATTTGATTATTTGGAATCATTGAAAAGCATGATCACCGATCATCAACAGGAACTGTGCAAAGCTCTTTACGAAGATTTTAAAAAGCCTGAATTGGAATCGTTGGCGACCGAGATCATGCCTCTTTTGAAAGAGATCCGTTTTACGCAAAAGCATTTGAAAAAATGGATGAAACCGCAAAGAGTTTGCACTCCCCTGCTTTTATTTGGATCTAAAAGTTACACCCGTTTTGAAGCTTTGGGCTCCTGCCTGATCATTTCGCCGTGGAACTATCCTTTATATTTAACGATCGCGCCCCTGGTTTCGGCCCTTGCGGCTGGGAACGCAGCGGTGATCAAACCGTCCGAGTACGCCCCCCACACCAGCCGTTTGATGCATTCTTTGTTATCGAAGTACTTTAAGACCGAACAGGTATCGGTCATCGAAGGCGGTCCTGAAACCACGACCGAACTTTTAAAGCAGTCCTTTGACCACGTCTTTTTCACCGGCAGCACCGAGGTCGGCAGAATTATACTGAAGGGTGCTGCTCACAGCCTGGCCCGAGTCACTTTGGAATTAGGTGGCAAGTCACCGACCATTATCGATAATACGGCGAACCTAAAACTGGCGGCGCAAAAGATCATCTGGGCGAAATTCGTGAATGCAGGTCAGACCTGCGTGGCACCTGATTATCTTTTTGTTCAAGAAAGCATCCATCACGAATTCCTTCAAACACTTAAAGCACAACTTCAAGAGAACTTCGGAAACAGCAAGGATGACGTGAAATCATCCAAGAGTTTCGCCCGTATCATCAACCGTCGTCATACGGATCGCCTTAAAGGTTTACTTGAAGATGCGATCAGCAATAGTGCAAGCCTGGTTGCCGGAGGTGAAGTAGATCTTGAACAAAACTATGTCGCTCCGACCCTGCTTGATAACGTCGATCCGCACACCAAAGTGATGAACGAAGAGATCTTTGGACCGATTCTGCCGATTTTAAAATTCAAGGACATTGGGGAGGTCGTTCACTTTATCAACGAACGCCCCAAGCCATTGACCATTTATTGCTATTCCCATTCCGATCACAACATCAAAAAATTGATGAAGGAAACAAGTTCGGGAACATTGTCGGTGAATGACTCCTTGATTTCGTTATTGAACCCGAACCTTCCATTCGGCGGCGTGGGTGCAAGTGGTCTAGGTGCTTACCATGGGTATCACGGATTTGAGACCTTCTCCCACAAAAAGGCGATCTTCAAACAAGGCCTTGCCGGAAGATTGATGGCGATCATCTATCCCCCCTACAACCAGACCAAACTTGATCTATTAAAACAAATCATCCGCTTTAAAATTTAGAATTAAGCCGACGAAGCCGTCGGCTAGGCAAGATCCAGGATGCGCGAGCGATCGCCTACGATCCACAGAAGGTCGTCGATTTGCAAAATCTCGGCAGAGTCGGGATTTAACATACGGCGCCCCTGGCGTTCGATGCCGACCACCAGACCATGGGTTGTTTCCCGAAGCCCGCTGTCACGGATGCTTTTTCCCAAGAACGCCGAATTTTCAGTTAGCAGATATTTTTCCAGAGAGTATTCCGAAATCTCTGAATCAAGAGTTTGGTAATCTTGTTCTGCATCGATAAACTCTTTAAAGACCGCGAGCTGAATATCATTTCCGATCACGAATACGATATCTTGAGGCATCAACATGACGTCTGCGCCGGGGGCCATGATTTTTCTGCGCCCGCGTTCAATCAATGCCACGGTCACACCAAAACGTTCACGAATAGAAAGTTCCGACAAGGGCAATCCCACATAGTGAGCTTCTGCTGGCACACGGAATTCCGTTAAATGGGCATCCCAAGGCGCTAATGCTTGGCTGTGAGTTTTCGAGGCCACCTTATGAACGTCTTCAGTTAAATTCGAAATAAAACGATTTTCAAACCATTGGTAAATGGCGCGCAGTCTGGTCGACAAAACATAACCAACGACGATTGCCATCCACGCCGTAATTCCCAATGCCCAACCTAGTGGTACAAATTGCGCAACCATTGCAGCGATCAATCCAACAGCCACCATGATTCTGGAAACCACAAAGACATAGTTCTGAGTTCCACGTGAATCGCCAGCGACCAGGCTATCAAATTGCTTCGTCCGACCAAAAGCCAATGCCCATAGGAATGGCGAACTTAAAATTAAAGTTGCCGTTAAAGTCAGAAACTTTGCAGAGCCTTCTTCAACTTGGTGATTTAACAAATAAGGCAATGTCACTCGGCCCATCAGCAAAAACACGCCAATCACGATCACCACATTCAAAAAAATCTTAAAGATGTAAGAACGGATTTGGTCGCGGGATTCTTTATGCGCCGTCATTGTGAAAGAAAACATCGAATAACGATCTAAAGAGTCAATAAGGTCCCGTGGCAATTTTCTTTCAAGCAACCCATATGCTCCATCAGCCATTCGAATCATAAATGGCGTCGTAAAAGCTGTCACAACACTCACTGAAACGGCCAAAGGATAAAGCTCGGGCCTTACGACCTTAAACCCCACGCCGACGGTTGCGATAATAAAAGAAAATTCTCCAATTTGTGACAGACTCATACCTGTCTGCAAACTGGACTTTAATGTTTGACCAGATAAGACACTTCCGACTGTCACTCCCAAAGTTTTTCCAATCAAGACCAACGCCGACAAGAGCAGAATTACCTGCCAGTGCGCAGTGATTACATCCGGATCAATCAACATTCCGACTGAGATAAAGAACACGGCTGAGAATAAGGTTTTGATCGGATTCACTAAGTGGTGAATACGCTCGCCTTCGATCGTTTCAGCTAAGATCGATCCTGTGATAAAGGCACCCAAGGCTGCGGAAAAACCCACCTTCACCGCAAACACCACCATCGCAAGACACAAACCAACGGCCACAACTAGAATCGTTTCTTCATTCAATAACTTTTGTGCGCGCTTCATTGCCGTCGGCAACCAAAAGATTCCCACCACAAACCACAGGGACAGATAGAACGCGAGTTTTAGGAACGACAGCAACATATCACTGCCCGCGAATTCACGAGTCAGCGCAATTGACGTTAGAAATACCAACAACAAAACTGCCACAAGATCTTCGATGACCAGGACACCCATCACGATGCTGACGAATTTCATATTCTTGAAACCCATCTCTTCAATCGTACGCATGGAAATCGACGTCGAAGATATTGCCAAGATGCCGCCCAGAAACAGGCAATCCATCAAGTCCCAACCCAAAAGCTTACCCGTCGTAAAACCGATCAGGGTCATGAATCCGACTTCGAACAATGCCGTCACACCAGCCGAACCACCCACACGGAACAGCTTCTTAAAACTGAACTCTAGCCCCAAGGCGAACAAAAGAAAAATCACCCCGATATCTGCCCACAACTGCACGCCTTCAGCACTGCTGACAGTTCCAAATAATCCGACTTTAGGTCCGATCAAAAATCCGGCAACCAGATAACCCAAGACGACGGGTTGATTTAATCTTTTAAAGAGAAGAGTCACGATACCTGCGGTACCAAGAATAAGAGCCAAATCGCTGATCATTGCCGGAAGACTGTGCATACATAAAGCGTACGCTCTCTGCCGGCACCGAGCAACGGAGGAGCTTTTTACCTCCGCTCCGGTGACTGCCTGCGTTATTTGGAATACATCTGCTGAATTTCACTAATAAGGGACTGATTGAACTTCACAGGATCGATGTTTTGAGCGGCCTCTGCATCTTTAAAATTTTCTTCATAGTGTTTGCGGAGAACTTGAACCAATTTAGTCAGAATATGCTTTTGTTCATGGGGATTTTTGACTTTGTTTCTGATCACATCCCACAGTGCCGCGCGGGTCGGTGCCAGCAATAAATAAGGATGAAGGCTCTTATTGGCGATCGTTCCATTGATATCTTTTAGCCATTGTTGAAAGTGGGCTTCGCCCCAACTTTTATCAAATTGACGATTTTCAATATTAATACGAATAAGATCTTTTTCTGAAAATTTAACGGCCTCTTTTGTTTTGGGATCTTGGTAATATTTAAGTTGGTCCTTGATAAGCGCATTCCCCGACAGAGCATTAAAAATAATGCGCGGATCTTGAAAGCGAACCACCGCCACCGTATCCGCGAAGAGTTCGTGATAGGCACTACTCACATCGCGCATCTTCAACAGTTGAGACATCCGCTTTCCTGCCGCCATCATTTCTTCCAGAGCTTTAGATTTCACAACCTCAGCTTCAGCTTTTTCTTGCGGCGTTGTCGCCCTAACAGCCGTATCGATAGCGTCCATATAGGCTTTTGTCGCCTTATTAGATCGTTCCAAAATAGTGACCGATTCAATTTCCAAGGCATTCCAGGATGGAGAAAGCTCCCGCATGTTTTTATCAAAAATGGCATGACCATATTCATGGGATAAAATTGCCGTGCTATATTTAGGATGATTGCCTTTGCCGCTTGGGTATTTCAAAAATGAAGACATCACGATAATATCGTTGGTCTTTCTAGAATAAAGCCCGCCGACTCCGGGCTCAGCGATCTTGATATGAACTCCGTTGGGAACTGCCAGATCTCCCAAAAGAGCATCTACAGATTTAAGCAACGCTTCGTACTGCTCGGACGTCAGCAAAGATTTTTCAGAAACTTCCAGGGCTCGCGCGGGCTCCAAAAATACCGCCTGGCAGCTCTCCGCCGCAAACAAGGGCCGAGCAATAACTGTCAAAAGAATAGACAAAGCAACGTGCGAAGGCTTCATAGATTTCTCCAATGAAACTCGACACTGCAAATCGCTCTCCCACTCCTAAACAAACGGAGATCCTTTTGGGGTGAAAACAAACAAGACAATGCCCCAAAACGGCCAACAAAAAACCGTCGCACAACAGAAGCGGTCAAAATGGTTCGTATACAAGGCGGAGGGTTATCCCCGCAGCGCAGGCGGGCTCATTGCCCGTCGGAGCGAGGAGATAGCCCGACAACGAAGGAGACGGACCATTTTCACCGCTTCCACTCAACCGGAGAACACCAATAAATAAAAAAGGCCCGCATTTCTGCGAGCCTTTTTTAAATCTATTTTTTAGATCAGATTATTTAGCTGATAGAGCAGCTGTTACAGCAGCTTCAGCGTTTACGATACCTGCACCGTATTCGTTGTTTGTGTTAGGGCCCAAAGCCGTCGCAGTTGACTGCAAGATTTGCTTAACTTGAGCGCCGTTAAGGTTTTTGTTAGCCGCTTTAACAAGAGCTACAACACCTGCAACGTGCGGAGTTGCCATTGAAGTACCATCGAAAGCTGCGTAGTCAGTTGCAACTGTTTGAAGAGTCGCTTTAACTTCTGTACCCGCTGCCAAAGTCGTTTGGATTTTCTTACCAACTTCTTGTTCGATCATGAACACAGCAACTGGAAGAGTTGAACCGTCAGCAGTCAAAGCACCTTGGATCAAACCTGGAGCGTTGTTGTAGATAACTGCACCAACTGCACCCGCTTTGATAGCGTTTTGAATTTTAACAGAGAAATTGATTTCGCCGCGACCGATAAGTGCGTACTTACCTTTAACATTTTTACCAGCGAAGTCAGTGTCTTTACCAAGACCACAATCAACCAATGTGTTCGTTTCAGCAGTCAATACTTCACGAGCACCTTGGAAAGTTGTGGAGTTAACAGCTGCTTTTTTACCAGCAACAGTCAATTGAACAGACGCTTCACGACCAGTGCCTTGTGGAACTGTAGAAACAACCGCTGCACCCGGAGCTACGATCGCCAATTCTGGACCCCATTGAGAGAAATCCGTTTTCTTAAGATCGCTGTTTACTGCACCCACTGCGATAACAGTCGGCAGAGCTGCTGGATAAGAAACTTTACCAGTACCATCGTTACCAGAAGCTGCTACGACAGTAAGACCTGCTTTAGCTGCTTTTGCAATAGCATCGCGCTCACCTGGAGTCGACCATGCGCCACCCAGAGACATAGAGATCACATCAACTTTTTGAGTGATACCCCAGTTGATACCAGCTGCGATAGCTGCATTCGAGCAACCGTTTTCAGAGCATACGCGACCCATCAAGATTTTCGCTTGAGGAGCAACACCTGTGAAACCGTTGTTATCCAATACACCTGCAATCGTACCAGAACAGTGTGAACCGTGACCTACTTTATCAGAGAAATCAGAACCATCTGATTCGCCAGTAAAGTCTTTACCTTGTTCGAAGTTAGCTTTCAAAGAAGGATGGTTTTGATCGATACCAGTATCTAGAACAAGAACGCGAGCGCCTTGACCTTGATTGGACTTCGCCCATGCTTGAGGTGCTTTAACTGCCATAATCCCCCATGGAGTTTTCGCGCCTGGAACTGTCGGAGTGTTTTTAACTGGAGTGCCCAACCAACCACGAACTGGAAGTGGAGCTGGATGGAAAACTTCTTTTTCAACGTAAGCCACTGCTGGATCGTTTTGAAGTTTAGAGATCTCATTGTCGTTTCTTGCGTTCACGATCAATGTGTTCAAATTTTCAAGAGATTGTTCGATTTCAGCATCAACCGGAGTAGAAACTGCTTTACCAGTTCTAAGTGCGCCAGAACCTTTAACTTTATAAGCCATGTGAGCAGCTTGGAAAGTTTGCGAGTCTTTCATGATTACGATAACGCGCTCAGCATGAGCAGATGTCGCAACCAACAGAGACAGGATAAGTGAAAACAAATTAAGTTTCATGAATAGGTCCCCCCATATTCCATGGACTTCACCCTTTAGAAGTCCTTATGGAGAGGCACTTCATTTCATGCTGAACATTTTATCAAGTACTCTTTTGGAACCACCTGCATATTTTTTTTGAACGCTAAAAAATGAAATTATCTGTCATGGTGTCACTCCAGAGTTGTAGTTCCAAAGTGGCACCCCAGTTCAAAACTAGAACCATTTCGCGCGAAAGTATTAGAAGTACTTATGGAAGCCATGATTTTATCTGAGAATAGTTGCCTAAAATTAAATCAGCGCAAGCAACGCTATGCGCCAATTTAATACTGATGATGAACAGTTTTTGAGCATCGAAAATCAGTGCGAATGCCCGCCGGGAGCGGATTTCGGAACCGTTTTTCCCACCGGCAAGATGAAACTCAGTGGATGATTTAAGAGACGTCGGAAGACTGCTTTGCGGATGGCACGACGAGTGGGTGGAGTGACTCCACGGGCTTTGATCGCCACCCAGAAGGCCATGGCAAAGCTCACCGACACATTAAAGAAACCAATGCAAAGAACACCCATCACCGCACGCCAGAAAATCCAAGTCTTTAAAAAGGACGCACCCATTACGGGCAAGGCTGCCCCCATGGACCCCGATGAAAGAGTCACGTGGCGCACATCCAATGGAATCCCGATAAAGCGCATGATCTCTGGAGTAAAGCCCAAGAGAATACCCAAGGACGCATTCCCCAAAAGACCGGAAATGTTTTTCTCAAAGAATGAAGCAATTCTTCTCGCACCGACTCGTCCAAATATAGTTGTCAGTGTCGGACTGCGCGCCAAAGTTGTGCGCAATGAGTTCAGGGCAAACCAGTTGTCCCCCCATCCCGCGAATAAACTTGAGAACCACAAGATTATACCGGTGAATGCGGCATAGAATATCGCAGGCCCCAAAATGTCGACCGAAGTGAAGGCTTTCATCGCCGTTGCCTCGGACATAATATGACGACCGGAAACCAGGAAATAAATCGTATCAATAACCAGTGTCGTTGGAACCACCATTAAAATGTTTCCACCCACAGCTGCCACTTGCGAGCGGATGATATGCGCAATCTGATCCACCATGCGCTCCATGCCCTCTTCAGTATCCACGTCACGCATTTGCTCTGCGAGTGCTGGAGCCGTCATCGCCGGCTGCTTAGTTCCTAAAGTAAAGCCCGCAAGATGGATCACGATGAAACTGATCGCATAGTTTGTTGATGCCAGAACACCGATCATAAATTCAGAAGGACCCACCGCCAGAATTCCCGTCTTTATATAGACAGTGAATGCCGTCACAAAACCACCACCCGCTGCGGCCTGCACCATACGGCGATATTCTTCTTTGGTGCGCGTGATATAGTGCTCGCCCGTTTCTGCAGCACGCTCGACCATTTTTTTAGCGAGCAAATTGATATTCTGTGAAAGAAGTGCACCCACACTTTGCAAATCATGATTTTCTTCAATCAGATTTGCCAGAAAAGATGTCACTTTTTTTGCATCTGGAACATCCGTGATAAGAATGTCCACCAGACTGTCTATGCGCTGCAGATAAATTCTTAAACGAGTCATCTGGAAAACCAGATTTACGCTGACACCGAACTCATCCAAGTGACGATACACTTGCGTCAGTTCGCGACGGCACTCCCAAACTAACAGGCGTAAGCGGGAGGCCTTTTCATAGAATAATTCAGGCTTCCCTGTTTGGTGAGCAGCCAGAAAGTCTTCCAGAACGCGCACCAAATTAAAGAATGCAGAATCGCGGAAATTTGGCTTATCCAGACGATGACGAATCCCTGGTGAAAGACCGATGGCGCGAACTTGAATGCCCAAATAAATCAAAGCATCTTCCATGTCGCGGTCCAAACGGTTCCAATCTGATTCCACGGGCGACACATCGTAGTTAAAGAGTTCCACTAATTTATCGAATAAAACGTGGTCAATCGAAGCGATCCACATGGGATCCTTGGCACTTGGGAACAACTCCCAAAACAAATAACCCAGCTCATGATCCAATGGAGGACTGGGAAGGATTTTCATCATCATGCGATCAAAGAACTCCCCAATCACACCCACTTCATGTGGAAGGCCTGTTTCGGTATAGAGTTCAAGACCGCTGACATTCTTAATCACGGAACGCAAGATCACAGCCACATCGCGCTTCCAGGCAGGATTGCGATCTAACACCATCAACACATATCGCAGTCGTGCAATGGGAACATGCCCAGAGGAGTTATCCAACCCCTCGACAGCTGTGCCTTCATAGCGCACCCAACGTAATAAATTCACTAACCAGTGAAGTTGATCTTCAAGATTCTTTTGATCTGAAGCAAAGCTTAACAGGGCATCTAAATCACTGTGAACATTACTGCGTTGGCGATGAAGTTTAAATCGGTGAAAGTACTTGCGAAGTTGATCAAACATGGGGAAATTTTGCCCGAACACATCCCTTCCTGCAAGCAAGGCGCGTCAAAAACTTAGGTGCAACAATTTGCCATCTTGCCTCTAAGACCCTCTGTGTTAGAAACACCTCATGAAACGATTTATTCTGCTTTTATCATTCTTGGGGTCAGTAAATACTTGGGCCGCCAAACAAGTCACTTCGATCGATGGAACGAATGTGTTGAATGACAAATTCATTCATCTTGAAACCAAGGCCGCATCAAAAGGCACTGTCGTTGTTTTCATGTCAGCTAAATGCCCTTGTTCTGCAAGCCACGAAAGCTTGCTGAAAGACATGTCTGCTGAATTTAAAGATTTCAATTTCGTCGCGGTTCACTCCAATTCTGACGAACAATCGGCAATGACCAAAGAACATTTCGAAAAAGCTGCTTTGCCTTTTCCGGTAATTCAAGATTCCAAGTCGCGCTTGGCGAACGAATTCGGTGCTTTGAAAACTCCCCATGCCTTTGTGGTAAATCCGTCAGGAGAAATCGTTTATCAAGGTGGCGTGACGGACAGTCACGTGGGTCCTTCAGCAAAAAAACAATTTTTGAAAGATGCCTTGGAAGATATTCAAGCTGGCAAATCAGTGCGCATGAAAGAAGGCCGAGCTTTAGGTTGCTTCATTCAACGCGAGGACAGCTAGATGAAAAGACTTTTGCTGGGATTTTTATTTCTGACTGCGTGTGCCCGTCCTGATTATATCAATCCGGCGGTAAAAAATAATGCGCAATCACCCACAGCTAATGAATGCAGCTTAAAACTCGCTCAATCGCAGTTGTGTGCTTCCATTCAGTGGGTGTCGGGACCTCAATCACCTGCAGAGTCTGAATTCATTTTAAAATTCTGGAATGAATCCACGGCCACGGTCAACGGCCCTTATACAGACCCGGCAACGGCATTAAGTGTGATTTTGTGGATGCCTTCGATGGGACATGGTTCTTCACCAGTAAAGATCGATAAGATTGAAACCGGTGTGTACCGCGTTCATCGCGTGTTCTTTATTATGCCTGGTGACTGGGAAGTTCGAATTTACTTGAAAGATGGCACCGCAACCGTTGATCAAGCGACAGAAAGTCTTCGGCTGTGAAACATTTGATTCTGGCTTTCCTATTCCTTAATTTTAGTTCGCGAGCATTCGCTGCCAGCTGTTGCGGCGGCGGATTTGCATTCCCGGCTTTGATTATGGGTGATGATAAAGCCCAGATCACAAGTTCTTTAAGTTACGGTCAGGTGACTGATGACGTTTTACCCAATCAAAAATGGATCAAACGCAGTGATGATAATCACAGCCAGACATTTAAAATTGAAGCTGCCACGCTGCTAACTGACTCCATTCAAAGCGGTATTTCCATTCCTGTCGTCAGCCGCCAGATTGCACACGAAAACAGCACGGGCACGGGCGACGTCTCATTGAACCTGGGCCATGAAACATTTCCGGAACTTAGCTATTCTCGCTGGAAACCCAAAGGCCTCACGTTCTTGCAAGTGACCCTGCCGACATCCCCTTCTGTGTATGATGCGACCAATGTGCTTGCCGCAGATTCCCGTGGTCGTGGATTTTTCACCGTTGGTGGAGGATTAGCTTTTATCAAAGCCATGGGAACTTGGGATTTAAATTCCAGCGTGGAGCTGCATAAGTCCTTTGCGCGTGATTTTACCAGCGAATCTTCTGGCGGCACGATCACGGCCACTCCTGATTTAGGTCACAGTTGGACCGTGGGTGGTGGTTGGAATAAAGGCGACTTCAGAGTCGGCACAAGCTTTACGGGTATGTATGAAGACGCGGTCGCTATTTCAGGTGCGCAAACTTCATCGGGTGCTGTTCAAAAAAATGTGACTTGGTCTGCGATGGTGAACTATATGATGGGTCTTGAAAATGCGTGGACGCTTTCTTACGCCGATCAAACACTGTTCGGCACGCCTGAAAACTCAAGTCTTTCAAAAACTGTGACGTTAAGTTTCCAAACGCGCTGGCAGCGTTAATGCTTACAGATCGCGATCCCTGTCGCGATCACGATCTGGCCGCTGACTTAACATCGAACTCTTAGCTTTTCTTTTTTCTTCGCGAATCATGCGGCGTTCTTCACGCTCTCGATCTCGGCGATCCTTTGCTGCCTCCGATATCGAGCGAGCTTCTGCCATATGAGGCATGTTGCTATCAAAGTCAGCCTCAATATCTTCGGCTCTTGGAGGACGCGACGGCGCCGAAGGCGTGGGCGAAAGCACTTCCGAAGGTTTCTTTTCGGCTTTGGGTTGATACTTTCTTTTTAGGAAGTCAAAAAAGCCTCGTTTTGGTTTTTCATGATTGGTCTGTGACATCGCGGGCTCCTTTCGCTGTTTATTCTGATCGTGGTCCTCTGAAATTTCCGGCATCGTTTGATCTTGCTTAAAATAATCCTGCGAAACGGTCGTCGCTTCCTGATCGGCGGGTTGTGGACCTTCGCCATTATTCAGGACAGGCACACCATCGGCATTGATCGATGTCGCGTCTCCGACTTTAAGGAAGGCATCCCGCACGTCTTTTTGTCGGGTGTCGCGTTTACGGAATCGATCTGACAAAGAGTACACCACAGGCACCACATACAAGGTCAGTAACGTCGAAACCAAAACCCCACCGATCAACGTGATCGCCATAGGTTTAAAGGTTTCCGACCCCGCCCCTTGTGCAAGTGCCGATGGCAAAGCCGCCGTAATCGTCGCCACACTGGTCATGATGATGGGACGTAAACGCACGGGGCAGGCTTCCTTTAGCGCCGCATCCGCAGTGACATTGGTTCCTCCCGCGCGGTCACGAACGGCATTGGTAAAGTCGATCAAAAGGATCGAGTTCTTTTTCACTATACCCATCAACAGCAAAATACCGATCATGGAATACATATTGATGCTTTGACCAGTGAGATTTAAGGCAAAGAAAGCGCCGGAAAAACTAAATGGCAAAGCCATCAAAATCGTCATCGGATCCAAGAACGAATTGAACTGACTTGCTAAAACCATGTAGGCGACGATCACGCCCAAGGCCAAAGCAAATATCAAACTATTGAATGACTCACTAAAAGTTTTTGCGGCTCCGGATTGATCGATATGATAGCCCTCAGGAAGCTCATTGCCTTTATTAAAGATAAATTCCAAGGCTTTTTGTTGTGAAACCCCCGGAGCTAAATTTGCATACATCGTAATCGCCCGTTGGCGATTCACCCGCGTCACTTGCTGCAAACTTGCGCGCTGCTCGACGTCTGCCACCTGCGTGATCGGGATCAAGTTGTTACGATCATTCGCAATAAGGAGCTTGTTAAATTCATCCCGTGGATCGGGAGTTTTCTTTAACTGCACATAGACGTCATAGCGATGTCCATCTTTGGTGTACTGACCGTTTTTAACCCCACCAATCATCGCCTGTACAGTGATCCCGATATCTTCAGCACTCACTCCACGACGTGCGGCCTTATCCCGCGCCGGGGTCACTTGAATTTCTGGCATCCCGGCGAGGTAATCGGAATCGACGTCGACCATGAGTTTTGAGTTACGCATGTCTTCTTTAAATTTATTATTCAGCTCTTCAAGTTTAGCCCAATCGGGACCTTGCAGGATAAATTCAATCGGATAACCTTTCCCCGTCGAAAACCCCCGACTGGAAGGATCCATCATAAAGACCATCACACCTTGAACATTTTTGGTGAGCTCACTGCGCGCATAGGACATGAATTCTTGTTGGGAGCGTTCTTTAGTCTGCCCAGGTGCTATGCCCCGATTGCCTTTGTCTTTTAAGGTGATGAACATCATCCCCGTATTGGCATCACTGCCTCCACCTGAGCCCAAGCCCCCGACGCTTGCGTAAACGTGGGCGACTTCTTGTTGAGATCGCATCCATTTTTCAATCTCCTTTGCCTTTTGATCCGAAGTCGCCAGCGAAGTTCCAATGGGCAGAAACAAGCGCATGATGAAAAGGCTTTGATCCATGGTCGGCGTCATTTCTTTGTTCAAGGATTTTACTGAAAAGAAAGAAACCGCCACGAACGCAATTGAAACGGCCAGCACAGGCCAGCGATGAGCGAGTGTCCAATTCAGGGATTTACCGTAAAATTCCTTCAACTTGGCCATGAACCATTCAAAAGATTTTCCGATACGTGTGGTACGTTCGCCAGTGTGAACAAATGAAGAGCAACGCATCGGCGTGATCGTTAAAGATTCAAGAAGCGACAACATCACAGCGAGCGAAATGGTAATTCCATATTGCAAAAAGAATTTACCGATCACGCCCTTCATGAAGGCGACGGGCAGGAAAATTGCAATGATGGCGACACTGGCCGCTAATGCTGCGAAAGTAATTTCACGCGCACCAACAATCGCAGACTCAATCGGCCTCAATCCCCGCTCGTTATAGCGGAATATATTTTCCAGAACCATGATCGCATCATCTACCACGATACCAATAGCAAGAGTTAATCCCAGCAAGGTGAAGGTATTCAAAGTAAAACCAAAGAAATAAAGCCCGATGAAGGCCCCCATAATCGAGGTCGGAATCGCCAGCAATACATTTAAAGTTGCCGTGAAACTTCCCAAGAACACCCAGCACACGATCGAAGTCAGAATAACTGCCAGGATCAAGTGCTTGATCATTTCATGAATACTTTGTTCGATATAGCGAGAGGAGTCGAAATTGATCGCCAGACGCATGCCTTCAGGCAGGTCTTTTTGGATCTCTTTCATTTGCTCTTTGACGGCATTAGCGACCGCCACGGCATTTGACCCCAGTTGTTTTTTTATTCCCAGCCCCAAAGCCATCACTCCATCAAAGCGCGAGATACGATACATTTCCGCAAGGGACTCTTTGGCGAAACCGACATCTTTTAAGCGAATGGTATTGAAAGGATCCTGAATCACCATGCCGGCGCGCTTATTGATGATCATGTTATCAAAACCTTTGGCGTCTTTAAACTCCCCCAGGGTTCTGACGTTAAAAGCATTTTTAGAATTTTGAATAAATCCACCGGGAACTTCCGTGTGCTGACTGGTGATGGATGCCATCACGTCATTTACGGCTATATTGTGCTTGCGAAGTTTATCTGCATCGACCCAAACCCGCATGGCAGGATCAGTATACCCCCCAAGAATGATATCCCCCACACCTGACACCATGGTGAAACGGTCTTTTAGATAGTCCTTGGCATAGGTCATTAAAAAATACGGATCATTTTTCTCATACACCAAAGCCAACCACAAAATCGGCTGATCATCAGGATTGGTTTTTGTGATAATGGGTGGATCCACGGCCGGTGGCAACAGACGCTGAGCTTGCGCAACCTTGGTTTGCACCTCTTGCAAGGCCACATCAATATTGCGGTCCAATTCAAATTCGATGGTGATATTGGCAATACCGGTTTTACTGACGGAGCTGATACGCTCCACACCTTGTACTGAGGACAGAGCATCCTCGACCGGGTCCACCACAGAAGTTTCCATAATTTCCGGTGCAGCCCCCAACAGAGTGATGGAAACATTCACGACAGGAAAGTCGACGTCAGGAAGCTGACTCACACCCAAACGCATAAAAGAGATAAAGCCGAAAATAATAAATGCTGCAAACAGCATCCACGAAAAAACAGCATTGCGAATGGAGACGTCGGAAATACGCATGATCGACCTCCCCTCGATTGTAGAGGCAAATCCTGGCGCGCGGAATTTGTGGAGACGATCATGACAAAGGACAACTTATTATTTGCGTAAGAGCATAAAAAAAGGAGACCCAGTGGATCTCCTTTTTAGTCTTAAATAAATTCTGTGTGCGGCTAATTATTTAGCTTTAAGATCTGCCATGTTGTCAGCAATCCATTTCGCGTAGATGTCTGCGCGAGTGTAGATAGACATCAGAAAGCAATCTGGAGTAAGACGCGTTGGCAAAGCGTCGGAACGGCTCGCTACACCCCATACTTGCAACTCACCATCAACCTCTAGGTAAGCGGGCCCACCGGAATCACCAGAGCAAACGCCACGGTTGATAGTTTGTGCCAAGGATGTTTCAGTCGCCGTCATATTGGGATCTGCAATTTTAAGAGTTGTCGTTCTAAGAACGCCTGCGCCCGATTTAATTACCCACGAACGATTCAAACCGTAACCAGCTACGATCGTTGTCGTGCCTTCACGAAGAGCGCCTGAGTTTTTAAGGATTTTAGCCGGTCCATAAGAAGCTGGCAGGTTTCCTACGAAGCGCACAAGGGCGATGTCAGCCGTGTTTTCTTTGCGAGACGTGCTGTAGTCTTTGTTCACGATCGCAGCATCCACCACGCGAACTTGTTCTTTTTTAGCTTTCTCAACTTCATTCGTGAAGAACACCACCATCTTTTTTGGATTCGGTCCCACGCAATGAGCTGCTGTCAAAACGATATTTTCAGAGATCAAAGTGCCTGAACACAAAGCGCCCACTTTAGTGTCATAAAGAGCCACCGTAGAGTGAATGATACGAGAACCCGGCAATACTTTATCGCCACCAATAATTTGCCCGTCATTTTGAGCTGTCATTGTCCCGTTTTGATTGCCTGGAGAACATGCTGTCAACGCTGTGGCTGCCAACAAACCTGATACTAGTACTTTGAAAGATTTCATTCGAAAAACTCCTGATTTAAATTCGTTTTCGTGGAGGGTTCTACACCCCTTCCCCAGAAACCCAAAATGAAATTTTCCTAATCGGGACACTCTTTAAATCGGGACAGTCGTAAGTCTCCGGCCAAGGCGCGCACCTTGTACTTTTTTTAACTTGGCGACCTAAGGAGCAATTGTTACGCTCTCTTCATGTTAGAACATCCGCACTTACTTCAAGCTCTCGCATTTTTAGGATCTTCCGTCCTTCTCGTTCCCGTATTTCAAAGATTAGGCCTGGGTAGCATCTTAGGATACCTTGCGGCAGGCATTCTGATTGGCCCTCAGGGAGCAAAACTGATCATTGACGTGAAGGCGGTTCAAAATCTCTCCGAGTTCGGTGTGGTCTTTCTGTTATTCATGATTGGTCTCGAACTCCAACCCAAAAAACTTTTGGCCATGAAACGAACGCTGGCAGGGTTTGGTGGCTTACAGATCATCACCTGCTGCTTAGCCTTAGGAGCCCTGGTCAAGCTTTTAGGAGCCTCGTGGCAAAGTGCTATGGTAGCGGGATTTGCGTTGAGTCTTTCGTCAACGGCGTTCGCCTTACAAGCCATGGCAGAAAAGAAAGTTCTAAACACCGAGTTTGGCAGATCCTCTTTTGCAATCTTACTTATGCAAGACGTGGCTGCGATTCCTGCGTTGGCCATCATCCCCACACTGGGACTGGCCCAAGCTACTTCAGGCCATGAAGTAAACTGGCTGGGAGTTTTGGGAATATTCCTGGGGCTTTTGATTTTCAACTACACTTTGATGGGACCGTTCCTGCGTCAGGTGGCAGCACTGCGCAGTCGCGAGCTGTTCACGGGAGTCACTTTGACGATCGTGATTGGTGTTGCGTACCTGATGGAGCATATGGGGATCTCGATGGCCTTAGGGGCTTTTTTAGCGGGCGTTCTTTTATCTGAATCTGAATATCGCCACGAACTCGAAGCCGACCTAGAACCCTTCAAAGGTTTGTTGATGGGTCTGTTCTTTATCTCGGTGGGCATGTCGGTGAATATCACTCTATTGATGAAGAACCCGGCATTCGTGTTGTTCGCAACAGCATTATATATGATGGTCAAAGGCTTCCTGCTTTATGGTGTGGGCCGCACATTAAAACTTCATTCGACGGCTTCCAGAAACATGGCCGCTTACTTGGCTCAAGGGGGTGAGTTCGCCTTTGTGATCTTTGGTGTAGGCCAAAACTCGAATGTTTTAAGTCAGGAACTTTCAGACACGCTGACGTTGATCGTAACCCTATCGATGATCATAAGTCCGTTCGTCATCGTCGCGAATGCAAAATTCGAAAGCTGGGCAGCCACTCACAAGCCAAAACAAGAATGGGACAGCTTCGAAGGAGCCGACAGCGAAATCATCATCGCGGGTTTTGGTCGCTTCGGTCAGATCTTTGGCCGTATTTTACGTGCCCAGGACATTAAGTTCACCGCCATTGATCACGATCCCGAGCAAATCGAGTTACTAAGACGCTTCGGCAACAAGGTCTATTATGGAGACGCCTCCCGTCACGAAATTATGGAAGCGGCCGGAGCCGGGAAAGCAAAGTACTTGATCATCGCCGTTGACGATATTGAGACTTCCAAAAAACTCGCCCAAATGGCGAAAGATCATTTTAAGAATTTGAAAATATATGCCCGTGCCCGAAACCGCGCCCACGTTTTTGATTTGCTAGATATCGGAATCGAAATGACTCACATTCGCAGGGAAACTTTCGAATCAAGCCTGCTGCTGACGCGCGAATTACTGTTGGATCTGGGGTTCCCAAGTGATCGGGCCCGCGCTGTGATCGAAAGATTCCACCGCCACGATGAATTGATGATGGCTGAGCAATACAAAGTCCGCCACGATCAAAAACTTTTCCTGGATACATCCCGCCAGGGCATGCAGCAATTATCTGAAGTTTTACGTGAAGACCAAATCAGAACCTACATCGACGCCAAAGACTTACCAAAGGCCGAAGACAAAGCCCCAGAATCGGAGACCCGCGCATGAGCCAACAAGAAAAACCACCAATGACTTTGGCGTTGCGTGAATTAGAAAAACACGGCGTAGAATTAACCTACCACCTTTTCACTTACCAAGAAAAAGGCGGCACCGCCCACTCCTCAAAAGAAATGGGCGTCACTGAGCACGCCGTCATCAAAACCCTGATTATGGAAGACGAAAACAAAGATCCATTGATTGTGCTCATGCACGGAGACATGCAAGTCTCCACCAAAAACCTAGCCAGAACCCTAGGCAAAAAATCCATCGCCCCCTGTAAACCCGAAGTCGCCGACCGCCACTCCGGCTACCAAGTAGGCGGCACCTCCCCTTTCGGAACAAAAAAGAAAATGCCGATCTACATGGAAGAAACAATTTTAGCGCTACCAAAAATCTACATCAACGGCGGCAAAAGAGGTTTCCTAGTAGGCATGGACCCAAAACAAGCCCAAAAAATCCTAAGCCCTACATTAGTAAACGTAGGAATCAAAGGCTAAGAACCCTTTTCTCTGATAACCAGCCTCTTAAATAATTAAACTGCGCATGGACGAGCGGCCCTGACTCGGCTTGGGCTGGCTCATGCCCTCAACGCAGCGACCTCCGTGGGCGCCACGACGGCGCGCACTCGCCGAAGGCGAGCCACGGCTGAGCCCGGATGGCGTGTCGCGAAGTTGTGGGTGTGAGACAGACCAGGCCGAGGCAGGGACGCTCGGCCATTCGTTGAACTAGATTATTTAAGAGGCTGGTTATCCGGCGGAATGCGAGGATAAGCACGTCGGGCTTGAATCTCTTTCGCCTTAGCTCCAGTGATTCTCATATAAGGAACAGCCGTATTCTTATCAGCAAGCCCAATACGATTGAACGGGTTCATTTTTTCATACCAGGGTACGAAGCCCGAGTAAAAGTCAAAGCGACCTCTGCCATTGATGCCTGATCCCTTATCACGAATGATAAAGTAACCGTCATGCATCGTCCCGTCTGGTAAAATAAGTCCAATGATAGATGGGATGTAAATCACCTCACCCAATTTATAAACTGTTAAATCCGCCGCCAAAGTGTGGAAAGGATCCAAGCAAACGGTACGATCACCATAACCATATTTGCATTCTTCACGATTGATTTCGAAATAACGGTTTTGGCCTTTGATACGTGCCAAAATATTTAGCATGCGAATCTTGCCTTTTTGTTTGATCGAACAAGAACCCTGAAGGCCACAAGCCATCGAATTCTTTTTGCATACGCGGATCAACGCTTTACCACCCTGACCATGCAAAGTGACTTTTTCAGAATCCGGGCAGGATTTTTTATCTTCATCAAACACTGGGAAGAAATAAACTGTCGGAGTCAGCTTCGCAGTTCCCTTCACGTCAGCTGCGGCAGGACGATCTTTGTTGATCTGCTCCTCAGAGACAGTGCCATGGGTAGGTGTCGTCTCGGCTTCAAAAGTCGCTGGCTGAGTTGGAAGTGTCGAGGTGTTTTCATCAACCACTGGTGGATTTGTAGGAGCTGGAAAATCCTCGGGTTTGCCGACTGTCGCGTGTTCGGTCGGTAGAGTTGTTCTCCAGTCATCAGAGTTTTCATCAGTTTGGATACTTTGGTGATTCAATGCGATTCGGCCACTGTCATCAGTCTGGGTGTTATAAGATGCAAATTGGTCGGCAGATCCACAAGCGGATAAAGCCATGGCTCCCACGACCCCCAACAAGGTAAAAATCCGTCTCAATTGCATGCGACCTCCAAAGATGAACAGGGCTTAAAAGTACCAGACTTATGACAAAGAAACGAAGCCTTTTTTATGACTGAAAACAAGTGAAATGCCGTGCCGAAAAATGGTACTTTTTGTCTCTATCATGCCAGCAATTTTGGGTCTCCACCCGGTGTTGATTTTATCGACAATGTGACGGCCATCATTGCTAATTCCGCATATTTACCCGATAACGTTCTCAGCACATGTTAGGAGACTTTACACATGGAGCTCGATCGGCATCTCACTTGTAAATACTGTCAAAGCCCCTCAAATGGAGCTGAGTACTGTTGTGAAGCCTGTAAGGTCTTAGATACCCAGGTTGGCCCCCTTAAATTGGACCAAGAAAATCCTTTCGCTCACCTGGATCAACCACAATTTAAAGCCCTTTATAAACAAGATGAACGCAAGGATTACGACTACCTAATTTTTGCCGAGGGCATGCATTGCTCATCTTGTGTGCATCTTTTAGAAAAGCTGCCTGAATTTTGCCCGGGAATTTTGGAAGCCCGCGCTAATTTTGGTCAATCAACAATTGCTGTGAAGTTAAGCGAAACAGGTTCTTTGGCAAAAGCCGTACAAAGTATCGCAGAACTTGGTTACGAACCGAAAATCTTGAGTCCTGAGGACAACCTTCAAGAAAAATACAAAGAGGAAAATCGCACTTTTCTAAAACGAATTGCGGTGGCGGGATTTTGCGCAGGGAACATCATGCTTTTCACCATTCCGATTTATGCGGGATTGGAAAGTTCTTGGGCGTATGTTTTCAATGGCATTTCTTTGGCATTGTTCTTACCGATTCTTTGCTATAGCGCGGTTCCATTTTATCAAGGCACATTGAACGCTTTAAAATTCCGTATGATGAATGTGGACCTGCCAATTACAATCGCCATGTTAAGCGGATTTATCTTTTCCACTTGGAACTTTTTCCACAAACGAGATGGTATTTATTATGACAGCACAGCGAGCTTTTTATTCTTAATTTTAAGCGCCCGTTATCTACTAAAAAGAGTGCAACAGAACTATCTCGCGCCAGCACGTATGCAGACATATTTTAAAGACCAGACTTATGAACGTCTGACACATGATCACACGGATCTTATTCCGTGGAACCACATCCGTCTGCACGACACTCTGGTTATTAAGCAAAATCAAACTTTGCCAACAGACTGCGTGCTCTTAAGTGATTGTGCCACCGTGGATCTGTCTTTATTCAATGGCGAATCTTTGCCGCAAATTTATTCTTCCGGCATGACTTTGCTGGGGGGAACAAAACTTTTAAGTGAAAATATTAAAGTACAAGCCAGCTCCACTTTCGAAAACAGTCAGATTGGTAAGCTCTTTAATGACCTGGATCAAAAAAGCTATCAAAAAAGCAACTTTGTCAGTTTAACCGATCGTCTGGCGCAAAGATTGATTGCGATCGTATTTGGGCTAGCGGCCGTGTTTTTAGCTCTTTACTCTTTCGTAGATCCGCTGGAGGCCTTTCAACGTTCACTGGCTTTGATTGTGATCGCCTGCCCTTGCGCTTTGGCCTTTGGCTCACCTTTGACTTTGGGCCTTGCGATTAAAAAAGCTCAACGTATGGGCATCTTGATGAAAAGTGCCAATACGTTTGAAAAAATCCTGGATCTGAAAAATATCTTTTTTGACAAAACCGGTACACTTAGCGAAGGCAGTCTGACTTTAGTTAACTCTGCGCCTGAATCCCTGCCCGTAAGCGTGCAACAAATCGTCTTGGCGCTGGAAGCTCACTCTCACCATCCCGTGGCTTTTGCCCTTCGCAAAGCCTGGGGCCATATTCCCGCTGCAAAAAACGTAACCAACGCCCAAGAGATTCTGGGGCAAGGTGTTCGCGGTTATGTGGGCGATGATCTTTACGAAATTTTTCCTTACAACACGACATTGCCTGGAAGCCAGATCGCTGTTGAGGTTTTAAAAAACCATCGCAGCGTTTGTCAGTTGTATTTCGCAGACCGCCTGCGTGAAGACTCTGCTCGTATCGTGAATGAACTGCAAAAACGCGGGCTTCATACTTTCTTGATTTCCGGAGATAAATCCGTACGCGCGAAAGAGGCGGCTTTTCACTGCAATATTCCTTCGCAAAATGCTTATGGAGATTTAAATCCACAAGCCAAATACGAGTTGATTAGAAATTATCCTGACAGTTGCATGATTGGCGACGGCGCTAACGATTCCCTGTCTCTTCAAAATGCCACAGTTGGTATCGCGGTTAAAGGCAGCGTCGATTTAAGCTTGCAACATGCGGATATTTATTTCACTCGTGGGGGGCTGCAACCCCTGATGGATCTTTTTGCCCTGACAGAAACAACTCGCAATGTGATGGCAAAAACTTTGACGGTTTCCCTGGTCTATAATTGCCTGGGTGGAGCCGCCGCACTTTTAGGACTTATTAATCCAATGATGGCAGCGATCCTGATGCCGATCAGCTCCGTGTTGATTGTACTAACCTCTCTTTGGGGGATGCGATGAACATTATCATACTGATGATACCAATGGCGTTACTCCTGGGTGTTGGATTCTTGTATGCCTTTTTCTGGGCCAACAAGAAGGGTCAGTTTGATGACCTGGAAACACCCGCTCACCGTATGCTTTTAGATGAAAACGAAAGGACTGAACGTGAACACACAAAGTAATGTCGTCGAAAGAATTATCTACGACGACGATATAGTAAAGAAGTTCGCAATCGCTACCATGATATGGGCTGTGGCTGCATTTCTTTTTGGCGTTATCGCTGCTATCCAAATTCCTTGGTGGCCGGCGAACTTGAATTTAGAATGGATTACCTTTGGCCGACTGAGACCGCTGCACACCAACGCTGCGATCTTTGCCTTCGGTGGTAATGCGATCTTTGCCGGGATCTATCATTCTTCTCAGCGCCTGCTTAAAGCGCGCATGTTCTCGGATCTTTTGTCCCGCATGCACTTTTGGGGCTGGCAACTTATCATCGTTGCGGCCGCGATCACTTTGCCATTGGGGTACTCCCAAGCCAAAGAATATGCTGAGCTGGAATGGCCGATCGATATCGCCATTGCGGTGGTGTGGGTGATCTTTGCCGTGAACTTCTTTATGACGATACATCGTCGTCGGGAAAAACATCTGTATGTGGCTTTGTGGTTCTATATTTCCACAATCATCACTGTGGCGGTTTTGCACATCGTGAACTCGATTGAGATTCCCGTGGATTTCATGAAGTCCTTCCCGGTCTATGCCGGAATTCAAGATGCCATGGTTCAATGGTGGTACGGTCATAATGCCGTGGCCTTTTTCCTGACCACACCATTTTTGGGTTTGATGTATTACTATGTTCCGAAAGCAGCGAACCGCCCGGTGTATTCGTACCGCCTGTCGATCGTGCATTTTTGGTCTTTGGTATTCATCTATATCTGGGCCGGCCCCCATCACTTGCTGTACACTTCGATGCCGGAGTGGGCGCAAACATTGGGAATGATTTTCTCGGTCATGCTCTGGGCTCCATCATGGGGTGGTATGATCAATGGTCTTTTGACTTTGAAAGGTTCCTGGAACTTGCTCCGCACCCAACCGCTGCTTAAATTCTTTGTCGCAGCGCTAACGTTCTATGGTATGTCGACTTTCGAAGGTCCACTTCTTTCAATCAAATCAGTAAGCGCTCTTGGACATTACACTGACTGGATCATTGGACACGTTCATTCGGGCACATTAGGTTGGAATGGTTTCTTAACGTTCGGTATTTTGTATTACATGATTCCACGCTTGTGGAAGACCGAGCTTTATTCCAAAAAGCTTTTAGAAAACCATTTCTGGATGGGTCTTCTTGGCGTCATCATGTATTACGTGTCGATGGTCGTGGCAGGTATCACTCAAGGTTTGATGTGGAGAGCTGTAAATAAAGACGGCACTCTGGTTTACCCGGACTTTATCGAAACAGTGGTGCGTATCATTCCACTTTATTGGGTGCGTGCTTTAGGTGGAATGCTCTTCCTGATTGGTTTCTTGTTGATGTGCTACAACATCTACATGACGATCAAACTGGCTCCAAAACAAGTCAAAGAAGAAGCCGTTGAAGTCACTCGCACGGGTTACAACGAGATTCCAGGCACAGGACACCGTAAATTGGAAGGTATGGGCTTCGTGTTCTCGGTCTTGGCATTCCTGGCCATCGCTGTGGGATCGTTTATTGAAATTTATCCAACACTGTCTTTGCATAAGTACATCACACCGACAAACGTGACCGAGCCCTATACGGCATTGGAAATCGCAGGTCGCAGTATTTATCAAAAAGAAGGTTGCTACGTCTGCCACTCGCAACAGATTCGTCCGATTGTTTCTGAAGTCCTTCGTTACGGAAATGCTTCAACAATTGAAGAATCCATGTGGGATCACCCTTTCCAATGGGGTTCAAAGCGTACCGGCCCTGATCTGGCTCGCGTCGGTAAGAAATATCCAAACTTGTGGCACTTCAGTCACATGATGGATCCTCGCACTGTCACTCCAGCGAGTATCATGCCGAACTATCCATGGCTTGCGGATAAAGACACAGACTTCCTGCGCCTGCGCAAAGAATTGTCTGTCCTAAGAAGATTAGGTGTGCCGTATGACGACGACACAGTCGCCAATGCCGATGGGATCGCTCAAAAACAGGCAAAAGAAATCGCAGCGGATATTGAAGCGAATGGTGGCCCAAAAGGCATGGAGAAAAAAGAAATCATCGCCCTGATCGCCTACCTTCAAGCCCTGGGTCAGAAAGGAAAAGCACAATGAAACAAGAAGGATTAAAATACTTCACGGATCTTCATTTAACTTCTATTGGTCTGATGATTTTTTTCGTGTTCTTTATTTGTGTATTGGTTTGGGTATTTCGCAAAAACAGCAAGCACTTCTACAATGAAATGCAGAATATGCCTTTGAGAGATCAGGAGTTCACAGATGCAAGACAATAACAATCCAAATCCAGAAGGCTATAAACAGCTCTTCCACGAATACGACGGCATCATTGAACATGACAATCCACTGCCGACGTGGTGGTTGTGGACGTTCTTTCTGACGATCATCTTTGCTTCTCTTTACTTCCTGCACTATCAGTTTGGTGGTGGCATCACATTGCAAGACGAACTAGCGATTCATATGACGGCCTTGGAAAAAGAAAAAGCTACTCAACAGGCATCGGCCCCAGCTGAAACAGAGGACTCTTTAAAAGAAGCCTTTGAAAAGATCGATGCGAACGCTGGTGCCGCTGTTTTCGCTGGCAAATGCGCCGCTTGCCACGGTCAGGAATTGCAAGGTTTGATCGGTCCAAACTTGACCGATCACTTCTGGATTCACGGAAAAGGCACTCGCATGGATATCGTCAAAGTTATTCGTGAAGGTGCCGCGGACAAAGGTATGCCGCCCTGGGGCCCAGTCCTGAAACGCGAGGAGCTTTATTCCGTCGCAAAGTATATAATGACGAAACTAGATTCCAAACCTGCTGGAGCTAAGCCTCCACAAGGAGAAGAAGTGAAATGAGCTTAGACCCGAACCTCCTTACCTCTGTTGACGAGCACGGCGATCACATCGCTATCATTCCTGCTGAAGTAAAGGGGTTCTATAAAAAGCATCGCACCTGGGTGCATGCTGTCTTGCTGGTGATTTTTCTGGCACTGCCGTGGACTACGATCCGCGGCGTGCAAACAATCCTGATCAATATTCCTGACCGCGAATTTTCTTTCTTTGGTCTTTTGTTTCACGCCCACGATGCTCCATTATTATTTTTTATTATCGGCACCCTGGTGATTGGCTTGGCCTTTGTCACTGCCATTTGGGGTCGAGTTTGGTGTGGCTGGGCTTGCCCCCAAACCGTCTTTATTGAATCTGTTTTCCGTCGTATCGAGCAATGGACGGAAGGTAACTATATTGAACGTCGTAAACTTCGAGATGAATCCATGTCGTTCAATAAAATAAAAAAAAGCGGAACCAAGTGGGTGTTGTTCACTGTGGTGTCTTCGTTGATTGCTCACAGCTTCATTGCCTACTTTGTGGGGGCAAAAGACTTGCTACATATGATGGAGCAACCCCCGGGCGACAACTGGACATATTTTATTTTAGTCTCTTTGGTAACTGGTGCTGTGCTTTTTGACTTTGGCTGGTTCCGCGAACAGTTCTGCGTGATCATGTGCCCCTATGGCCGCTTTCAATCTCTTTTAATCGACAATAAATCTTTGGCAGTTATTTACGACGTAAAACGTGGTGAACCTCGACGTGGTCGCAATCAGCCCGGCGAAGCCCAAGGTGACTGTGTCGCCTGCAATCGCTGTGTGAATGCCTGCCCTACAGGTATTGATATTCGCAATGGTCTGCAAATGGAATGTATTGCGTGCACAGCTTGCGTGGATGCCTGTGACGAAATTATGGAGAAAGTTAAAAAACCAAAAGGTCTGATTCGTTACGACACTTTGGACTTCAGCAAAATCAAACTGACTCGCCCACGTCCCTTGGTTTACATGGGGGCTTTGCTGATTTTAATTTCCGGTCTTTCCTATGCGATCGCAACCCGCTCCCCTTTCCATTGGACATTATTGCGTGGTCAGGGTTTGCCATATTCCTATGTGCAAGAGGGCGAAACGAAAGACGTGATTCAAAATCAATTCAAGATTCATATCCAGAATCAAGAGCGCGAAGAGACATCTTATACGCTTTCGATTGATCCCGAGTTAATTAAATCAGGTGCGAAGCTGACGATAGGTGAAAATCCAAAAGTTTTGAAACCACAAGGAACGCACGAATGGTATTTCTTTGTGCGCCTGCCTGAAAGCAGCTTCAAAGGAACACACGGCAAGATTATATCCCGGGTGACAATCGAAAGCCGTCATGGTGATGTGGTAAATCGCAGTGACAAAGAACTTATCATCGTGGGACCTCAAGGAATATGAACTCAGGAATGCTGCTCGCATTAGGAATTCTCAGCACCAGCTTTTTCGGAAGCTGGCACTGTGCTGCGATGTGCGGGCCGATCTCCTGCTTGATGGGAGACCGTAAATCCCTTCTGTCGTATCACCTGGGAAGATTGATTGCCTACGTATCCCTGGGAGTCCTTGCGGGTGGCTTGGGACAGTTTCTACTCGACTCCCAATACGCGTGGCTAAGAACGGCCTCTGCAGTTTTATTTGCGGTGGTTTTACTTAGCATGGGACTTCGCCTGCTCGCTCCCTCGTTCACTCAGAAATTAATTCCGAAAGTGGACCCTCACGGTTTGATGAAAGTCTTTCGTCAGCTTAGAAAATTTCACTTAAACCAATCTGGAATTGTGGTGGGATTCTTAACAGGCCTTCTTCCCTGTGGCTGGCTTTATACTTATGTGACTGCGGCGATCGCCATGCAAAATCCATTGATGGGTGGCGCATTGATGTTTTTATTCTGGGTCGGTGGCTTGCCAGCACTTAGCATCCTGCCCTCAATGATTCAAAAAGGTTTAAGTCAAATTCCAATGCGCCACCAGCGTATTGCCGGCGTCATTTTAATAGTCGCATCCGTGTACTCCGTCTGGAGTTTCGTTTTCTTCACCCACTCTTAGTGTCCATATTGATTCCCTGCAGCTCGAAAATCAGAGTGTGACTTGCTCTAAAATTAGTTTTGTCGATACCATAGAGTCATGAGCACTTATGTTTTTTTGACTGAAGTCGCAGACTTTCCCCAAGCACAGGTTGTGAAATCTTTTTTGGTGGCCCAGGGATTTCACCCACGCTTGCGTGATGAACAAACCCGTGCGGTTGCGCCTCATTTGGAACAATTCCTGGGAAAATTGATTATCGATATTCCTGAAGAAGAATTTCTGCAAGCTTCACAAACTTTGGAAGAACTGCAAGATTCCCATCGTTTAAAGATCGCAGGTCAGGAAGAGGAAGAACTCGCCAAGGATCAAGCCCTGGCGGAAAGCCAAGCGATGGCCAAGCAATGTCTGGTGAATGCGGTTTTGGGCTGTGTATTGATTCCCGTTGTCTGCAATCTGTATTCAATGCTTTTGGGATTCCGTGTTCTTGGCAAAGAAATGCCCCTTTCAAGACTTTCCCGCACTCGTTTAGTCATGGCCTTTTTCTTTAACTGTGCAGGCTTTTATATCTGGCTTACGTTTGGCGGAAGAATCCTGCGCAACATGTTCATGTAATTTTATTTGTAGGCAGAATTAGTTTTTACATTAATTGCGGCGCATCATTTTCAGTCAGATTTCAATTAATCCCCTCATAAGGGGCAATCGTCTATTCCCGTCGCAATTTGATTGATTGCGGGGCTTTTTCTCATTAACCCCTACCTATCTATAACTTTTCAATGAAGGGATTGTTATGCGTTTTCTTTTAGCGACTGTAGCTTCTTTGTTCATCTCCACAGCGGCTTTCGCGTGGGTGCCTCAGTGGAATTATCAAATCAATGGTTACCAAGCGGCTGTTACTATGTACAACCCGACTGGTTTCACAGTTTACTGCCAAGGTTACGTGACTGGCCAAGTTCAAAATGGTTTTGTAGTGAATGCTTGGTTTGCTGACTGGGTTGGGCCATTCCAATACCGCACGGCTTGGGTTTATGCGACTCCACCGTATTTCTTTGTCAATGCATGGGCTAACGTAAATTGCCAGTAAGCTTTTTCCAATCAGAGTCGGTCATCATCGTGACTGACTCTGTATTGAAATCGTAAACAATACGGATGTCATTTTTCTGCAGCTGTTTACGAACCTGTTCTTTCTTTTTGTCTAAAGAAATTTCGATCACACCGTAGTCGGTGCCTTCACGCAAAATAAACGCCTCAATCACCGCATCAACCACTTCCGCAGAAAGCTGATCCACAGGGATTACCATGGGTGGCTGAGGATTTTTTTCCAGTTCATTGTCGTTTTCGAAATTCATAATCAGATCTCCAGATCTTTGCTTCTAGCACGAATACAAAGTTCGTCACATCTTTCGTTAAACTCAATGCCAGAGTGCGCCTTCACCCAGCGCCATTCGATACGATGCTGCCGCTGAAGCGTGTATAGTTCACGAATCAAATCCACCTCTGGAATCGGCTGCCCTTGATTTTTAACCCAGCCATTGTCACTCCACCGCGGACTTTTTTCCAAAGCTTCAAGCATGACTCGAGAGTCGGTATAAAGCCTTGCGCGGCTGTTTTCAGGCAAAGCCTTTAAAGCCTCGATAGCCGCTTGAAATTCCATACGGTTGCTGGAAGTTTTCTTTTGTCCTGCAGAATCTTCACTGATGATTTTGCCACGACGGCAGATCACGTAAGCCCATGCACCTTTACCGTGTTTAAGGCTACCATCCGTGTAGATATCAAATACATTACCAGAAAATAAACGAAGCAATCTTTGCCAGAATCGATACATACTACAAAGCATTCCATAAACATTTGATAAACGCAGTAAATTGTTGCGGAATTAACGCGGAGATTTTGGATGCGCTTGCTGAAACTTCAAGTTATCCCTCTCAAGATCAAACGAGGTGATTTATGGTTCAAGCATTCAGAGTATTGGGTTGGCTCGAAGGGGCTTCATTTCTAATTCTATTGTTCATTGCGATGCCAGTTAAGTATATGGCTCACAATCCGGCGATGGTTAAAGCGATGGGACCGATCCATGGTTTCTTGTTCGTGGCCTATGTGCTTTTCGCAAACTTTTTGGCGGGAGAATTAAACTGGTCTGCCAAAACGCGCATCAAAGCGTTCTTTGCAGCGGTCCTGCCCTTTGGAACTTTCTGGTTCGAGAAAAAATATTTGGCCGTGACTGAAAAAGCTTAACGCTTTTTCTTAGGCTTCATTGTGCCCTTCTCCGGAGGGGCCGTCTCATCCGCTTTGTTTTCAGGCGCGGTTTTTATCTCTGCTGGCTTTTTTTCTTCCATCGGCGCTAGCGCTTTTGGTTTTTCCACTCGGCTTTGAATGAAATAGCGAAGCCCGATCATAAATGCATACTGATCAGAATATTCGTTGGGCTGCTTAGACACCGCATAAGTGTATCTGGCATCCGCCATCACGGCCCACAATCCCGCGTTCCAAATTTCTCCTTCAAGGGCCAGATTTGCGCCACTTTCTGAAGATGACCAAGCAGAGGTTTGAATTCCTTCGGCGGGAGTGAAATCCGTGTGGACGGTTTTGACTCCTCCCATAGGATAAGTCGTATAAATTCCCAACGAAGTTGAAAAAGAAGGTGCCCAGTAACGGCGATAAGCAATGGTCACCTGCATCGCCTGAGTTTTCTCGATAACCGAGCGACCCGCCGCCTCGTCGCGGAAATAATATTTATTAAAATAAACCGCTGCCATCTCCAGAGCGCCGTGATCGCTCACATCACCAGAAGCGACCAAGGCAAGCCCCGGCATGGTTTCATTCAAGTCCGAATAATCTCCGTCATAAATTGTGCGAGAGAAATAAGGACCGACATAGGCCATGACATTTCCCCGCTGAGGCACATAGGCTTCAGCAAAATCTGCACACAGAATAAAGATACTCAGAGACAGAATGGAAAGTGTCCGTTTAAGATAGACCATAACTGGAGCCTAATGGTTGATGAGTAAAAAATCATTATCTTTATATATAAAAAAATTTGCATTGTTGGCAGCAACAATGACGGTCTTTTTATGGCTCATGCCCACCCAGGCCGCCAAAAATGAAACTCCTCCGGACGATAAAACCACGCTGGAAGAAGACTTCATCAACAGTAACATCTATGTCTCGCGCTTCTTTGATAACATGGCGGACAGTATGGATCTGTTTTTGGCGGGACAACAGTATACCGAAAGACCCAATACCACATCAGCGGTTTTTGAAACAGCGTCGTACTATAACTCACTGGAGGGGTTAAGAAACGATCTAAGCTTTGACTTCTATTTACGTCTGCCGAATGTGGAAGAATACTGGCAAGTGACATTTACTTCCTATGACGAAACAGCCGAGCGTGGTGTGAGTCAGGAATACCTCAGAAATCAACCCCGTCAGCGTAATGCCGGGGCGACCTTCGGATTTTTCAGACAACTGGGAAATGTCAGAACATCCTACCAACCCCGTATTTCGTTTTCTTTACCGCTTAAGATTTCTCACACTTTGACGTTTGAAAGCATCGTGGAAAAATCAAAATCCTATCGGATCAATCCCAAGTTGCAATTTTACGCAGATGCGGACAAGGGAACCGGGATGTTCCAGGCACTGAATTTTAACTTTACGCTTTCTCGCCGCTTCAGTTTAACCTTCGTCAACGAGGGGGATTATGAAGACAGGATTGCCACTTATACGGTGACGAACGGTGTGGCCCTGGGGCAGTGGTTTAGCAAGATGTCGAGCATCTCTTACAATATTTTCTTTACGTCGAAAAATCGCCCGAATTACCACTTGTACTCGTACAACTTTTCAGCGGCCTTTAGTCAGATTTTATATAAGAATATTTTGGATTATCAGATTCAGCCCAATATCGATTTTTCTGAAGAGCATGACTTTGTCAGAAATCCGGGCGTCAATTTTCACTTGTATATCAGATTTTAAACCGAGGGCGTTATTTCGCTCTGGCGTTTTTCAAACTGCCCCAAAAAACCCATCAGCTTTTGAATCAAATCATGACGACGGATAGGCTTACTTAAATGCGCATCAAAGCCCGCTGCCAAACAGCGATCACGCTCTTCTTTCATCGCATTTGCCGTCAACGCCACGATCAAGTTGGAGTACCCCTCTGAACGAAGCTCCATGGTCGCCTGGCAACCATCTTTGATTGGCATTTGGACATCCATCAAAATCACGTCATAGTTTTTAAGGCGCGCAGCCTGCACCCCTTCGTCACCGTTGCTTGCAATAGAAATCTTTGCGCCCGCACCTTCAAGGAAACGTTGAAGCAAGGCCTGAATGTCCGAAGAGTCTTCAACCAACAAGATTTCGCGCCCCTGCAAAGCAGTCGCAAAATCCAATGACGTGACATCCATGATCCTGATTTTGTGCTCGTTATCTTGTTCCGACAGATTCGTAAATACCGGTCCATTCTCAGGACAAATACAATCCACAGTCACCAGAAAGGAACTTCCCTTACCCAGTTCAGAATCCATCAATACCAAGTCTCCACCTAAACGACGAGCCAACGTGCGTGACAAAGCCAGGCCCAAGCCCGTGCCACCAAACTGGCGCGTATGAGAAGCATCGGCTTGCGTAAACGGCTGAAATAAAATTCCAGCTTGGGCTGGGCTGATCCCAATACCGGAATCCGTGATCTCAAAACTTAGGGACTGATGAGTCTCGGATTTACTGACGCTTAAACGTACGAAACCCGAACTTGTGAACTTAATGGCATTGCCAATCAAGTTGGACAAAATCTGCGACAAACGAGTCGCATCGGATTTAATAAAACGAGGCACGGCCGATTCGATGATAACTTCAAACTGTACATCTTTGCTGGCAGTACGGGAATCAGCGAACAAACTCAGCTCACGCAAAAGTTCGCGCAAATCCACCTCACTGATTTCAAGCTCCACTTTACCGGCTTCGACTTTGGAAATATCCAGGATGTCATCAATGATTCTTAGTAAATAGGTGCTGTTGGTGCGAACTTTCGCCGCCCAGTCCTGACGTTCAGCAACTGTCGAAGTCGAATTCGTCAACAGATCCGAGAAACCTACGATAGCTCCCAACGGTGTGCGAATTTCATGACTGACGTTCGCGATAAAATTCGTTTTCGCGCGATTCGCAGCCTCGGCCGCGTTTTTCATTTCAGCAAGATTTTTATAGAGCAGCGCTCTTTCGATATTTACCGCAAGTTTGTTCGCAAACTCTTCAGCCATCATCGCATCGACCGCATCAAAATTGGCAGAACCCGGCGCGCGCGCCAAGGTCACACAACCAATGGTGTCGCCATTTTGTTTGATGGGCATGCAGATGTAAGAGCGCAACCCCACTTTCGTAAACAATGCAAAAGTGCGCGGCGAAACGGAAAGCATGCGAAACATTTCTGGCAGGATGTCTTCGTGAAAAACAGATGCGCCTGAGCGCAAAACCTTCAGAGGACTTAAAACATCGTCGGCATTATCAAAGCCGATATCTTGAAGCTCTTTTAAAAACGGCACGAGTGCGGGGTGCTTGTGAGCCACGGTGCCAGGCCCGACTCCTAAGTCTTCACGCAAATCTATGCGACACCAATCCGCCATATTTTCAATGGCTACTTCCGCAGCTGCAGTGATTACGGAGTTACAACACGCCGTTAAATCAAAATTCCTATCCAGTGATTTCAGTGTGGTTGCATAAAACGTCAAAAGGCGTTCGGCATAATAGTTTTCGCGCGTGTCGTGGAGATAGATCAAAAGATGTTCATTGTAGGGAGATGGCGCCAACACTTTTTGAACACGAATCATTTGGCGCAAAGAAGGATTTAAACGCGCCAGTAATTTATCTAGTTTGTGATCGGCGGTCTCGTCTTCAAAACCAAGAAGGTCGCGGGCTGAATCGTTTAAATGCAGCACACGCTCATCCCGAGTCGTGATAAGAATCGGCAGATGCGTTGCAAAGAAGATGTGCTTCCACATCTCTGCTTCAATCTCCGAAAGCTGAATTTGACCGGCCATTTCGTCCCTCACATGAAATAAGGTTTAGTTTTACCTTATGGGATAGAGCGCCTCTAAAACTTATCTTTTGTATTATATTTTTTATACCGAAAAGTACGCATTTGCTTAAGCCCCGAGCAGTTACATTGCTAACCAGCAAGGGATCTAAACAAGTCTTTGAAAATATTGAACTAAACACGTTTCAGAGAAGCCCCTAAAGCGAAAATGCTTTGCTGACTTTTTCCGTGCAAATACTCCTGAACTCCCGCCAAAACCAACTTAAAAGAAGGCCCGACCTTCACCATCCCGGCATCCGTTTTTATCACATCTGTTCCTAGCAACTGATCTTCTGCTACCAGAACTCGCTGATTGAAGTCCTGGGGGCCCAACTCATCCCGCTCGCCATAACGATTGAGTTCAATATTACGAACTCCAGACACCATAAACCCTGCGTGAGGTTCGGTGCTGACCACCCAATGCGCCTTCGCTCCTTCGGCGGTTCCCAGCAAAGAGTGCCCCGTACCGACAGCCCCAATCACGGCTGATACGGCAGCTCCCATAAACGCTGCAGCCCGCTGACCCAGGGAATGATAGTGACGGCGCTTTTGAAAATCAAAAAGCTGATCAAAACGAACACTTCCCGGTTGCTCGAGCAAAAACTTTTCGTAGTTGGGATAGATATTGGCCATGTCCTCTTGAAAAACTTCAGCACCCTGGGAGGTCAGAAACTCCACCAGGGAGGGCATAACAGTTTTTGGCACGAACAATGTACAGCGAAGCCCTCGCTCTTTGCAGTAGTGAGCTAAAGAAACGGCTGTACTCCCCGCACTGACTTCAGAAATTATGGAGCCTTTTGCCACTCGTCCAGAATTAAAAAGAAAAGAGATCTCCCCTTCGACCATATGATCTTTCATAGAGCCGCCGGGATTTTCCCCTTCCAAAGAAGTAAAAACGCGGTTGCCGTCCCGAAGATTTAATTCGGGAGCGACAATTTCAACAATTCGAGACTGAGGCATTAGGCAACAATCGGTTTATCAGCGTGTTTCAAGTTCTCAGGAATATTCAAAGCGCGTGCTTTGTAAGACGCTTCAAAGATCGTCGTTTTCACTTGGGCCACATCCACGAAAATTCCGTTGGGAGAGTGCACAGTTTTACCCATACCCACAACATTTTTCGCGATTTCCGACGCAGCTACCGCAGCCGAAGTTTCCCCACCAGGAGTGACAAACGGAATATAAGAGGAGCGATCCATTGCATGAATCAACTGACCCCAGAGGTATGTCGGAACTTCTGGACAGATGAAGCGCAAGAATCGAGACAGATTTTCTTCATAAGGAAGTTTATCTGAAATCCCCGTTTGCTCAGCAAATGACGGAGTGTTTTTATTAAATACCACCACAGAACCAGAAAATCCCAAAGTCGCACAAGAGGCTACGGGGATTCCACGTTTATGAGCTTCCACATTCAAAGCCAGCTTATCTTCCATGGCAAACAGATCCACCACGTCCACAACCCAGTCGACACCTTTTAAGAATTCATCCAAATTAGCTTTCTTAACGCCCTCAGGGAAAACTTTAATTTTCACAGCAGGATTGATCGCGCGAGCTTCCGCCAAAGAACACTCGTCCTTGCGCATACCAATAGTTGTTTCTTTCGCCATACGCTGACGATTGATATTCGTTCTTTCGAAAGTATCCGGGTCAGCAATATGGAAATTTTCAAATCCCATACGAACCAGATTGATAAAAATTGAACCACCCAAACCCAAACCACCAACAGCGATTTTTGTGTTTTTCATTTTCTCAAGCTGGGCTTCTGTGAAAATGCCGATGCTGCGAAGAAATCTTTCTTTGTAATGTTGATCCATGATGAGCTCCTTCAAATTATTTTTGAACGAAATAAAATTTTGTGTGCAACAACAATTTATTTATGCAGATAATCTGAAAGAAGACTAATAAAATTTTATTTAGCTTTAACTCGATATGGTAAAAGCGGAGCCCATCTTGAAAAACCTCAATGATTTATTTCAGCTTGTGATTTTAGATTCTCCCATCGAAAACTGGGAAAATAGTGACACTCAAAATGTCTTCGCAAAAATGGTGACTTTAAAAAAGAAAGGCTATGAAAGCTGCTACCAGCAAGGCGTTCTACCTGTGGACACTTCTGATTTTTTTGCGACGCACGTGATGCTTTTTGCAAAAGAAGACAACCAGGAATTAACCCCCGTAATGGGATACAAAACAATATCTCTTAACAAGTGCCGTGAATTCAATCAGACTTTTCCGGGCCTGGCGCTAGTGACCAACGCAAAAATGCCTGAGCATATTGAAGTCCTGAATGGCATCATCTCTCGCTGTGAAAAAGAAAATCGCAACCTGGCTTACCTAGGATCGTGGACAAAAAATCCACACTACGACGTCCCTGCAAATATAAACTTAAAAGACGCTTTTCGCGCCTTTTACCGCCAAGTCTATCGTGAGCAAAACGTGCATGAAGTTGTGATCGGGGGCACTCTTCGTTTTCGTACCGAAAAATTATTTTTCGAATTAGGTCACAGACCCCTCGAAGCAAACGGCGCTCCCCTTTCACACATCCACGTTGCCCACTTAGTGAAGGAACCAGTGTTGGTGATGCACTCGACGAAATTTAACGACGATGCGACTGTAGCTGCCGAAAAAATGTGGGCTGAAGTTTGGAACAACCGGGTGGAAATTGGTGCGGCAGAGATTAAGAAAATGCCTTTGGCGGTTTAGTGTTTGTGATTTTGAAAAGTAATTTCGAAAACGCAGGCTTGCGCTCCCTTGTGAGCGCAGCACTTTTCGACTACACGGGCCTGAGCTTGACCCAAATATAATGGTGCAGATGCCATCATGCCCGCCTTCAAGTGGCAGACATGTTCATTGCCCAGATGTTTTACGCGCATTTCATCTGCGACGTCTCTTTCCGAAGTCACTTCTAACAAAGCTCCCTGCTCATCAAGACTCAAAAAGCGATAACGGCAGTTCTTTTCATAAAACTTAAGACAATCACTCCACATGTGCTCGATGATTTCTCGGGCGCTTGCCATCTGCCCATAATGATCACCCAAGATTGTGGTGGCATTACCAACGTACGTGTAAAGCCCCATGGCAAAAAAGTCTTTGGCTTGAAAACGACGTTTCGCCAAGTAAGTGAGAGTATCAGAAATCACCCGCATGCTGATCGTCGCAAAGGGATCCTGCAAAACCGACTCGCTTAAGCCCAAGTGCTTTAAAATATCAAAGCGCAACTTCCAACCGTGATATCTTTCGATATATTCAAAAGTGGTGATCGTCGTGCGACGACGGCCATAATTTGCATAGGTATAAGGTTCAGGCAAAGCCCAGGATGACTTTTGATCCGCGCGAATTTGCAAATCGTGATAGTCGACTTCCCCGAAAAGAATCTGCTCGGGCGAATAAAGAATCTGATCGGAAATACGAATCAACGAATGCTCAGATAGCTTGCGCTGACCAGTGCGGATAAGAGTGTAATCCCACCAGCTCAGGTCCAAAAGCTCCTGCCACTGATTCTCTGAAAACTGAGAAACCTGGCGGATGCGCTCCAATGTATCGAAGGACAAAGACTTGCCCATTCGTGCAACCGTTGTATTCATGACGCTCCAAATGACGCTGTGGGTTCTACATGGAATCCAGGCCACCTAAAAGCACTTTCTGTACTCACCTTTGTTTATTTAGGGTTCTAAGGGACCACCCGTGCGGTTTTTACAGGGGTCTGAGAGCGGGATTTACCTGACAGGCCGCCATTCCATCATTTAAGGTGGGGGGAGCATGTCACTTTCAGAAGTTCAAATTACAGATCAGATCACGGGTACCGGCGAAGTTGCCAGCAAAGGTGCTTTGGTTTTCATTCATTATACGGGCACTTTAAAGGACGGAACCGTCTTTGATTCATCCCACACTCACGGTCGACCGTTTGAGTTCGTGGTGGGCTCTAAGAAAGTCATTCAAGGCATGAGCCAGGGAGTCCTTGGTATGAAGGTCGGTGGCAAGCGCACCCTGCAAATTCCTGCCAGTCTGGCCTATGGTGAGCGCACCATGGGTAAAATCCCTCCCCATTCTGATTTGATCTTCGAAGTAGAGTTACTGGAGTCGCGCCCTCGCGAATAATCCTCAAGATACAGCGTCTGGCCACCAAGGCATTGCTATGCTACACTTGCTGTATGTTGAATTCATTTTTTCCCAACCACGATTTTAAAGCCTTGCTCTTTGACTTTGACGGCACGGTTGCCGACACCATGCCTGCTCACTTGGGCGCATGGAATAAGGCACTGGCTAAGTATTCGTTGTCTTTAAGCCGCGAGCAGCACCAAGCCTGGGCCGGCCGCCCCACTCATCGGATTGTTGAAATGATGAACGAGCTTCACAAGGCGACCATTGATCCACAGCAGTTCTTGGCGGAAAAAGAAGTTCACTATCTTTCCTCCCTGCATGAAGTAAAAACCATCACATCGGTGATGGATGTGATCACTCACTATCATGGCAAAGTTCCTATGGCGATCGTGACTGGCAGTCGTCGCAAGATCGTGGACCTGACAATGAAACAACTGAATCTGCATTCCTATTTTGATTTATTGGTTTGTGCGGAAGACTACACCCAAGGAAAACCCGCACCGGATTGCTTCCTGATCGCGGCATCAAAACTTAATATCGCTCCCGCAGAGTGTTTGGTTTTTGAAGATGCGGTTTTGGGTATGCAAGCCGCCCACTCTGCCGGCATGAAATGCCTGATGGTGGATGAACAGTACAGCCTGACCCACACACGAAAATGACTTTAAGGTCGGTGGAGAGCAAAAAAAATCCCGAACAGTGTCGGGATTTTTTGAAGCGCGAAATTTAAAAAGAAAAATTGGAGGTGACGAGCGGACTTGAACCGCTGTAGCAGCTTTTGCAGAGCTGAGCCTAGCCACTCGGCCACATCACCCCAGAGTGATTTCGAAGGTCTAATCTATGTTAAATCAGTCGTTTAAGTCAATCTAATCCTAGCATCCGAGTCTTTTGAGGGCCTCGACCGGTTCGAAGGTCATTTTTAGGGCAGTCTCTACATGGTGGGGCTGCAGCTTTTCGACCTGTTCAAGGTCCGCCATGGTTCTTGCGACTCGGAGCGTTGCGAGCTCGCGACGGCGACTGGATATCTCCTTGGGGAAGAGCTCCTTCATATAAAAGCTGGGAAGATCCGAGACGAGCTCTTCATAGTTCCAACGACTGGATAACTTTTTAAATCGCTCATCCACCACCGACTGCCGGGCGCGAAACATGCGACTGGCTTCAAGCTTCGCCAGTATCTCCGCACCCGATACGGACTCACCTTCTTCGCGTTTTTGCGTAAAGAACGTGATGTGAAAGCGATCCACTAAGGGACCCGAGAGTCTTTCCATATAAGACTGACATTTTTTTAAAGACCTGCCGCAGACGACTTTGGATTTGGGAACCCAGTCGCCACAGGGACAGAGATTCGTCGTCGCAATCATTAAGGACTCCGCCGGAAACTCCTCAACGAAACGACCGCGACGGATGCGAATCATGGATTCCTCCATGGGTTCCCGTAAAGACTCCTGAGCACGCACGTTGAATTCCAAAAGCTCATCCAAAATCATCACACCTTTATGGGCCCGAGTGATTTCCCCCTTAAAGGGTGGCACACCCCCACCGATCAACCCAAGAGCGGTGGTCGAGTGATGGGGATGAACCACGGGACGCCAGCGAAGAGGGGCTTCACTGCCACCCCGGTTGTTTTTTGAAATTGTATGCATGTCTTCCTGAGTGGGAGCAGCCAAGAGCGCCGATAAAGTCCGAGCAATCGTACTTTTCCCGGAGCCCGCGGGACCTGCGAGCAAAACGGAGTGTTCTCCCAAAGCGATAATCTCTAACAGCCGCGCCTGCCTTTGCGGAAATTGAAGATTTAAATCACTTTCAGGCCTGCGCACTTCGTATTGTCTGGGAACTGCTGCCACCTCCACGGGTTCACGAACATCCTGCAAACAACTCATGACCCGTCGATCAAATACCGCCACAGAGTTTTGCGACTGCCCTGTCCATACCGGAACATTTTCGTCAGGCTCAAAATCTGTAGGCAAATCTTCGGGTTCATAGACTTCACCAAGTAATCCCAACTCCCCGTACACCATCACATTCTCTGAGGGTTTCGGAAGCTGCTCTGACTCCCATAATATCCCTAAGGCCACGGCCAGCTCCAAACCGCGCGAGGATTTTTTTAAGTGATTGGGACGAAGATTCACCAACACCTGTTGCGCTTTCGGAAATTCGAAACCCTGGGCACGGATGGCACTTTTAATACGATGGATGCTTTCGCGGATTCCCTGATCCGGGAGTCCTAAGAATTGAATTTGCGGCAGTCCCGCAGTGAAATTGATTTCAACCTCGACAGGAACCAGGGCTTCATTTTCGCGAATCAGAGATTTGATTTTCATGAATCGCACTAAAAGCAAAAAAAAGCCCACAACTGGTGTGGGCTTTTTTCGCAAAATCACTGAATGTTAAAACCGAAGATCGGATTATTTCTCTACTTCCGCCATCTGGGAAAGTGGATGATGTTCCTCGATTGTACGAGTCATCGTGTTCGTCGTCACATTCGTGTAGATCTGAGTTGTCTGGATACTTGCGTGCCCCAACAACATTTGGATCGAACGAAGATCCGCGCCACTTTCCAGCAAAGCCGTGGCGCAACCATGACGGAAACGATGTGGGTTTACCGGTTCAGCAAAACCCGCACGTGTCGACCAGCTTGCAAGCCATCTCCACACGTCCACACGAGACGGACGGTGACCACGGTCGTTGATCAAAATCGAAGGACTGTTTTCTTTCATCAGCACAGAACGGTGCTCACGAAGATAAGTCGTCAATGTCTCTGCCAGTTTTTCAGTCAAAGGCACCAAACGCTCCTTACTGCCTTTACCCAAAACTTTGATCCAACGATCTGTTTGGTTAAAGTCAGTGACGTTCAAACCAATCAATTCAGAAACACGGCACCCCAGGCCGTACAAGAACAACAACGTCAATTGATTGCGTGCTGTCTTAACCGGATCTGTCACTTCGGCTGCATCGAAAAGCTGCTGAAATTCTTGCGGAGTTAGAACTTTCGGAAGACCTACTTTGACTTTGGGGGGGCGCAGTTCGCGCAGCTCCGGGCTGTTATGGCCACGAGTCTCGCAGAATTTAAAGTACGTGCGCAAAGACGAAATCACACGCGCTTGGGAGCGAGTGGAAAGCTTATGCTTTTTCATAAATTCGTAAAAGCCGGTCACGTTGTTATGGGTTTTGCGATACTCAATATAGAGTTCCAGATCACGGCGATAAGCCATCACCGTATTTTGGGAACGTCCACGCACATTTTGTAGTTCATCAAAGAAGTCGATCCAAAGAGGTAGTTCCATAGCTAATATTAGAACCAGACTTTGGGCTAAGCGCAAGAAATATTATGTCACCATTTGAAAATAAAAAACGCCCTTCACTGCGAGGTCAGTGAAAGGCGTTTGCGATTTAAAATCTATTTTTCCGTCTTAGTTGAAAGTTCCACCAAAGACAGGGCTGCAATTGATACCGTTTGCTTGCGCCACATGGATACCACCTGGAGGAATTGCTACCAAGCGATTGCCATTGATCATACCACCATTCACTTCCATGATGATATTCCCTGGGTTCGCAACCAATCTTACTGTCGACATCATACCTGCATAAGCCATCGTACCCGGAGTCACTGTATCAACAGTGTATGTGCCCGGAGCGACCTGACAGCCTGAACCGTAAAGATCGTACCAGTTCACTCCTACAGTCATCGTTCCTTGGAACGCCACTGGGCCTGAATACTGATTCAAGTTAGTACCAATATTAGAGTAACCTGGATAACCATACCCCGGATAACCGTTGGTATAAGTACCGTTGTAAGCTGTCGCGCCATTATCCACGATCACATTCAAAGACAAAGAAACCGAATTCATCGGATTCACACTTTGAACAGAACCGAATTGCTGGGCATTTGCGAACCCTACACCGTTCGTCCAAACAGTTCCTGCTGGGACGCCACCGCCTCCGTCATTGCCTTGGCAAGCTGCCATGAATGCTGAAATAGCCAGCATCGCAATCAGCTGCATGATCAATGTCGGAAAACTTACTTTGCGTAAATTAAGTTTATCCATATTTTACTCCTCGTTTAAAAACCGTTCTAAAATTCGCACTCCAGCCAGGCCGGAGTGTTTAAAGTTAATTATTGGAAAGCTGCTGCTTTAGAAATCCCAGAGAATGTACCAAGCTTTCTGTAACCGTCGTTTGGAATCACAGCTGATTTATTGATCACTGAACCCGAGCGACAGTTGTAAGGACCGTCATAGATGAACCAGCATTTTCTGTATGGAGACTGAGTTGCGTAAGATTGTGCGAAGTTCTTATAATAAAGAGAACCCGTCACGATCGTGCCACCTTGAGCATCACCTTGGCTGATAACATTATCAACAACCAGAACCACACCGCCCCACTGATCTTGGAAGAAACCAGAGAACACAGTTTTGCCACCAGAAGTAAAGAATCTATTGTATTCAGCTTCCAACGTGTTGTTGTCTTTCAAACCAGAGTAGCTCGCATTTTTACCAGTGCCTGTTGTAAAGGAACCTGTGTATGTCACACCTGAATCTGTATAAGACATGCTGACTGTCCCTGCGTAACGACCATTACCCACGTCGCTCAATTGAACCTTCAATTTAAAGTTCTTAGGGTCATTGACCGGGCGAGTACCAATGTAATTATTTAACTCTGTGATCGAGACCGGTGTAAAAGTGCCTTCATTAGAATAGCTTGTAGTCGTACCACCATTAGTAGTACCAGAGCCATCTGGTGAAGTTGGGATCGTGCCCGTTCCACTATTATTAGAATCAACAACAACTGCAGTAGACTCTGCAACGGCCATCTTATTATTGCCACACCCAACACCTGCTAGTGCGATTGCGGCCACCAAGATCATCATTGGAGCGTTGAATTTGTTGTTCATACCTTGCCTCTTTCAAGAACCCGTTTTCAATGGTGGGTCCTCACGGTTCTGTAATGCTATGCCTATGCCAACATCCAGAAAGTGGGCTAAGTTATGGATAGAAGGACATATTTCTAGCGATTCTCAAGGTGATACAAACAACCGTTCTGTGACTAAGACCCAAGGGGTAAGCGCAAAAGCGGCACTTATTCTAAAAATAAGACATGTCAAAGATATGTACGCAAAAATAACATTTAAGATTTTCCCTAACATTACCGAAATGGGATGTATCACGTACAAAAAGGACGCAAAAATGACTGTCACTGCAACGAATGTTTTGATCCTCGGCGCTGTATTTATGTTCGCAGCACGAGTATTCATGGGGTTCTAGGAACCAGATTACATACAAGTAAGATGATCCCTGGTGTGACGCCTGTTAAACACCAGTAATGCTTTTTCTGTTTAAACGATTTTTAATGGTCTGTGTGCTCCTTGCAAGCGTCCCCGCTTTGGCAAAGCCTATCAAAATCCTCGTTGAGGACTCCTGGCCCCCCTTTGCATTTAAAAAAGAAAACCGTGCTGTTGGAATGTCGATTGACATCGTTCGTGCTGCATTTAAAAACGTCGGTGAAAACATTGAGCTCGTCCAAGTCCCTTACACCCGCTGTAAAGCACAAACCGCAACGGGTCGCTATGTCGCCTGCTTTAACTCTGCTCATTCCAAAGAAATGGATGCCGATTTCCTCTTCCCCAAAGAGCCCCTTTTCAAAAGCAAAGGCTTGATCATTGCCAATAAAATCACGGTTCGCAGCAAGCCTGCAAAGGTAAAAGATCTAGAAGGTAAATCCGTGGCTCTGCCGGCCGAGTTTCCCTTCGGCAAAGAGTTTGATGAAAACACGCAAATCAATAAGATCTTCACATCCAGCGATCAGACATCACTGATGATGCTAAAATCAAATCGCGTGTCCTATGTGGCAATTGATGAATTCGTTTACTACTATTACTTAAAAACCAATCCCGATTTCAAAAATCAGTTTCACGTCGTGTTAGAACTTTCTGAAGAGCCGATATTCGTGCACTTTTCAAAAAAGCACCAGGACACCGCAGACTTGATTAAAAAGTATGACATCGGTCTTGCGATGCTGAAGGTTTCCAATCGCTATAACGAAATTCTGGAAGACTGGGTGGGAGTAAAGGGTCAAAAGCGCGTGCAGATCTTTTCAGTTCTGCCAAAAACTCACGCCTATGATTACTAGTTTTGCGCGACGCGGGCTGCGGGATAGTAGTGCTTAAGAATCTGCACGAAATTTTGGCCTTTAAGACCCAGGGCTCGACTGCCCCACTGACAAAGACCTACACCGTGACCAAAGCCACGACCGGTGAAAGTATAAAGATCACCTTCTTGTTTCATTTCAAATAAGGTACTGCGAAGTTCTGAAAAACCCAACGCCTGTCGAAACTCATTGGCATTGATATATTTTTGTTCGCCGTCGTTCATCGCAACTTTCACACCGCGCACGCGGGTTTCGTTGTTAGCGCGATCTAAAGTCAACTTCGTCACATCTTCCATACGCAGCTTTTGAGCCAGCTCGGCACGAGTGACTTTCACAGTCCAATGGGCTTTTGGATTTGTCGGGCAGGAATTATCAACCGCCACGCCACTGTTCACCCCACCGCTCCAAACGTTCTTTGCCAGAGTTGTGTGACCACCGCAATCAGCGTGATAGTAGGCTTTTAGAACATTGTGATTACCGGCAAAAAGTTTTACTCCTGCTGTATCGCGCACGGCTTTTAAAGCCTTTTGCAATTTAGGATCGCTTTCATCACCATCCGTAACGTGACGGAAGACTTGGTCCAATACAGAACTCTCCAAGTGATAGGGTTTGTCGGCGCGCTCTTCCATCACAGACAAGGCATAAGATCTGGCCGCGACGGCCTGGGCTTTCAAAGTTTCGAGGGGCCAGTTGGTTGGCATTTCGCTGGATAGAACACCTGCAAGGTATTCATCCAGTGGCAGAACCCCTACCACGTCCACTTGCTCCCCGGGGCCTGCTGACAGCAAGACACGGGATGGAAGACTTTGGGCTCCCACGCGCAGGTTTTCACCTTGGATCATAAGATATTTATCTTTGAACAGATGCTCGTTCTCGCGATTATTTAAGCGCAAAGCCCAGATATGCTTGCCGTTTTTTTTCATCACGCGAACTTCAGCGGAACCACTGTCAGGAATAGCGACATTACGATAGGGCTGAGAAAGAATTTGAAAGCGCAGGGCTTGTCCCGCCACTTGCACGCGTTTGGAATTCGTCAGCAAACGAACTCGAACAAGTTCTTTATCAAATGGGGGTTTTGCGGAAACTTGGGATATTGCCTGCGGTTGCGATTGGGCTTGTGCTTCAGAGATGGAATACGTCAGAGCTGCTAAAAAGCACACCAGGGCCCAGAATAATCTCACGCGCAGTTCTCCATCCTAGAGTTAAAAAAAAGAGGCCCAATCCGTAGGCCTCTTATAGCTATGCTTCTATTTAACCAACATCCGCGAAGGGATGAAAGTCTAGTTTTGATTGCCAGAGTTCAAGAACGGTCTAACCATATCTAGCGGCAACGGGAAGATCACCGTGTTCGACTTATCACCAGCGATTTCTGTTAAGGTCTGCAAATAAGCCAGCTGAAGGGCTGACGGAGAACTTGCCAACATCTGCGAAGCCGCTGCCAGTTTTTCGGATCGTTGCACCTCGCCATCGGCGCTGATGACCTTGGCGCGACGTTCACGCTCGGCTTCCGCTTCACGAGCCATGGCTCTTTGCATTTCTTTGGGCAAATCGATCTGTTTCACTTCCACCATGGTCACTTTGATACCCCAAGATTCTGTATGCTTATCCAAAATACCCTGAAGTGCGCCGTTGATTTTATCACGGTGCTCAAGCACGTCGTCCAATGGATATTGTCCCATCACAGACCGCAAAGTCGTTTGTGCCAATTGACTTGTGGCAAAGTAAAAGTCTTCAATTTTCGTGATCGCTTCCATCGGAGAAATCACTTTAAAGTAAACCACCGCATTCACTTGCATGCTGACGTTGTCTTTCGTGATAACGTCTTGAGGTTTCACATCCATCGCAATCGTACGTGTGTCGACTTTGATCATACGCTCAACGAAAGGAATCAAAACAATCAAACCAGGGCCACGCACGCCAACAGCTTTACCCAGGCGCAAGACCACGCCGCGATCCCATTCATTCAGAATTTTCACCATCGAACTCAAAATGATGGCGCCCACCACTAATAAAATAATAAAAAATTCCATCGCACTTACTCCTTATTTTTCTTAACATTTAATGTGAGTCCCTGGCGTGCCGTCACATTCACCGGCTCTCCAGGTTTCAGGGAATCTTCAGAAACAAAATTCCAGGTTTCACCCATAATTTGCATCTGACCACGGTGACCATTTTCATCAGTGCTGACCACGACTCCGACATTATCTTTCAAATCTTGATCCGCATCACGGGACCTTAAACGCAAAGTTTTAAGAGCCAGATATCCCACGCCGAAAAACACCGCGCCAATCGCCAGCACCACGGACAGGATCACAGTATAAGGCAAAGTATAGCCCGTGCTTTGATCAAACAGAAAAACACTTCCCACAAAAAGAGAAACCAATCCGCCAATTCCCAAAATACCGAAACTTGGAATAAAGATTTCGGCAATCAGAAACCCAATCCCTAAAAGGATCAATGCGAGTCCACCCCATGCTACTTCCAATTTGTGGAAAGCAATCATCGAGAACACCAAGCCAATACCGCCAATCACACCCGGGGCGATAAGACCTGGATGAGTCAACTCCACATACAAAAGCCCCAGGCTTCCCATAAACAGCAGGTACGCAAACTCGGGGTCGGCGATAAAACTTAAAATCTGATAGCGCGTATCGGGAGTGAATTCGCGCAAGTCACCGACTACAACCTGAATCGGAGCTTTATCTTGCATCAATACTTTACGACCTTCCGCTTTCTTTAAGAAATCGGTTTCGTCTTCAGCCAAAATATCCAGGGCTTTGGATTCGACAGCCACAGCGGAACTTACGGATTTTGCTTCGGTCACGATGTCCTTGGAAAACTTTAAATCACGTCCGCGCAAGGTTGTAACACCTTCAAGCCAGCTGACCGTATCGTTGATCATCTTGTTACGAAGATCATCGGGCATTTTTTCACCTGTTCCTAAAATAGGAGTGGCCGCACCCACGTTGGTGGCAATCACTCCCCCATTCACGTGGCAAGCTTGCAGAATAATCGCCCCCGCACTGCCAGCATGGCCGCCGCGTGGAGTAATCAAGCACAGATAGGGAACTTTAGATGCCAGCATGCGCTCGACAATTCGCCGTGTGCTCATCAAGCTTCCGCCAGGAGTGTTCATTCTGACAAAAATGGATTCGCATTTGTTTTCAAGGGCCCGCTTTTCGGCGCGTTCAAGATAATCAGTCGTTGACGCCGTGATGGCTTCGTTGATGGTAATCGCAAGGGTGCAGGTCGCAGCCGATGAAACTTTCGTCCCCAGCAACAACACTAGCAGCACAGGAACTAAGAGCTTCATCATAAATTCAACTCCTTCATCACTTTTTGAAGATCGTTCCAGACGACCTTTTTCGCTGCCGCATCTTCCAGCAGATACGCAGGGCTATATGTTTCAATCCACTTGCCCGGACCTTTGTAAATCATCTCCCCCAGATCTTTCGGGAAAGAACTAAAGACCACCACCACTTTGCTTTCACAAAACTGTGCAAGTTCTGAAGGCAACAAAGAACGATCCTCCACCGTGCAATCCAACTCCAATACTTGAATATTGCGAATTTTCATCGCCGATTTCATTTTATCAAATAAATCGCGCGTTTCGGGCAGAAAGAAACTTTCTTTGGCCTGAGTCAAAATATTTAGGAACACCAGTTCACGGTGAACCATTTCTGCTGGAACGTAAGGACCTTTTTGTGTGAAAAATTGGATTTTTGCAGCCGTTGGATTTACGTCGGACGCAACACCCACGGGCGTTGTCGTGTCATTCAGCATAACCTTTTGCAAACCCAAAACTTCTTCCAAATATTGAACGTAGTCCTTCATGGGCAGGAGCTTACTCCGCCCCCTGTTTCTAGACTATAAAAACCGCTATTAATGCGCTGCTTTGTGGCCTTTGATTCCTAGCAAGAAGGCTCAAATTTATTCCCGGAGGGTGAAAGCCCTGTGACATTCTAGGAAAGCCGATCGAAAGACCCTAAGGAGGGCCCATGAATGCACGTTCTTTAGTGTTTGCCTTTACATTTGTGACTTTTGGATCACTCCCAGCCATGGCTTATCCCAGTGTGGGAGACAAAGTCACTTGGTCAGGCGATTTTAAAACGGCGGAAGGCATTGCCTCTGAAGTTCAAATCATCAAAGAAGTTGTCTCCTACAATAAAGACACCAAAGTTTGGTCTGTGAAAATAGACACTCGTGTGGGTTCAGAAACTTCAACTCAAACAATAGAGACAGCGGACCTTTACACTCCCGCAAATTTCAGTTCGATGCTGACTCAGTGTAAAGATAAAGGTGGAGTGTTAGAAACTTTAGAAACAAATCCGGGAAAATATAAAACCTGCAAAATCACGACGACTGAAAATGGCGTGGTGATTGAAAAATGGTGGGGCGATATTCCGTTTGGAATCGTCAGTAAAGCAACTCGCGCCCCTACAGGAGTCAATGGCAATGACTCCCCTTTGAATGTGGCAACGCGAGGTCTTTAACTTCTCTTATAAAGATTTTACAACTTTGGAATTCAGGAATTTATAAAGAGCAATAACTGTTAATCCGGCTGACGACGTGATCAGCGCCATGCTTGTGGAACCCATCCGCGCCATGGCTCCCCAGCTGACGGAACCCAACGCCATTCCGGCATAGAACACGGCTAAGAAAACACCGAGCATGGTGGCTTTCAGATGCGACTTACCTGTAAGTTGGCGTGAACTCATGTTCATCAACGTCGCAAGGATCAACCAACCAATTCCGGCAAAGAACATCCCCTGACACATGAAAATATAACTGGGTGCTACACCAATAAAAAACAATCCCACGGCATAGACAAAGTAAGCACCAGCCAAGGACTGCCCGGTTCTTTCTGGCAGCATGATTTTGTTGGAGTAAATCGTCGCGAAACAAGCACCCAGACCTAAGAATCCCAGCAGTGAACCATATTGCCAGCTATTCAAACCCAACTCCAAACGGCCGCGTGTTGGATAAAGAGCCCACAAGCTGGAAGCAAAGAAAGTGACGATGAAGATCTCCACCCACAATTTCATATTATGGAAGGAGAACAAAAATTCGAATTCTTTTTGCGTGAATTTGATTTCCTTTTTTTCTTCATGATGAGGAGCCGCTTCTTTAACTGGCCACTTCCAAAAAAATAAAATCAATCCCAGGAAAGAAAGACTGTTTAGGCAAAAGGCCGCCGCCGGACCAACTCCCCCCAAAATCACACCACCCAAGGTGGGACCTAAAACGCGCGTGATGTTGATGCCGATATAATAAACCAACACCGCCTGCGCTTGGCGCTCGCTAGGGACAAGATCTGTCAGCACACTTTGAAACGGAGGATTGGAAAGAGCAAAGCCCACCCCCATCACCAGCGATAGTAAAAGCAACGAGCCTTCGGTGATTTTTTCCTGCCACACCAAATATGCTAAGATGGCGGCAGCAATAAACATCATGCTTTCGGATGCAAGCAGGATGCGACGACGATGCCCCTGATCAGCCAAATACCCGGCCGCGATACTTAGAAACACCACCGGCAAGTTACTTGTGAATGAAAGCAAAGAAACAATCAAAGGCGACGTTGAAAGATGTGTCATCACCCAGCTTGCGGCCACATCCTGAATCCAAGTTCCAAGATTTGACAAAAAAGCACAGATCCAAAAGTTACGGTAAACTGAAATTTTGAGCGGTGACCACATAGATGAATCATTCATGACGAACAAATCTTACTATGGTTTAAGGGCACCGACTAGCGTTTCAAGCGGCGCAAGACTTTTTCCAAGAAACCTTGTGCTTGCTCAATCTTGAATACGTATCCCAATCCAAAGTAAAGCACACCATAGATAACGACTGCGACCGCAGCCCTGATGATGACATGCAAATCCTGAGACATCGCTAAGCGAGCGACAACGGCTCCAACCGCAGCGCTGACAGCAGCAATAGACCAAACCTTGGCTTGGAATTTAAGGGGCAAACCCGTCTCGCCAATCTTACGGTTTAAAGCGCGGCGCAGGTAAAAGAATTCAATCCAACCCGCGATTCCAGCCGATGCCGTCAAACCTGGCGTCCCCCACTGAGCATCAAGATGCAACCAACCGGGAAGGTAAAATGCGAACAGCACACCTAGACCTGTTGTTGAAATCACACGAACCACCGCGTACTTTAACGGCGTGCGCGTGTCTTTTAAAGAATAAAATGTCGAGGAATACAAACGACCCAAGGTGGAGGCAAGTAAACCCACCGTTGAACCGATCAATACCATCCAAACCGTTTGCGTGCTGCTCGCATCAAATTGGCCCGTTTGAAAAACGGCCCCTACGATAAGATCGCCCAAAAGCAAAAAGGCCACGACACTTGGAATGACAAAAAAAGCGATCTGCTGCAAACCGCGATTCAGACGACCTTTAAGATAATTACGGATCTCTTCATCGCTGCCCACGGCTTGGGACATACTGGGAAGTTCTGCCGCAGAAACACTCATACCAAATAAACTGACTGGTAATAGGTAAAGAGTTTGCGCATACGCCAATGAAGAAACTGCCCCCGTGGGCAAAAGACTGGCAAGCATACTGTCAATATAAGCACTGACCTGGACAACTCCACGAGAAACGACGACCGGAACAAAATTTCTCATGACTGTCGTAACACTCGAAATTTTCAAATCAAGTGAGGGCTTGATTTTTTTACCCAGGCGAAGCGCTGATGGTAACTGTACGAAAAATTGCAAAAAGCTTCCTGCAACCAAACCCCACGCAACCGTGATGGCGAGATCAAATTGCATCTGTTTGGAACCCCAGATCACCAAGGTCGCGATGATCGTCAAATTCCAAATCACCGGTGCAATGTAGGATAAGAAAAACTTTTTATGAGAATTCAAAATCCCCAAACACCAAGCGGACATCACCAAAAAGCCTGTTCCTGGGAACAGGATCTGCACTATTTGAATAGTCAGTTCGCGCTTTTCACCTGTGAACCCGGGGGCGATGAGATCAATCAGGAATGGCGTCGCAAAAACACCACTGATCACCAACAACGAAGTCAGCAAGAACATTAAACTGCCAATAACGGAAGCCACCTTGGCGGCTTCTTCGTCATGCTTTTTCGCTAAAAGTTGAGCATAAACTGGAATGAAGCTGGCCGAAAGCACACCCTCACCGAAAAGATTTTGCAGGAAGTTTGGAATTTTAAGAGCAGCTTTAAAAGCATCACCGGCTGCGGAGTTACCAAAGAAGTGGGCAAACACACGTTCGCGAACCAGTCCCGCGATACGGCTTAAGAAAATGGCAATTCCCACTAAAAAGGCATGATTCTTCATGTGCACTCTATTCGGCTATAAGCCGGGCTTTATTCAGCTTCGACTTCTTCTTCTTCCGATTCATTCAATTGCAAAATAATTCGCTCCGCCAAAACGCGGTTGAAGCTTTTAAGTTTTGCAATCTCACTAGGATCGGCCATTCTGATTTCATCAATAGAGTTAAACTGAGTCAAAAGAGTTTTCTTTCTTTTTTCGCCTAAACCCACAACGTAATCCAATTCGCTCTCTAAAGACGTTCCTTCGCGTAACTTACGGTGGTAAGTGATGGCAAAACGATGGGCTTCGTCACGAATGCCCACCAGAATATGCTGGGCTTCGGAGTTGTTCTTGAAGATCACCGGGTTTGCACGGCCCGGCAGAAAGAAACGCTCATCTGTAGATTCCACTTCGGCCTTTTGAAAGTCACTTTCAGTACGAGCTTTGGCTAAACCCACCACCGGAATGTCATTACGTCCAATTTCAGTCAAAATCTTGATGGCTTGGGACAATTGCCCTTTACCACCGTCGATAACGATCAACTGCGGATCTTCATATTCCGTGTGCTTAAATCGGCGACTTAAAACCTCATACATGGACGCGAAGTCATTGATACCTTCGACTGTTCTGATTTTATAACGACGGTAGTGATCCTTGGCCGGGACTCCCTCCTCAAAAACCACCTGGGATGCGACAGTCTCTGCCCCTTGGAAGGTGGAAATATCATAACACTCGATACGACGAGGCATTTCCGAAAGATTGAATTTCTCTTTGATCTCTTGCAGACCACGGAGTTTTTCTTCGGACTTGGATACGTACTTTAAAAAATGCGCCTTGGCGTTTTCATTGGCCATTTCCACCAAATTTCGACCGCGTTCATCCGTTGCAAATCGAACTGTCGATTTCGTTTCGGAACGCGATTCCAAAACCTGTTCCATCAACTTATTCAAGTCACTGCCAATATCCAATGGCAACAAGACATCATCGGGAATAAAGTTGTCTTCGTAATACTGATTCAGGAAGTCCACCATCCACTCACGCGGATCTTCCACTGGGTCGTTCGGATCAAAATGCGGCAAGAAGTGAGGACGCGTTCCGATCACACGACCTGAACGCACGTGGACTGTTTCAATCAAGCAGCCACGGTCATCCCCGTAATAACCCACGGCATCCTGATCTTTTTCTGTCGTATCATTGATGACTGATTGTTTTTCCAGAATGGTCTTAATGGCCTCAATCGAATCACGCAAGCGCGCTGCTACTTCGAATTTTTCTTCGTCGGCGGCACTCATCATTTTTTCTTTTAACGCTTTTATGACCTTTTTGTTCTGGCCTTTCAGGAATAGCTTCGCCCCTTCAACTTCACCTTTATATTCTTCTTGAGAGATATATTCCACGCACGGAGCCGTACAACGACCAATCTGGTACGTCATACAAGGGCGTTTACGTGTGTTGAACATAGCATCTGTACAATCACGAATTTTAAAAGTGCGGTTCAAGAAACGAATGGTCCCCTGCACAGCCAAACCTGACGTGTAAGGTCCAAAATACAAGCTGCCATCGCGCTTTACTTTACGAGCGACAAACAGACGAGGAAATTTCTCTGACCAACTGAGGCGAATGTAAGGATAAGCCTTATCGTCACGCAGTCGGATATTGTATTTGGGACGATGCTTTTTGATCAACGAAGCTTCCAGCAAAAATGCCTCAACCTCGGTTTTGGTTAATATGTATTCAACTTCCAGGATATTAGAAACCAGAAGTCTGGTTTTCGGAGAGTGATCTTTGCTATCTGTAAAGTAACTGCGAACACGATTGCGCAAAGACTTGGCTTTACCGATATAGATAATCTTATCGCCAGGTCCTTTCATCAGGTACACGCCACTTTGCGTGGGGAATTCGCGCACCTTATCGCGTATTTCTTCGAACTTACTCGAGGCCATCTTTATTCACCTTGGCGCTATCGCCCTCAACTTCACCACTGCGAATGCCCAACTCAACGATCTGTAAGCGCTTGATTTCATCACGCACTTTCGCGGCTTCCTCGAAATCAAGATTTTTAGACAGCTTACGCATTTTCTCACGAAGCTTGTCGATTTCCTGGGTCAGTTTGTCGGGCGCATGGGAATACTTATTCACAATCGCCTCCTGGCGATTCTCTCCCTTCAGCGGCTGTCCACCTACAGATCCATCGAATGTTTCACCCAAACCATCTCTGATTTTCTTACGAATAGATTGTGGCGTGATCCCGTGCGCTTCATTGTGTTCCTGCTGAATGCGTCGACGACGTTCGGTTTCCCCGATCGCTTTTTTCATACTGTCGGTAATCACGTCACCATACAAAATCACGCGCCCGTTCAAGTTACGGGCCGCACGGCCAATTGTTTGAATCAAAGAACGCTCAGAGCGAAGAAATCCCTCTTTGTCGGCATCAGTGATACCCACAAGACTCACCTCTGGAATATCCAAACCTTCTCTTAAAAGATTGATCCCGACCAGAACGTCAAAGACGCCCAGACGCAAATCGCGCAGGATTTCAGAACGCTCGATCGTATCGATATCACTGTGAAGGTACTTGATCTTGATGCCCAAGTTTTCATAATACTCAGTCAAGTCTTCGGCAGAACGTTTCGTCAAAGTCGTGATCAAGACACGTTCTTTAAGCTTGATGCGCTCGCGGATTTCTTTCAGCAAATCATCGACTTGATGTTTTACCGGGCGCACCTCCACCACAGGATCAATCAATCCCGTCGGACGAATGATCTGCTCGACGATGATCCCTTCGGATTTTTGCAATTCATAATTTCCCGGAGTCGCGGACACATAGACGACTTTGTCCATCATCTTTTCGAACTCTTGAAAATTCAAAGGTCTGTTATCCAATGCGGAAGGCATACGGAAGCCATGCTCCACCAGCGTGGTTTTACGAGCACGGTCTCCACGATACATACCACCGATCTGCGGTACCGTGACGTGAGATTCATCGATAAAGGTGATGAAGTCTTTCGGGAAATACTCCAGCAAAGTTGGAGGAGGTTCGCCTTCTCCACGGCCCGTCAAGTGGCGCGAGTAATTCTCGATCCCCTGACAGAAACCCATTTGTTCCATCATCTCGATATCATAATAAGTTCTTTGCTCCAGGCGCTGAGCTTCCAGGAATTTTAAGTTTTGATTTAAATACTGCAGGCGATCGCGCAACTCATCTTGGATGGTCTTGATGGCGCGTTTTAGATTGTCATCACCGGTCGCATAGTGACTTCCGGGATAGATACCGATTTGATCGATTTCTTCCAGTACTTGCCCCGTCAATGGATCAATCCACGACAGCCTTTCGATAAAGTCACCAAAGAATTCCACGCGGATCACACGGTCTTCCTCATAGGGTGGGAAAATTTCGACGTTATCGCCCCGCACACGCACAGTTCCACGAGTGAAATCGACGTTGTTGCGCTGATATTGTACACGGATTAGTTCACGCAAAAGATGGTCGCGTTTCATTTCTGTGTTCGAAACCACCTGAATCATCATTCCTTCGTAGGCTTCCGGAGACCCCAAACCATAGATACACGAAACGGAACTGACGATGATCACATCGCGACGATCAAACAAAGAACGCGTCGCCGAGTGGCGCATGCGATCAATCTGCTCATTAATTGCCGAGTCTTTTTCAATATAAGTGTCCGTCGAAGGAATATAAGCTTCCGGCTGGTAGTAGTCGTAGTAACTGACGAAATACTCCACCGCATTTTGCGGGAACAGCTCTTTAAACTCCGCATAGAGCTGAGCCGCCAATGTTTTATTAGGAGCTAGCACCAAGGCCGGTTGATTCAATCGCGCAATAGTATGCGCCATACTGAAGGTTTTCCCCGAGCCGGTTACACCTAACAGAGTTTGGTGTTTTAAACCTGCAGCAATGTTTTCCACCATCTGCTCGATCGCTTTTGGCTGATCACCAGAAGGTTTGAATTCAGATACCAGTTGAAAGTTCTTTTTATAAGCTTTGGCCATCCCTCTGATTCTAGCATAATTGAAAGCCAATTCGCTAGAGGTCCCTGCGGTGCATGATGACATCTCGCAGGCTTGCCTGAAGAGCTAGTCTTTGTGACAGTGAGGGCATGAGAAAACTCAAAATCTCCCTGTTGATTCTTGCAGTAATGGTCGTTGTGGCCGGCGTTGGAACTTATACCTTCATGCGACGCTCATTGGCGCCTCTCGACGGTGAAATTTCGCTCACAAACATGCAGTCTCCCGTTAAAATCCAACGTGACTCCTTTGGCATCCCTCATATCTTTGCTCAAAACAAAACTGATGCATTTAGAGCCCTGGGATATGTCATGGCCAGCGAAAGACTTTTCCAAATGGAAATGGCTCGCCGCCAAACACAAGGATTGCTTTCCGAAGTGATCGGCGAAAAAACCATCAAATCCGACATGCTGTATCGCAGTCTTGCGTTGAAAGAGACTTCAGAAAAGATGCTGGCGAAAAAGCGCCAAGACGGAACTTTCGATCACGAGATGTGGGCCTTAATGGAAGCCTACTGCGACGGCGTAAATCAATATGTCGCAACTCGTCCCGTTCCTTATGATTTGGCGATCCTGGGGATCAAACCAAAACCATTCTCCCCGATTGATTCTTACGTGATGACAGGACAGATCGCTTACAGTTTCGGAATTGCACTGCGAGTGGACCCGACGATGACCTCACTGTCTCAGAAGTTTTCACCGGAAATTTTTAATGAGCTTCGCAATGATCAATTAAAAACTCCCTACAAAAATGCGGGCAATATCGATTTAAGCCCCCTTTACTCCGTGGCGGATAATTCTTTTGCGACGGTTTTTGATAGCAGCAACTCGTGGCTTTTAGCGCCGAAACGTTCTGCCAGCGGCAAAAGTATTTTTTCCAATGATCCGCACATTGCCTATTCACATCCTTCGGTGTGGTTCGAAGCTCACATCAACACGCCTGACTTTGAAATTTACGGTCACTATCTGCCATTGGTTCCATTTGCGATCTTGGGGCACACGCCTCACCACGCTTGGGGATTTACGATGTCCCAAACAGATGACATGGATCTTTATGCTGAAAAGATTGATCGTACGAAAAAAACTTTGATCTTTAATGGCAAGGAGCAGTCTTATCAGGTTCGCAAAGAAACGATCCTGGTAAAAAAGCAGAATCCGATCAATTTGGAGATTATTGAAACTCCCCATGGTCCTTTAATGGATCACGTGATCGACGCTGATTTGTCGATGAAGTGGGCTTATCACAAAGTCGACAACGATCCTTTATATGCGCTTTACATTATGGGTAAGGCAAAGGACATGAAAACTTTTGAAGACGCACTGAAACCGGGTACGGCTCCCGGCTTGAATGTGATGTACGCTGACGCCGACAATATCGCGTGGTGGATGTTTGGTGACGTGGAAGTTAAGAACAATCCCAATTCAGATTTGATTTTAGATGGCACCAGCGGCAAAGATGAATACAAGCGCTTGCTGTCATGGCAGGAAAAACCTCACACGGTGAATCCTGATTCCGGCGTGATCGTGACCGCCAACACTCGCCCGGCAAATGCGGATTCAGAAATTCGTGGCGACTGGCAAAGTGCGGACCGCCAGAACACGATTCTGAGGGAGCTAAGTCTTAAAGAAAAATGGAACAGCGAAGAGATGCGCGCCTTGCAGGTTAAAAACTACAACATGGCCAACGCCCTCTTGCTGCAAAAAATGCTGGGTTATTTGCAGCTGACCCCCGCAGAGCAAACCAACTATGGACCATGGTTAAATCGCCTGAAGAATTGGAACTATATTTCTGATCCTGACTCCCAGGAAGCAAGTCTTTACTATGAGTGGGTTAATCAAAGTCTTTTGTTGATGTTGTCTCCTTTGAATGATTTGCGCGCGACTTATCTTTCGACTCCCCATGCCTGGATGTTTTTTGAGCGTGTTGTAAAAAACGAAAACTCTCCGTGGTGGACGCTTGTGAAACCTTCCGATGTCTTTACTGATGGTTTGCGTGCGACTTTTGCAAAATGGGCGCAACCGCCTCAATGGGGCAAGCTGCATACGATTGAGTACATTCACCCCCTGGGACGGGAAAAACCTTTGAGTTATATTTTCAATCTGGGCCCTTATCCGATGGGTGGAGCTTATAACGAAATCACCAACAATAAAGCGCGCTCTTTGGGAGCGGACTTTAATGTGACCGCGGGTGCCTCCACTCGCCGAGTTGTTGATATGGCGGATGTTGCACACAGTTGGGGGATCAATCCCATCGGTATCAGCGGCCATATGCTTTCGCCATTTTACCAAGATCAAGTGGAGCTATTCTTACGGGGAAAACATCGTCCTCAATTGATGAATCCAGACGAGATTGAAAAAAACAAATCCCACGAGTTGATTTTAAAATAATGACCAGTTAGTAACTTGCCGCGAATCATGACCGAGGCTACAGCTTCGGCCATGGAATTTGCACGAACACGCCTGTTTTGGTTCAGTTTTTTTATTGGGATCCTTTGCCTGAATTGGTTTCAATTGCTGACACCGAAAATGCAAAACATCCAAATCGTGCGTCCGAATCTAGAGACCGAAACCAACTCCCCCATTCCCCTTATCATCAAAGATCACAACCCGGCCGAGGGCGGCCTTTTTTGGGTGCAGTTCGATACTCGCGCCTCCTTATTGCCATCGTGGATGAATTTGAAGCAGTTTCGCTTGCGAACTTTAAGCTGCATCAATTCGATGAGCACCAATGGAGTGGATTGGAAGCTCCCCGCCTCTCCGGAACTTCGTTGCAATAACGAGCGAGGGCTTCCGATATATTCTCGTCTGGATGTTATGGGGAAAGCCACCTCGTGGAATTTGACTGGGGATTCTTTCGGTGGAAGCTTTGGTTTTTACCTGGATAAAGATTGGAGTGCCCCGCAGTTGTTAGGTGGTTTGATCGTCTTGTGTATGGCTTTATGCGGTATGCTTTATGCAAAACTCCCGTTACCTTCTGATCGCTGGAAGATCCCCGTTATTGCTATTTTCCTCATGGGTTTTCTTTTGCGGTTTTGGACCACGCAAGTGGTGATGCCTCCGGAAATGTTTTTGTTTTCCGATATGGCGGGGTACTTTCAGCGCGGCATTCAGATGCTTCGCGGGTCATTCAATTTAGGTCAGACATTTCAACCGATCGGTTACACGATTTACGGTTTGGCTTTGCGCCTGCTCGGCGATTGGGAACTCCATAAGTGGGCCAGTATTTTCGTATCGATGGGTACGGTATTGCTTGGGTATCTTTTAGTCTTGAAACATTTTGGAAAAATTGCGGCTTTATTAACACTTTTGTTTTTGTCGTTGGACGTTCCGCAGATTGGCTTCACGGCCCGCTATATGGCGGAATCACCTTACAGCTTTTTGATTATGCTGACGTTGTGGGGAATTTCCCGGGCTTTGGAATCTGCTAAGCTTCGCGATTATTTCTTGGTCGGCGTTTTAGTGATGGTTTCGTTTTATTTTAAGGGCAATCACGCGTTCTTTGTTCCCGCATTCAGCTTGTGGCTTTTATATCGCGAGCGCGCGCAAATTCGTTCTGCTTTTAGAAAAGTTGCGATGATGGCACTGGGCTGTCTGGTTATCATGACTCCCCATCTGGCATTTACGAAATGGGCCTATAACCAGTGGCAATGGGGTCCAACAGCAGGAGCTTTAAATTTCGTCGAAGGAAAATGTCCGTCAAAAAACAATACCGACTCCGCAGGCGCTGGCTGGATGTCTCCGCTGTTTGTGACCTTAAAAGAAACTACCGCTAAAAAATGGGACCGTCCGTTCACCGACCAGGCTTACTTTTGGAAAGCTGGAGCCAACTGTGCGAAAGAAAATCCGTGGGTCATGGTGGAAAGTCTTCGCTATATCAATTATCTTTTCTATGGAAACAGCACTTGGCCCGTCGCGGGCTCCGACATAGATTTTCTATACAAATTCTGGGCACCGATTTTCGAGTGGATTTTGCTACCATTGGCATTGATCGGCGCGCTGGCATTTTCTCGCCGACGCAATTCTTTTGCACAGAATTTCGATCCCCGCCTTGGCTTAAGAAACCAACATCAGAGAAATTCGAGCCCACATCAAAGCAATTCAATCTCTGACGACGAGCAATCTTCAGCAGAAAGAAGCAATTCCTTCAATGAAGTCTGTGCACTGTTGATTTTAACGATTTTCTTTACGGTTTATATTTTCAAATCCGAAAATCGCTTTCGAGTTCCATTCGATGGAATCTTCCTAATGTGGAGCAGTCTTGGAGTGATTTACTGCGGAGGCCTCGTGCGATCGACATTGCGGTTCGTAGTTCCACACAAAAAACCACTTTCAGAAACCACCACGGCGGTATAACTGCGTTCATTCATGACAGTTTCATCTCCGCTTCGGTAACTGATTGCAGCAATTCATCTTATTAGAGCTATTTCCCTCTGCGAGTATAACAGCGATGCAATTTCCACTTCCGCTGAGGTTGCTGCACGCGTCAGTGTAATGTCGTAAGCAATAAAAAAGGGTTTCATTCGAAGCCCTTTAATTATTCCCTATTTCGTAACTTCCCAGAAGGAACCTTCTGGCGTATCGCTCACAGAAATATTCATCGCGACCAACTTATTACGAAGCTCATCAGACTTAGCGAAATCTTTATTCGCACGAGCCAACGAACGCTCTGCTACCAGGGCATCGACGTCAGCGCGTTTGATATTTGCTTTATCCAAAAGCATGTTATCCAGCTTAATCAAGAAATCATGCGCGGGCTCTTGGAACAATGCCAATACTGCACCCATCTTTTTGATGAACTGACTGAAGGCCAAAGCTTTCCCCTGGGTTGCAGGGTTTGCCTTCATACCACGGCGAACTTGGTTATTGAACTGGCGAACCACTTCAAACATCACAGCGAAAACTTCGGGAGTTCCAAAGTCGTCATTCATCGCAGCTTCAACTTTTTTCCAAGCGTCTTCTGTGATTTTCGCAAAACTTGCATCCACTTGAGTGACTTCCGGAGTCAGATAGCTTTCCGCCATCGCCATCGCTGAATACACGCGCGCCAAACCAGAAATCGCACGATCCACAGCCGCATCACCGAACTCACTCATCGTACGGTAATGAACGGATTGAATCATCCATTTGTAGATCTCGGCATTATACATCGTCACAAATTCACGAAGAGAAACGATGTTACCCAATGACTTCGACATCTTCTGACCGCCGAAGTTAAGCATATTGTTATGCATCCAGTATTTTACGAAATGCTTACCCGTGCAGCCTTCCGACTGCGCGATTTCATTTTCATGATGTGGGAAAATCAAATCCATACCACCACCGTGAATGTCGATCTGATCACCAAAGATATTTTTAATCATCGCCGAACACTCGATGTGCCAGCCGGGACGACCCGGGCCCCATGGAGACGGCCAGGAGATTTCCCCTGGTTTAGCGGCCTTCCACAAAGCAAAATCCATCGGAGAACGTTTCTTTTCGTCCACCTCAACACGAGCACCGGCAAGCAATTCGTCCGTGTGGCGACCGCTTAGTTTGCCGTAGTCTTTGAAAGTTTCGATCGAGTAAAGAACGTCACCCTGCGCTTCGTAAGCGACTTTTTTATCAATCAATGTACCGACCATTGAAAGGATGTCTTCCATATGCTCAGTCACTTTTGGATTCATATCATGCGGACGAAGGCCCAAACTTGCAAAGTCAGTTTTGTATTCGGCAATGTACTTTTCAGAAAGCTCGCCAGGAGCCATTCCCAATTCATTCGCTTTCGCGATGATTTTGTCGTCGACATCCGTAAAATTCAAAGCATAGGAAACTTTGAAGCCCAAATACTCCAACCAATTGCGAACCATATTAAACACGACTGGTCCACGGAAGTTACCGACATGAAGGAAGTTGTAAACCGTCGGACCACACACGTACATTTTCACATGCTTCGGATCGTAAGGAACAAATTCCTCGGACTGACGGGATTGAGAGTTGTAAATCTTCAATGACATAAATTTCCTTACAGAGTCGCTAGTGCTTTTTCTGCACGAGTCACCAGGGATTGCTTTTTCATTAGCGGAACCAGGATTTTTAGCTCTGCTCCGTGAGGTTGACCGATCACAGCCACGCGAATTGGCTGGAACAAGTTCTTACCTTTCGCACCCGTTTTGTTTTTTACTTCGTCTTGGATTTTAAGGAATTCTTCCTCTGTCATGTATTCAGCACCGTGGGCTTGAACCAATTCCTTCCAAGTCGTCAAAACGGCTTTCGTCGTTTCTAGCTTCATCACTTCTTCTGCGTCTGGTTGAATCACGTAAGAGTTGTCATTCAACGGACGGTACAAAGTAATCGCATCAGCCAAAACTTCCATGTACGGCTTAAACAAGTTCAAAGACTTATCCTGCCATACGGGATCTGACGGCAATTCCATTTTCTCGCGAGCCAGGAACGGCTGAATCGCCTTCCACAACTCTGTATTGGGCAAAGCACGCAAGTGCTGCGCATTCATCCATTTGAATTTCACGCGGTCAAAGATCGCCCCCGAAGGATTCAAACGAGAGATATCGAAGGCAGCAACCATGTCGTCAACCGACATGATCTCCTTACCTTCCGGATGTGACCAACCAAGAAGTGCGATGAAATTCAATACTGCCGACGCCAGATAGCCTTCGTCTTTCAACTGACCACAAGCCACGGCACCTTTACGTTTAGAAAGTTTTTGACGGTCTTCATCCAAGATCAAAGCCATGTGACCGAACTCAGGTGCTTTCCATCCCATCGCTTCGTAAATCATCAACTGACGGAGAGTGTTCGGAAGATGCTCTTCCGCACGGAATACGTGGGTCATTTTCATCAAATGATCATCCACCACACAGCAGAAGTTATAAACCGGCATACCGCCGCCACGAAGCAGAACGAAATCCCCAACCATGTCGGATGGGAACTTTACTTCGCCGCGAACGATGTCGTTAAAGATATAGTCTTTTTTAAGGTGCTTCGTTTTAAAACGAACAACTGGGGGAGTTCCGCCCTCTGCCATTTTTGCTTTGGCTTGATCCAAAGTCCAATCAGCGTAAGGAGATTGAATATGCGGCTGACCGCCCGCCTTCATTTGAGCCTCACGCTGCACTTCAATTTCAGCGTCCGTCAAAAAGCAGTAGTAAGCTTTGCCGTCAGCCAAAAGCTGCTCAGCAATTTTCTTATAGATGCCCATGCGCTCGCTTTGTTTGTAAGGACCATTGGGACCGACGTCTTTCAAAGTAACCGGGTCAACGCCTTCAGCCCACAAAAGATTCAACCAAACCAGGTCGTCAACAACTCCACGCAAAGATTCTTGAGTGGAACGTGCTTCGTCCGTGTCTTCGATACGAAGGATGAATTCACCGCCATTTTTCTTGGCGAAAAGATAGTTGTACAAGGCAGTTCGAGCGCCACCAACGTGCAAATATCCCGTTGGAGAAGGGGCAAAACGAACGCGAACTTTAGAAGAGTTTTGTGAAGACATCGAACGGCTCCGAAAAATAAAAAAGGCCTGGAAAATCCAAGCCTTGAACTTATTATGTTTTTTCGAAGTCGTCCAGAATTAACCAGTGATGCCGAAGATCGCTTTTACTTCCTCTTCGTTGAACAATTCTGCTTCGCTTGTCGCCAAAGTCAGCTCTTTCAACAAAAGGGAACGTGCAGAATCAAGCATCTTGCGTTCGCCGAAAGAAAGCTCTTTATCTGCTTTCAAAAGGAACAAATCGCGTAAAACTTCAGCGATTTCGAATACAGATCCAGTTTTGATCTTTTCCATGTACTCGCGGTAACGGCGATTCCATGTTTGATTGTCGATTTTAACGTCTTTTTCTTTCAGAATACTAACAACACGAGCCGCTTCATCTTTAGAGATGATGGGGCGAAGGCCCGCAGACTTAACGTTTGTTGTAGGGATCATGATTTTAAGGCCCGTATCTACCAACTGCATGTTGTAGAAAGAGATCTTTGCGCCGAGCATTTCTTTTGTCTCGATCGCGACGACCTTTACCACACCATAGCCGGGATAAACTGCATTATCGCCGATATTGAACGTCAGCATCAGGAAACCTCCACTTATAGCCACTTATAACCGTGCTAGTTCTATCAAATTTGACACGAGTTATCAAATCTGAGCGGCGCATTGGAAAAGATTTCCAAGGTTTTCAAACAAAAAAAGCCCCATCATAAATGGGGCTTTTGCTCAATTATTTCAATTACTTAATCAATAATCGATTAATTACTAAACAGTCACTACTGAACGCTGAAAACAAGGGCGTATGGCTGACGGCCACCGTTTTTGCCCGCAGGAACGTTGTTACCTTTAACAGTTAGCTTGTAAGAGCCCGCTGGCAAAGTCGTTTCGATCATCTCAGCGTTGTTCACGTGATCGTTCATTGAAACTGTTCCGTTTGGACCAGTTAGGATCAAATCAAGGTCGTTCACCAATGCTTTAGATGCATTCGCAGAACCCGGAGCGTCCGTCCAAACCAAGTTTGCATACAGTTTGCCTGGAGCATTTAGATTGAACTCATAAGTTTCAGATTGGTTTGTCGCCACACCGTCACGGTCATCAGCAACGATAGTGTTGCTCATCATTTTAACCATGTTATCCATGTTCACGCGGCCGTAACCCTCATCAGAGTTAGGTCTACGAGTCAAAAGCTCTTGGCCTTTCGCTGCACCGACTTCACCGAACTGACCTGGGTACAAATCATCTGCAGAGTGCATGATCATTGCTTTTAGCACAGCTGCAGAAGGATTTTGCACGCCCCATTTTTCAACCAACATTTGGCGAGTAACAGTCACGGCCCCTGCTGTTAGAGGAGTCGCCATAGAAGTACCACCCGACCAAGCATAGTCATCATTGTATGCGCCCCAAAGTGGAGAAGCATTTTTGATGTGAGAACGGTTAGAAAGGATGTTTGTACCTGGAGCTACGATTTCTGGTTTCACACGGCCATCCAAAGTAGGACCACGGGAAGAGAACATCGCGATACCATCATCACGGTCAGACAACATCGATGAAAAGATCGGCTCTGCAGACCAAGCTTCAGCAGCTGCACGAAGCTTGCTGACTGGAACCTGGATACCACCTGTCGCAGTTTTATTTTTAGAAGCACCAACAGTTAGAACGTTTTTCGCAGTCCCTGGAGTTCCGATAGAACCGCCATCGATGCGACCGTCTTTGTTCATGTCGACACCGCTGTTACCAGCTGCGAAGATCACAAGCATATCTTGGTTGTTGTTCATCCACTCGTCGACTTGAACAGCCATAGAGTCGTAAGCCCCGAAGTTCTTAACGGCACCCCATGAATTGGAGTGAACGCGCGCACCGTCTGCGTTTGCTTTTTCAAACAAATCTGCAAGCTTAGAAGGAACACTTAAACCGTTAAGCATTGGAGACCACATGCCTTCAGCAACCATCGTTGCATCGTAGGCGCCACCTTTAAGACGACCACCAGAAGCTGTACCGCGAGACAGGATAGAACCCGCCACGTGAGTTCCGTGCCCCATTGGATCTTCCCAAGTTTTAGCCCACAAACCGAAAGCGTAACCCGATTTAACTGCGCCCGAGAAGTCAGATGCGATTTGGTTGATATTACCAGAATCCAAACCTGTATCTGCCATAGCCGCGATCTGACCACGACCCGTTAGACCCAAAGACCAAACAGAATCAAACTTCATTGTTTTAGTTCCTGTTTCGTCACCTTTGATATCTGAGTAATCGCCAGCACCTTTAACAACTGGATCCATTTTTTGATCCAATGGGAAATCCATAGTTGTGATTTCCGGAGTACTTTGCACGTGCTCAACGCCCGTCAAGTTTGCGATGTTGTAGATTTGCGAACGAGACACGACTACCACGATGGATTTACCATTCACCACTTGAAGTTGTGCATTCATTTTTTTCAATGAAGCCACAACCGCTTTTGCATCAGAAGATTTGAAAAGCTGGATCAAAAGACTTTGAGATTGATCTTTATTAAATACGCTTACAGGAGCGATATCACTGCTGATTTTGTATTGAGCTTGGTATTTTACGATCGCGTAAACACCTGGGTGGGATTGACGGAATGAATTCAAATCCGACAATGTCCCGCGCACAACCAAAGCGTCGTCTGGCAAATAGCCAAACACCTCAAAGCGTGCTTGAAGAGCCGAGCGATCCTTCGCTGTGATCTTGTTAGAAAATTGAACGATATAGTCTGAAGCGACTTTATCAGAGAAAGTAAGAGCTTGAGCTTGCAAACCAGGATTTACTGTTCCTGAGTTGAATCTCAATAGGCTTCCTGCGTATGCAGGACTAGCAGTCGTAACCGCAAGTGCTGACGTAATAAATAGACGAGTCCATTTTTGCATAATTCCCTCCATGCGAGAAAAATTGCAACATGATGAACCCACCAAAGCAAAGGAACTTCACAATTTTTATTAAAGTTGATGCGCCATGACGGCAAGCGAAAGATTGCCAGCCATCTTACCTTTATTGCTCACGCCGAATTCTGTTTCTTGATTTTCAGGAGCGAAAACTTGAGTGCGCTCAGAGATTTTCTTCTGCCCACGCACCCGTTTTGTCACTGTCACATCCATATATAAGCCCGCTTTGTTATTTTGCTGGGACTTACGTGCCATCACTTCAACGATCGTTTCATTTTGTCCGTCGTCAGAAAATTCGCTGATGTATGCTTTTTTGCCGGATTTAGTAACTGTGTTAATCGAAATAGGAGCAGAACCCTTAAGGCCCACGCGCATATTCACTTTGTATTGAGGAACCGCTGCGAAAGCAGAGGTAGAAAATAAAATAGAAGCGGCCGCCATGCCGACTAGAAACTTTTTCATGAAGAACACATCCTTGTGTACGTAGAAGTCACTATCCAAGCGACTCCTAACAAAAGCATGAGGGAGTTTGTTTCCTAAGGCAAGTTCGAAAAAATTATTTTTTCAATAATAAAAACGCCGATCTTTTCGGGATCGGCGTTTGACGCTGGACGGACAAGTTAGAAAATTGCTTTTAGAAATTGGAAACTGTGATCGGCGCCGACAAAACCACAGGTTCTTGATCTTCCCCATCGTCACTTTGAGTGTAACCATAAACTTTTACAGTCCCCGTCGCCGTGTAAGGGCCATCCATAGAAAACCCACCACAGATAACCGGGCAATCCGTACCGAACGCGGTGGTGCCCTTGGAAATAAGAGCATCGTTGTTTTTATTTACCCACCACTGATCACTTAAAGCTGCCAATTGATCTCCGCCAAAGGCACACGTACTTTCATGCCCATCCACATCAGAAACATAGACCTTCACCGCGCTTATATATAAGTCACGGTTGGGATTTGTTTGCTTGAACAGCAACTTTGGAATGTTAGTATAGGCACCCTCAACATCAAGTTCTGGAACGGTTCCATTGGCTGCCGCAATTTTTCGTGAATAACAACTACTGGTATTGGCAGGAATAACAAAGCGAGTAGATTTAGTTACTTCCAATTGAACGACATTATCATCAGAACCAGGATAGCAGTTCAGCGTGTGCTTACCGACGGCATCTTCAATGTAAAACATTTCTCTGTTAAATGCCCCATCTTTAAAGACCCCACGAGAAACCTGAACCGAACCTACGCCTTCAAATTTAGAGGCCACGGCTCCCTCAGTAACTTTGCATTCAGGATTTCCGTTGCAGCGACTTGGCAGACTGCTTAGCCAAGGTAAGGCGATTGGAAAGGTGGCCGTTTTTTTGGTAAAAACGGGCTTCCCGCCAAACCACTCAAATTGCATGACGGTCTTCTTTCCATCAGTGGATGGATAGTAGTTAAACTGGTAAGTCATGCGCCCATTCACTGAAGCGGTACAACTTTTCGCCCCTTTCGGCATGTCGCCATTGACCTCTTCAAAAGCGAAGTCAGAAAACAAATGGGCCACGATACGGCGTGCTCTTCGAGAATCTTTCGCCCCGAAAGCACGATCCACACGATAAACGGCTTCGTGAGAAATCAATGCAGCTTTTTCAGTGTTGGACAGATGGCTCCAAATTTCCTGACTTACCAACAGCGTTTCATCGTCCACATAATGCGCTAACTGCTCAAGTTGACAGTTTTTTGGCAAGACCACTTCAGCTGCATCATCGATTGGTTTAATCACTGCGCTGGCTGGGACGAATTTCATGATTCTATTCACGCGTACATAGAAGGGATTGTAATCATAGCCGGAACCAATCGAGTCCTTGAGCTTAGCTTGAACCTTAGCCGAAATTTGTTCTGCACTTCCGCTAAATTGTACCAACTTTAAATTATAGACGTTCTTAGCTTCAAACAAATCCAATGTTTGAGCTGAAGTGATTTGGCCTTTGGAGTTGCGACAAACGACACTCTTACCTCCGCCGCCATCAACGCCGCCTTGTGGTTTCGCGTGACTTTGCAAAGCCAAGAAAAGCAATCCTGCTGTTACCAATGCTGATTTCATTAAACCTCCGTGTTTATTCAATCGTTGAACAAACTCAGTATCGCCCTGTCGAAATTTGCATTCTACATCTATTAATTTAATTGTTATCTATAAACTTAACATTTACGCTAACTTTAAATTCCGGCTTAAAGGAAGCATTCCATGAACATTTTTGACTTTCACGACTATAAACACTGCATCAACGAATGGATCGCAAGCCAACCGCGCAATGGACATGGCCAGCTTCGTCAGATGGCTTTGCATTTAAACGTGAACTCAGTGGTGATGAGTCAGATTTTTCGCGGGGATCGTGATTTGACGGTGGAGCAAGGACTCGCCATTTCATCATTCATCGGCTTCACGGATTTAGAGCGCGATTACTTTATGTTGCTGATCCAAAAAAGTCGCGCTGGGAACAGGGATTTACAAGCTTACTTTGACAGGCAATTGGAACAAATTCGCACAGCTGCGACCGCTTTAAAAAATCGTGTGAAACACCAAAAATTTACCGACGAAGACAAAGCGACGTTCTATTCCCAATGGTATTACAGTGCTGTTCGCCTGGGAGTTTCGATTCCTCAGCTTGATAACGCCACTGCTGTCGCCCAATATTTGAATTTAGATCGCGCTTTGGTCAGTAAGGTCATGGACTTTTTAAAAGGCCACGAGTTGATCGTCGAAAAAAAGGGTCGTTTAGATATTGGCCCTCAGGTAACTCACGTGGGGCACGACTCCCCGTTCGTCAATCGTCATCATTCCAATTGGCGCTTGAAAGGCCTGCAGGCGATGGAGAGTCCTTCAGAAAAGAACTTGTTTTATTCCGGCCCCATGGCTTTGTCTCAGGAGGCGGCGAACGATATCAGAAAAATTTTGGTTGAGACCGTCGAAAAGGCAACAAAAAAAGCAGCACCTTCCGATTCAGAAGTTTTACGCTGCTTGAACATCGATTGGTTCGAAGTGGGATCAAAAAAGTAAATCCCACTTGCAGACAGAATGGTAATTTTCATTTCCGCTGCGGTTCCGCAAGAAGTCAATGACACTTGCTCGCATACCCCTCTAACAAAACTTCCATCGCGGAGACGTCGGCGCGCAATGGGATCAGGTGCTTTCTTAATTCGTCATACTCGCTTTGTTTTAATGAATCGTAACTTCGGCGGCTGGAAAACTTCCACGCTGGATGTTGAGTACACTGAGCGATACTTTTCTTTAAAGACTCGAGTTCTGTTTCGAAAAGATCCGAGCACTGAGAAATCTCTTCGGTGGTGAGATCATTCAACTGCCCTAATTCAGCCAGACACAGTAATTCAAGACGCTTTAACGCTGCGACATCTCCATCCTGATAGGCTGCTTGAGTTCGTTGCCACTTTACTGAGGCCCACTGTTGGTATTCCAAAGACTGCCCGACAAGTTTATCGGGATGAAGCAAGCGCACGAGTTTGTGATAAGTTGTCCGCAATACAGTGTCAGCATCCGTTCGGCTTTCCTCCAGGGCTTCGTCGCGTTCGTTGTCAGAAATAACTTTTTGCCAGAATTTCTTAAGATGCATTGGCATATTGTGCAGGTATCGTTGGCGATAGCTGGGATCGGCACTTTTCCAGACTCTGCCTAAAAGATGCCAGTCGCCGCACTTGATAGTGATTTGCAGGCTTTCTTTAAATAAACGATAGCCTGCAGTCGGATCTGCCAGATGCTGCTCTATTTTCTGGTTATCGATGTCACTCAGATAATGATAGACCGAGCGCGCCGTGCGCTTGAGCCCACTTAAGGCCGAATCGTCCCTGAAAAATATTTCGGCAAAGTCCACGCGTTCGGCAGATTCCACCGCAGGATTTTGAGCTCTCGGTAGTGATTGCGTTGCGGATTCGTATCGCGTTTTTCGCAAGTTATCGATGACGTACTTCCACATATCATCGCCACACTGATACTGCCCTTCCTCTTCTTTCAGCATGGCATAGGCTTGTGCTGGCGATACATTGGAGGTCGTTGCGACGTAATTAAGATGCACTTGAAAGGTGTTCAAAATCTTTTGGCGCCTTTCGAGTGCTTCAATTTCTTGCAACTCCTCCCGGAAAGTGAGCTTACGCCAGTCGTGATACATCATCTGATCACACAACAGAAAATCGGCATGATCTTTTTCAAGTTTGCGGATTTTTTTAATAAGTTGGCTCGAAGTCGAAAACAATTCAGTGCGAATTTTTTGATCATCCGCTTTTTGTAAATCATGTTGCATAAGGGACGAGCTTTTATCACGTCAGAGGATCACTCAGAATCAAAAAGCAGTTTCTGCCAAATCAATCCGCAGCGAGCGCTTAATGCGTGTGCAGTTTTTGTGAGCGAGACTTTGTTGTGCTGAAGAACTGTGCGAGTGCAGATTATAAAATAGGCACCAGGATTTTGTGGTTTAAAAAATGCAAAAGCGACTCTTGCTTTCGCAAGGTCGCCTTTTGGACGGCCTCTCTTCCGAATTTCGCGAAGGAGGTCCGAATGAATAACCACAACTGTTGTTCTTATCGGCAGATTTTAAAACTAATAAAGCAGATTCTCCTGGTACTTTTGGTTTTAATCAGAATAATCAAAGAACTGCTGTAAAGTTCGAATCTTATACCTCTGGAACGTTTCTGTTTGTTCCCTAGCTGGATTTCCAGCCAGGACCAAGGATGGGACTGAAAATCCCGCGGATGAGAGCGCCATGACCTTGCGAAAGCGCCAATGTGCTACGCAATAGAAGCTAGAGCCGCGGGACCATGCTCGCGCAGCAGTTCTTGTTTCATGGGACGGTTGTCAGGCCAAACGAGAGTTGGATCTTTTTTAAGGACCTCGAAGGCAGCTTCGCGGGCTTGTTGCAACAACTCCATGTCACGCACTAGGTTCGCCATTTTAAAGCCAGCAAGTCCTGATTGACGAGTTCCCATGAACTCCCCCGGGCCGCGCATTTCTAAATCGAATTCAGAAATTTTAAAGCCGTCGTTGGTTTTCTCCATGAACTCGGTACGCTGTTTACCCTCTTCGGAAACGGCGTAGCCCATGATCAAAATACAGAAGGACTTGTGCTCGCCCCGACCCACACGACCGCGAAGCTGATGCAGCTGGGACAAACCAAAACGCTCGGCATGTTCGATAATCATGATGTTGGCATTCGGGACGTCGACACCGACTTCGATTACGGTTGTGGAAACCAGAACTTGAATTTCATGACGACGGAATTGATCCATCACCTGATCCTTTTCATCGGGCTTCATTTTTCCATGCAGCAAACCGAATTTAACCTTCGGGAATTGAGCTTTCAATTTTTCAAACTCTTCCACGGCATTTTTCAGATCAATTTTTTCAGATTCTTCCACCAGTGGATAAACGAAATAGGCCTGACGACCTTTTTGCAATTGCTCAAGCATGAACTGCAAGGCCTGCGAGCGTTTGTTTTCAAAAATCGCACGGGTTTGAATTGGACTGCGACCTGGAGGCATTTCGTCAATGATCGAAACATCCAAGTCTCCATACACTGTCATCGCCAAAGTTCTCGGGATAGGTGTTGCTGTCATGACCAAAAAGTGTGGTGAGTTGCCTTTTCTTTTTAAAATGCCCCGCTGTTCAACACCGAAACGATGTTGCTCGTCGATGATGGCAAGCCCCAGATTTTCAAATTCCACTTCGTCTTCGATCAAAGCGTGAGTTCCGATGATCAAATCTGTATCACCCGTTTTAAGGTCGAAAAGAATCTGCTTTCTTTCGGCGGCTTTGGTTTTTCCGACCAACAAAGACAGACGAATCCCCAAAGGTTCCAAAACTTTTTTAGCATTTTTAAAATGTTGCTCGGCCAGAATCTCGGTTGGCGCCATCAGGCAAGATTGGAAACCGCTTTCAGCTGCGTACACTGCCGCCATAAAGCTTACCAAAGTTTTACCGCTCCCCACATCGCCTTGAACCAGACGATGCATGGGGTGACCGGCTTCCAAGTCAGCTTTGATTTCACCAAAGACGCGCTTTTGCGCGCTCGTTAATGGAAATGGCAATGACTTTTCCAAGGCCGCGACTTTTGCACCATCGTTATTAATCAGTGGCGCAGTTTCCTTCTGAAAACCTGATTTTTTAGCAGCCAAGAAAAGCTCCAACCAAAAGAACTCTTCGAAAATCAAACGACGTTGAGCTGCACTTTTAAACTCTACATATTCTTGCGCACGATCCGGCAACGGATGATGGATTTCCATCAAGGCATCTTTGCGGGATTTCAAATTATACTTTTCGCGCATCCATTTTGGCAGAGTCTCTTCGGGCCATTCTTCGATTTGCGCGAAAGCGGCACGCACCAGCTTCATGATTTTCGCGGTCGCAAGGCCTTCGATCTCTGTGTACAACGGAATCAAGGCATCCTGATTTTCTTCATCGCCTTCGATGTCACGAATGTCGGGATGATGAAATTCTAAACGACCACGGTATTCGGTCACTTTGCCGACAACACGCACTTCGGAAAAAGGTTTGAAGCGTTCAAAGTAGCCTTTGTAAGGCACACGAAAATATTTGCAGTGAATTTGTCCAGAGGCATCGCGAACTACGACATCATACATTTTGCGAGTTGAGCGCCCCATATTGACACTGTGGACAGCTTGCACCGTGGCCTTGATACTGACAATATCGTCCGGTTTGAGACTGGCAATGTTACGAGCCGCCCTTTGATCTTCGAAGGCTCGCGGATAAAACTCAAAGAGGTCCCTTAAGGTTTTCAAGCCCTTGCGCGCGAACAGGTCTCCCAGTTTGGGACCCACCCCTTTTAAGTACATAATTTGCGTATCTAGACGAAGGGCCATAGTTAGTCAGTATTGCGGATTTTATTTCTAAGTCAATGTATTCATGGCAGAATTTCCCTATGACCGATGCTCAATATTTCAGAATTCGCCTCAGTACTATCCGTCCTGATAAAGTCACTAGCTTTGACATCTTTTTGCAGGTGGACGGCAAGTACATCATGTACCTCCGCGCTGGAGATAAGCTCTCCGACGGGAAAATCGAGCGTCTGCATGCTCGTGACACAGGGGATTCATTCTTTGTGCGCACGGAAGACAAACAGACTTACCGCGACTGGGTTAAAGAGGAAATGAACTCTGATAAGCTGGATCCTTTTGCGAAAGCAAAGATCCTGCGCGAATCGTCAGTGGCGTTGATGGAAGATCTTTTTGAAAATCCAGATGTGAACAAAGCCTTAGATGAGTCCCGACCGATCATCACGGATTTTATCGACTTGATGGAAAATGCCCCGGAAGCGATGGGCTTCATGATCTCTCTATCAGGGCATGACTTTTATACCTACAATCACTCCCTGGATGTATCCATCTATTCCCTGGGTTTAGGTAAAGCCATGGGCTATAACCCCAAAGAGCTGGAAGAGCTGGGCGTGGGAGCACTTTTTCATGACATTGGTAAACGCAATGTAAGCCTTGATATTCTCTGCAAAAAAGGCGGACTGACGGATGCTGAATGGGAGCAAATGAAAATGCATCCCCAGTATGGTCTAGTCATCCTGAACAACCACCCGAACATCTCAGATGCAATTAAAGCGGCCTGTTTTGAGCACCATGAGTCTTGGTCTGGGAACGGTTACCCCCAACAATTGATGGGTGACGAGATCCACCCGTTCGCTCGTATCGTGGCCATCACGGATACCTATGATGCTATGACAACTCAGCGCTCATATAATGTCCCACTTACGCCGATAGATGCAGTAACGATGATGAAAGAGAAATTGGCGGGTCGCTATGATCCCGACATGTTGAAAGCTCTTTATTCGGTACTCTTCAAAATTAAGGTTGCGTAGGACAATGAAAAACATTTTGCACTCTATCGTTTTGATCGCATTAATTCCTCTGATTGCTCTGGCTTTAGAGCCGACGAACCCACCGGGAATTTGTGACCGCTTCGTTGGCGAAAAAGATGCAGAGCTATGCCGCGAAAAAGTACAAAAAAACGAAAACGTCGATTGGTACGCGGTGACAGTTTGCAACCTGCAAAAAGACGACGCTCAATTCTGGAAATGCTGGGATTCTATTCAGGGGCAAAGTTACAATCCCCAAGCCTTGGATAAATGCGGCGAGGAAAAAGAGCTCTCCGACGTTCAACGCTTCGAGTGCATAAACACAGCTCGCAGCGATCGCAAACCGGCATCGCACCAAGCGAACTTTCAGTCTCTGCAGATCAAAAAGTCCAAGTAAATCCAGTTATTTAAAACTTTAAAGCTCAGAGCCAACTCTGGGCTTTTTTTTTATTCTTAGAGTGACCCTTCCAGTGTCAAAATTTGTGACACTTCAGCAAGTTTTTCTTTAAGGGATTCTTCCTCTCCCAAGCCGCCGTTTCCTTTGGTAAAACTGCGAGTGATGAAAACCTGGGTTCTTCTTTTACAAACAACATTAATCTCTTTGGCCCTTTCGGGGTGTGGCTATGCCATGGAAGAGATGGGCTTGTTTAAGACCGGCGAGATCATTCTTAAAGCTCCCAAGGTGAATGAGTTCTCTGAATCATTGATCGACTATTACGTTGTAAGCAAAACTTCCTTGAAAACGTGCATGGACTGCCACTCTTCCAAAGCTCCGATCTTGGACACGGAAGAGCGCGTGTATAATGTGCGCGATGATATCATGGCGACCGTTGAGGCCGGTGATATGCCGCCTCGCCGCAAAGGCTATGAGCCACTGACTGCTTGCGAACTTAAAATTCTTCAATCGTATTTCGATAACAAAACGAACAATCGCGCGGCTCAACGTGTGAAGGAAATCCCCGAGTGTAATACGGTTGCGAAACCGACACCGGCGCCGACAGCGGCTCCGACAGTGACACCGTCTCCAACGGGATCACCGCTGCCGCCACCTCCAGGAGCACCTCCTGCGCCGCCAAAACCGCCGGGTCCTCCGGGGCCACCGCCTCCACCTCCGCCAGGTGGTTCGCCGACTCCGACCCCACCTCCGACAAATCCACTTCCACAACCGGATTTGGGCCAGTTGGAATTGAGTTATAAAAATCTGCGCATGGCTTTTTTTGATGTCAAATGCCTAAGCTGCCACAGTGAATTGGCAAAACGCCCTAAGGATCCTCGCTTGGATTCCATCGCCCACATCCTGGATGCGAAGGACGCTTTTGACAAACCGATCGTGGTTTCAGGTCAGGGTGCCGAGAGTTTCTTGTATAAAGTCACAGTGCCGGGCCTTACTGACAGCATCATGCCTCCTCCGCGAGTCAACATGCAGCTGTCGCCCGCTGAGGCTGACTATCTTAAACGTTGGATCGATGCAGGTATGCCGGAGTAATGTCCGGCTTGTCTTTGTTCCTTCACACTTACCAAAATCTTGAAGTGCGGCTTTTCAAATAGCTTCTAAAATGGAGACATGACGAAGAAGCATTTGCCGTGGTGGATTTGGGTTTTGTGCTTTGCAATCTTCCAGATCAACACTCATCTCAGTTTAAATTATATCGCAACGACCGGGGCTTCCTATTTTAACTTCCCGGTTGCTCTCGCAATTCCCATGACTCTGTGGTGGGGACCGGGCGTTTTAATTCCACTTTTTTTAAATGCCACGATCTGTGCCCCCCTGTGGGGAGTTACAAATCCTTTGTTCTATCCCCTCGCGGCCCTTCCAGAAACTTTGCATGTGGCTTTATCTTGGATGCTGGTCAAAGAGCGCTTTAAAACTGATGGTTGGAGCCCTTCACCGAAAGGCATTTCTCTTTACGCGCTTTACGGAATCATCATCCCATCAGTATTGCTGTCATTGGGAGTACAGGGAATACTGCTGGGCGCGGGTCAAATCAATCGCGACCAATTTATTTGGACGAGTATTTTAAATTTAATCGGAAATTTCATGAGTGGTGTGATCTTGTCATTGCCGCTTTTGATTTTGCTGACACCATGGCTAGACAAAAAACTTTTGTCAAAATTCACATCCGCGGAAAATGTCGAGATGCGCTGGTTTCATCACCTGTCTCGTCGCGAAAAGCTGGTGATGGTTTCGTTGCTGGCGATCAGTTTGGGTATCAGCTTTAAACTTCCGATCTCTCAATCCTGGTACGCCTACGGCATCGTGGTTCTGTTCTGCGCAAGCTGGTACGGATTAAAAACGGCGATCTTTGTAAACACCTGGGTATCATTTTTAGCTTTGGCCATGCCGATTCTGATGGGTAATCCCTGGCCCCAGGACTTTTCAGCGGTACAAACTCCCGCCACACTTTTAACTTTGTGCTTTTCCGCACTAATGGCCGGTGCCGCAGTTTCAGGACTAACGGATAAAATCGATCGCCTGCGCTATACAGAGCAAGAACTAAAAAGCGCAAAAGAACAGGCCGAGGAAGCTTCCCGTGCGAAATCAGAATTCCTGGCTCGTATGAGTCACGAAATTCGCACTCCGTTAAATTCCGTTTTAGGAATGTTGGAACTTTTGAAAGAGACCAATCTTTCAAAGGACCAGGAACGCTATCTGACTTTGTTCAGTCATGCAGGTGAAAACCTAAAAGCCCTGATCAATGACCTTTTAGACTTTTCAAAAATTGAAGCCAAAGCCCTCTCGATTGAAAACATCACTTACAACCTACACAGCACCGTGCGCTCGGTGTTTGAAATTCTGCAAATCAAAGCCGAAGAAAAGGGACTTAATTTTCAACTGCATATCGATGAAAAAGTTCCGCTTTATCAAAAAGGCGATCCCACTCGCCTGCGCCAAGTTCTATTCAATCTGATTGGAAATGCTTTGAAATTCACCGAAGAAGGTGAAGTCGACATTGCCGTGCAGATTGAAAATGAAAACACCGCCAAACCTGAACTCGTGCTCGAGATCCGCGATACCGGCATCGGTATTCCCAGAGAAAAACAAAGCAGTCTTTTCTCTCCGTTTTTTCAAGCGGAAGCCACCACAACCCGGCGCTATGGCGGCACGGGACTAGGGCTGGTCATCTCCAAAAATCTGGTGGAAATCATGGGCGGCACACTGGAGCTTCGTAGTCTGGCAGGCCGGGGCACCACATTCCGAATCGTTCTGCCTCACCGACCAGAAGAGGTCAGTACAGCAGAAGTAAAACCAGCACCCCTTATAAATTGGGCCGAACAGTTTGCGGGAAGGACATTCTCATTACTATTAGTAGATGACTCTCAAGACAACCGCCTGCTTTTGACTCACTATTTGAAAAATCAGCCATTCAAATTCACCGAGGCCGTAAATGGCAAAGAAGCCGTCGAGAAATTTAAAGAAGGTAAATACGATCTGGTCTTTATGGATATGCAGATGCCGATCATGTCGGGCTATAAAGCCACGGAAATGATTCGCCACTATGAACGAGAGAACCGCAAGGGTCACACACCGATCGTAGCCCTCACCGCGACGGCAGTCCTTGAAGACCTTCAACGCGCGATCGTGGCTGGTTGTGATATGTATATGGTAAAGCCTGTGAAAAAGTCAGAGATCCTGACGACGCTTTCTCACATCCTGACGACGAAAGAACCCACTAAAGAAGCCCCCAAAGTTCCCGAAACGGGGGCTGACTCTGCCCCGGCCCCTAAGGACAGACCGTCTGAACCGCCGTCCTTAAATATTTGAACTTTCAAATCGCGGCGCACGCGCTTCTTATCTTGAAGCTCCTGATAGAAGGACTTTTCTTCCTCGAGACTGGGAAATTCACAAAGAATTCTAAAATCAGAATCAATCGGTCGCAGGTATTCAATCACACCTTTTGCAATCACGATATTTTCTGTTTCGATTTTATAGTATTTCAATCCCGCTAAAACCAAAGCATAGGCACTCATGACACCCGTCGCATAAAGGCTGCCACCAAAAGCCGTCCCTTTGTGATTCAGGTTTTTTTGCAGGTCGACTTTTAAAACAGCACGATGGGAATTTAACGTTTCAACGGTAATTCCCAGGTGCTCATACAGCTTGATATTGTCAGACAGGATTTGAATCAGATCTTGAGAGTCTATTTCCATTGCTCATAGCCTCCGGCAAAATTCACACTTTGACGGAAACCTGATTCACGAAGCGCATACGTCACGGCACCAGAACGAACACCGTGATTGCTGATCACCATAACAATTTTGTCTTTGGTGATGCCTTTGGATTCTAATTTTTTCTCGATATCTTTCTTCACGGAATTGTCTTCGTTAAAAAACTCTTTCCATTCAAGCTGCACGACGGGAGCTTTGACGGTTTTATACTTCGTCAAATTATTGATTCCATACTCTGCCGCTGCACGCACATCCAAGATCACGACTTTGTTTTTCGCATCGTTAAAGTTCATGCCAAACAAAGAACTGACCGGCAGGTCCATGGCTTTTTTATGTTTCTTTTTCCCCGTCATTTTTAAAGGAGAAAGCTGCTGAGTCGCATAGGCCTTGAAATTACGAGCATCGATGAACAAAGACTCATCAACCACTGGCTTCCAGATGGATTTATTTTTAACCAAAGGCTCATCACCTTTAGGATTTGTCGCGCGGGCGACCGTATGAAGAGCCGTGTGAACATTCTTAACGCCCAGAACATTCAAAGTCCAAGCGATACGCCCCTCTTCACCATTCCCCAAAGAACCTTTACCCAAAATCACAACTTTGGAATCAGGATCAATACCAATCAAAGAAAGTCTGCGTGCAATCGCAAACAGATCATCCTGCAAAACGCCACGGGAATTCGGATCCTGAGAAGAGAAGTCCTCCCAGCGAACATTGATCGCTCCCGGCACATGAGAAAGGTTAAACTCAAACGGAGCTCTGACATCAAGAATGACAGGACTACCTTCCATAAGTTTTTCAGGAGCACCCACAACACCTTGTTCAGACGTAACTTTGGTAGGTTTCGTTTGGCAGCCAACAAAGGCCAGAAGAAGAAACAAAGCACCAAAAACATTTCTCATAAGTACTCCCCAAAAAAGACTCACTTCAAGTGGTCATCAAGGTACCAGATGCAAGGCGCGAGGAGGAAGGCGTACTCCCTGTACGCCGACGACGAGCAACGCCGTCAGCTGGTGCCTTGAGGGCCGCTTCCCCTATTTTACTTAGTTATCCTCATGGTAGGAAAGAATATAATATCACGGATCGAAGGACGATCTGTCAGGATCATCACGATACGCTCAATTCCGAGACCCACGCCACCTGTTGGTGGCATACCCGCATCGATAGCCAACAAGAAATCTTCATCCATTGGATGGGCTTCTTCGTCGTTACCGCGGTTTGCCTCTTGTTCTTTCAAACGTGCCAATTGATCTTCTGGATCGTTCAACTCGGAATAAGAGTTCCCGATTTCCATGCAAGCTGCAAATGGCTCGAAACGCTCTACCAGACGGTCATCACCTCTGTGAATTTTCGTCAATGGAGAGATTTCTTTTGGATGATCCATAACAAATGTTGGCTGGAACAAGTGTTGTTCTGCAGTGAGCTCGAACAACTCCATGATCATTTCGCCGCGTTTACCTGGAGCATCCAAGTCACCGCCCATTTTGTTAACGGCATCGAACAACTCTTGGTCCGTTGCTTTATCTGGATCGATTTTCGCGTATTCACGAACACCATCATGAACAGTCAAACGTCTCCAAGGAGGCGTGAAATCGATTTCTTTACCTTGGTAAGAAACCTTCATGCTGCCCGTGATTTTCAAAGCCAACTGAGAAACAAGTTCCTCGAATTGGTTCATTTGATAGTTGTAGTCCGTGTACGCTTCATAGAACTCTAGCAAAGAGAACTCAGGATTGTGAGTTCTGTCGATACCTTCATTACGGAAGTTTTTAGAGATTTCGTAAACTTTTTCGAAGCCGCCCACCAAAAGACGTTTCAAGTAAAGCTCAGGGGAAATTCTCATGTACAACTTCATATCCAAAGCTTTGTGGTGAGTTGTGAACGGAGTCGCCGCGGCACCACCATAGATAGGCTGAAGTGTGGGAGTTTCCACTTCCATGAAACCACGAGAATCCAAGAATCTGCGGATTTCAGAGATGATTTTAGAACGAGTTTCGAAAACTTTACGAGAATCCGCATCCGTCATCAGATCCAAATGTCTGTGACGGTATTTGATTTCGATATCTTGCACGCCATGGAATTTCTCGGGCAATGGTTCGATAGACTTCGTCAAAATTTCGAAGTGTTTTAGGTAAATGGAGAATTCGCCTTTTTGCGATTTGAAAACGTAACCTTCAACACCCACGATGTCGCCCAGGTCCACAAGTTCAAATGCGGCTTTTTCTTTTTCTGCCAATTCTTCGGTTTTTACGTAAACCTGAACTGTTCCAGACTGATCTTGAACGTTAAAGAAGCAGGCCTTACCCATCGCACGCAAAGTCATCAAACGACCTGCGATACGGTAAACTGATTCAGGCTTCTTCTCGCCCGCCTGCAATCCCGCTGCGTGTTTTTCAACGATCTCTGCGATCGCTGTTTTATTCTCGAAAGAATAAGGATAAGGATTAATGCCCTTCTCGCGAAGGGCGTGCAATTTTTTACGTTTCTCCGCGCGCAGCGGATTTTCTTGAATCGACATAGTTACCAGATACCTAATTTATGACTAAAGTTTTTTACCAGCGAAGGCTTCCATAACACCATGAAGAAGAGCGATAGACTCTTTCTTAGGACGTTGGAAAGCATTACGGCCCATGATCGAACCAAAGCCGCCGCCTTGACCCATTTCTTGAACTTCTTTCAGAAGCTCTTCAGTGCCTTTCGCTTCGCCACCAGAGAAGATCACGATGCGTTTGCCATTGAAGCAAGATTGAACAACGTGACGGATACGATCAGCCATTGTTGTTACTTTGATACCTTGTTCAGCGTAAACTTTTGCAGCCGCTGCTTGCTCGATGTGAGCTGTTGGCGGTTTAACTTTGATGATGTGTGCGCCCAATTGAGCTGCGATGTGAGCAGCATAAGCGATCACGTCGATAGCTTGTTCACCTTCTTTAGAAAGTTGCTCACCACGAGGGTAAGACCAGATCACAACCACAAGGCCCGCTTGTTTTGCAAGACGAGATGCTTCTGCAATTTCTTCGTACATTTGCTTACGTTCAGCAGAACCTGGGTAAACTGTGAAACCGATACCCACACAACCCAGTCTCAAAGCATCGTCAATGTAAGACGTCACTGCAGAGATCGGAGCTTTGCTGCCGTAAAGTGATTCAGAGTTATTGATTTTCAAGATCAATGGGATTTCGCCAGCGTAGTCACGAGCGATCGCTTCGATGAAACCCAGTGGAGCCGCGTAAGCGTTGCAACCAGATTCAATCGCAAGTTCTACGTGGTAATTAGGATCGTAGCCATCTGGATTTTTCGCAAATGAACGTGCTGGACCGTGCTCAAAACCTTGATCCACAGGCAAGATAACCATCTTACCAGTACCCGCCAATTTACCGTGATTCATAATGCGAGCCAGGTTCGTCAAAACGCCTGGGTTGTCAGCTCCGTACCAGTTCAAAATCTCTCTAACTCTTGGTGTCATGTGTACTCCAGAAAATGATGGAAAATGTGAATATCCAGTTAATTAGCGGGCTCAACGTTAGTGAACTTTCTAGGGATAATCAAGCGTGGACATCATAGCGAGCAACGCAGCAATTTCCTTTCCAAAGCGGATTCTGTGGTATACTGTGGGCATCGATTTTTCCCTCGAGGTAAAGATGAGCACACAAACGCAAGCACAAAAGGTTTCTTTCGAAGCAACACCAAATCCGGCAACTATGAAGTTCCATTTGCATACGAAAGTAGCAGATGAAGGTTTTGATTGTCCTTCTGCGCAAGAAGCCGACCGCTCTCCTTTAGCCTCTAAAATCTTTGGCTTCCCTTGGACAAGCTCGGTTTATGTGGGAACTGATTTCATCACTGTGACCAAGCAAGACTGGGTTGATTGGGAACTATTGGCCCACCCATTAAGTAGCTTGATTCAGGAACATATGGACAGCAAAGAACCTGTGGTCGTGCAAATCGTGCAACACACAGATGTTGATGATCCCAACGACTCCCCCATGGTGCGCAATATTAAATCTGTCTTAAACCGCGAAATTCGTCCTGTTGTAGCTCTCGATGGCGGTGACATTGTTTTCAATAAGTACGAGAACAACAAACTTTACATCCACATGCGTGGTGCGTGTGCGGGCTGCCCTTCTTCTCAAGCAACGCTTAAAGACGGTATCGAAGTTCGCATGAAAGAATTGTTCCCGGAAATCCATGAAGTTCTTGCGATCTGAGACCGTACACGAGTCTAAACTTTTATTAAAACTTGCCGGCCCTATCATCGTTGGACAGCTTGGTCAGAACTTGATCCAGCTGGCTGACACATTGATGGTCGGTCACTTGGGGCCGGTGGCCCTGGGCGCTTCTGCTTTTGCGAGCAGTGTTTTTATCGTATTTTTGATTTTCGGATTAGGAATGCTCGCCCCGATCACGGCGATGTTTGCCCATGCTCAAGGTCAGGAGGACCATCCTCGCGGCGGAGTTCTTCTGGGTCACAGTTTGATTGTGGCTTTAGGTATTGGCGTTATTATAACCGCAATCCTTTTAGGGTTGCTCCCCCACTTGCACATTTTTGGACAACGACCTGAAGTCTTAGCCGAGGGCTCTGCGTTCTATAAAGTTATCACGTGGTCGATTGTGCCGTCTTTAATTTATCAAGCCTACAAACAGTTCACCGATGGACTGGGCCGCACCAAAGTTGCGATGTACGTCATGCTGGGTGGTGTTTTGATTAACGTCGCCGGAAATTATCTTTTGATCAACGGTTATCACGGATTTCCAAAATTGGGTCTGGTGGGTGCTGCGTGGGCGTCCTTGGGTGCGCGTGTTTTGATGATGATAGCGATGATTGGTTATGTGCATCTTCATCCGCAATTCAAAAAACATCTGACACTCCCGTGGATTCACTCTTACGATCAACAGATTTTAAAAAACATCATTCGCCTGGGAATTCCCAATGGCTTCACTTTCTTTTTCGAAGTGGGAGCGTTTGCTTCGTGCGCTGTGATGATGGGTTGGTTTGGTGCGATTCCTTTGGCTGCTCACCAAATTGCTTTAAGCCTGGCGAGTACAAGCTTCATGGTAACTTTGGGTATCGGCATTGCCTCCAGCATTCGCGTGGGCTTTGAACTGGGCCGAGGCGATTATAAACTGGCTCGCCATGCAGGCTTTACGGCCATTATTTTGGGTGGCTCTTATATGAGTCTTTGCGGATTGGGCTTTTTGGTTTTCAGACATTGGTTCCCGACATTTTACGTGAATGACCCTGATGTGATCGCTTGGGCGGCGCAATTCTTTGTTGTGGTCGCACTGTTTGAAATCTTTGATGGCGTACAGGCGGTGGCCATTGGCGCTCTTCGTGGCATGAGCGATACGCAGTGGCCCAGTGTGATTGCGTTCTTTGCATACTGGATTATGGGCCTGCCCGGAGGCTATTTATTGGCTTTCCACCTGGGCGTAGGTCCCATCGGAATATGGATAGGACTTTTGATAGGCCTCATATTTGCGTCGATCCTACTTACGTATCGCTTTCATCGTCTCAGTAAGAGATTCATTGCTTAGTAGTACTTCAGTAAGTATTGGATTATTCCGATATTTCTAGTAGATGCAAAAAAATATTGTTGGGTATTTGTTTACCCTGTTCAGCTTGTTTTTACTTATGGGATGTTCTGATGCAGATCCCAAGGTTTCATTTTTGCGTCCGATGGACACTTTTGAATTTAAACCAACAAATTCAGTTGTTACCTCAACACTTACGACAATTTCACTGAAAGCTGAATGTTCTCGCTTTATCAACAACGTCGACCTTTCGTTCGATGGCGGCACGACGTGGTTTAATTCCTCGACGTATGATGCGTCTTACGTGATTTGTTCGACAGATGGCGAATACAAAATCACTCTTTCAAACAGCAAACCGCCGATGAGCACGATGACGATCAATAACGGCGACAGCTTCACCGTGAAGTTTCGCGCAACATCCCGGTCGGGAAATCAAATCGTGAAGGATGTGAACATCCGCTTTGTGCCTCCTGCGCAAATCAAACAAGCCATCTTGGCGGGGGCAAGTGTTCAGACAGCTACCGGCCTAGTTTTACGAGGCAGAATCCTTTCGCACAAACAAGACACCGCTTCCGGTGGTGGCTACAAAATCTGGGGAAGGGTTGCTGAATGAAAAAGATCCTTTCTATTTCAGCACTGCTGACTTTGTTGGTAAATACGGCCTTTGCCGTGTCGCCAGGGTCTTTGCTGACTTACGAAGGACTTTTGACCGACTCCACTGGCACCCCCATCACGACCACTCAAACTGTGGGTTTTCAAATCCTTTACGGGGCTTGTGTGATGTATTCAGAAACACAATCCGTGGTCCCAGGATCCGCCGGTGAGTTTTCCGTGATTGTGGGAACAGGGACTCGCACAGATACAACGAACAACACTGCAGACCGCATCTTTGCTTCGGCAGGAAGTGTGAATTGTAATGGCTCTTCTGCTGCGACGATGACGGGATTTACGACTCGCGCTTTACGAATCACTGTGAACGGTGTGGATTTGACTCCTGATGTGCAAATCGGAAATATCCCCGTTGCGATCAACTCGCAAAAACTGGCTGATAAAGGGGCTTCTGAATTCCTACAAGTCAACTCCAGCCAAACGACGACTCAGGCGAATCTGGAAAGTATTCTTTCCCGTTATACGACTTTGAATAGTTTGATATCAGCTTATGCTGGCAACACACTGACTGCACAATCTGCACAGACAGCTGTGAATTTCACCGGCGCATTGGCGGGAGATGTTTCTGGTACGCAAACCGCGACTTCGGTTGATAAAATCAAAGGTGTTACTGTCGACACAACGGGCCTCGCATCCGGTAAAATTTTAAAATATGACGGCAGCAAGTGGGCTGTGGCAGATGATAGCACGGGTACTTCACCTGGCGATGCAACTTACAGCACTAAAGGTCTCGTGCAACCGATGACTGATGCTGCGACTTCGGGTCTTCTGATTTCTTCCGGTGTCATCAAAGTCAATTATGGTACGGCTGCAAATCAGATTGTGAAACTTGATGCCAGTGCAAAACTTCCAGCGGTGGATGGTTCACAACTGACAGGCATCCTCCCGTCCGGCGCTACAGCTGGTCAGGTTCTTACTTCAAGCGGATCGACTCTGTCTTGGACGACTCCTTCGACTACGGATACAACGAAACTTCCACTTGCAGGTGGAACGATGTCTGGTGCCATTAGTATGGGTGGCAACAACATTACTAATATCGGTTTCATTACGATGAACACTGGCGGCCAGTTTCACCTTTCTAATAACTCTGTCGACCCTTCTCTTTCGACTGCCGACAAGGGTAAAGTTTGGTTCAACTCTACCAGCAATCAAATCAAATACTGGGACGGTTCTGCGACACAAACTGTGGGTGTTGCGGGTGCGGGACTTACAAGTTTGAATGGTCAATCAGGTTCCTCACAATCTTTTGGAACACCGACAACAGCAGGAACGAGTTTGTCCTGGTCTTCCTCTTCTAATAGCCACGTTTTAAATATTCCGATGGCCTCTGGAGCTGGCGTTACCGCTGGTTTAATTAGCAAAACTGATTACGATGCTTTCAACGCGAAACAAGCTGCCGGAAATTACATTTCATCATTAACGGGAGATGTAACTGCCACGGGCCCGGGTTCTGCTGCCGTAACTTTGGCAAACAGTGTAGTAACAAGCGCTAAAATTGCAGATGGCACTATCGTTGGCACCGATATGAACTTTACCGGTATGGTAAACGCCACGGCCGGCATCGTGATCCAAGATTCCACGGGCAAATTCGCCAGCTTTGCTTGCTCGACAGCGGGCCATGTTCCGACTTGGACAGTGACCGGCTGGATTTGCTCGGCACTGGATCCCGCGAACTTGTCTGCGGTGGTTCCAATCACTAAAGGTGGTACGGGAGCTTCCACTGCGAGTGCTGCCTTCGCTGCCCTATCTCCGATGACAGCTAAGGGTGATTTGATTTCTCACTCAGGCTCTGCGCCTTCAGTGTTGAGTGTGGGTACTACGGGCCAGATTCTGACTGCTGATTCTGCACAAACAACGGGTTTAAGATGGGCCACTCCAAATTACTTTGCAAATGGTGGTAATACATTCGGCGCTGATGCAACGTTAGGTCTTACAGATGGCTATGGTCTTAACATTAAGACAAACAGCGCCACCCGCCTGCATATCAATGCCGCGGGTAACGTGGGAATTGGCTCCACCGCGAACACGAACGTCCCATTGACATTGTCTTCTGCTCTTGCGGGAGGCACGACTTTGCATATAGTTAATACAAATTCTTCAAGAAACTATTCATTGAACACTGGAAGTTTATCTTCAACTTATGGTGCGAGTGTATTTGCTTTAAACGATGAGACCGCTGGAAAAACACGCTTCTTGATCGATACAAATGGTGCTGCGTCTTTAGGTGGAACGATCACAAATATGGTCGCGGCTGCGGGCCCAGGTGTTCTTACACTAAATGGACCCGGAACAACTACTTCCGACACTGGCGTACTCGAAATGAACAATAATATTGCCACAGTAGCTGCGGGCACTTCCGGTGGTAAAGTCACATTTAATGCTTACAACAATTTAGGCTCGAAGAACCTGGCAAGCATTCAGGTCCTTACCGATGGCTCCGGCGGTGCCAACGGTTATGGCGGTCGTATTATGTTTACGACCAAAGCAGATAACTCCACGTCTCAGGGAATTAACTTCATTATGACGTCGACGGGCAATGTCGGAATCGGCACAGGCGTTCCAGCCTATCGCCTTGATGTCAGTGGTGATGCAAACTTATCAACAGGATCCGTCTACAGAATCGCTGGAACTCAGATTTGTACTATTTCTGGCTGTACTTCTTCCTCTGACAGACGATTAAAAGAGAACATTCAGCCTCTGCAAAATTCTCTCGAAAATATTTTGAAGCTTGATGCAGTTTCTTATAATTACATCGACACGGCCCGTTTCGGTGACAAACACCAAGTCGGTCTGATCGCTCAAGATGTTGAAAAGATCTATCCCGAAGTCGTCGTCACGGATGAAAAGACCGGCATGAAAGCTGTGGCTTACGATCACTTAGTGGCTCCTCTGATCGAAGCAGTGAAATCACTCTATTATAAAGTCACGGCTTCTGAAGAAAAAATCACAGAGCACGAACGTCGCCTTGCTTCGGTTGAGGAACAAAAGACTTTGGATCGCGCTGAGATTGAAAAACTTAAAGTTGAGAACGAAGCGCTTAGGAAACAAAACGAGAACTTACAAAAAGATCTCAATTTGATAAAATCCAAGCTCGGTCTGTAAAATAATATTGATCTTTGACTCCAAAACATTCCGCTGTTTGTCTCACTATAGTATTAACAATTCGCAAAGCTTTTTTATCGTTCTATTCGTGGTAACATTTATTTATTCACGTAAGAGGTACGTAAAAATGAAAAAAACTGCTGCTTTGCTTGTAGCTTCTTTAGCATGCTCCCCTGCTTACGCCATTTCACTTGGCGACATTCTCAAATCCATTTTTAGCGCCCCTGTAAAACAGGAAAGCCGTACGCCGGCTAGTTCAGGATCGAACTCTACTGCTAAATCCGAACAACAAAGCCTGGAAGAGTTACGTAAGACATTAGGCTTATTAAAAAAGATCAGCTGTACCTATCATGGTAACAACTATGGGGTGGATCCTAATGCGGTCTTTGAATTCCCGGATAATCCAGATCAAACAGTCTGTGATCCTTTATCTGGTACAGCTTCAGAATCCCGCACCAGCGGTCTGGCCGCGAAACTATATATTCGCAGTGAAGAGATGAAAACCGTCAATGGTGTGATGGATTACTATAGTAAAGGGATCCGTTTGGATCAGAATCTTTACTTTGCTTCGATCAATGTTCCAACTCGCATGTTCACGAAAGGTTTCACGACTGAAGGTGGCGCGACACTGGTTGACGGTTCAGGTAATAAATTGATCGAAAACTTCGCGGTGGAGTACAATTCCATCCTTAAATTAGGTGCTGACGATAAAGAAGGTGAATACGAATTAGGTATCATCTCTGACGACGGTGCCCGCGTGTTCTTTAAAGAAAATGATCAATGGAAAGAATTGATTAACAATGACGGTAACCATCCTTCCCGCTTTGGTTGCACATTCAGAACTCTGACAATGAAAAAAGACACCGAAGTACCAATCAAGGTTCTTTACTATCAAGGTCCTCGTTATCACATCTCGAATGTGTTGATGTGGAAATACCATAAGGACGTAAAAGCCTTCCAGAAGTCCTACAAAGACAACTGGGTATGTGGTCAACGTGGCAATGAGCTTTTCTATTCGCCTAAAACTGAAAAACCGACAGCGGTTACGAAGTGGCTGGAACACACAGGTTGGAAAGTTATTGCTAACGCCAACTTTAAAATGCCAGAGCAAAAAACCAACCCTTGCGTAGAGGAAAAACTGCAGATTACTGACCTGATCGCAACGTCTGTTGAAGCTCCACGCGCAACGATTGTTTGGAAAACAAATATCAAATCAACAAGCCAATTGAAGATTTCAAATTTCTTCACGGGTGAGGTTATTTACACTGAGTTAAACTCAGAGCTGGTAACAAACCATGAAGTTCAATTGGACGGTCTGGTTCGCGGCATCTACTATTTGATCAACGCAATCTCTGTGGATGAAAAAGGCAATCAAGTGATCAGCTCTCCGGATTACTTGATCACTCCGTAATCGAATCCTAAATAACAAAATGAAAAGGGCAGGTTTACCACCTGCCCTTTTTTATCTTACTGTGACCAGATTTCTTTGAATTGCCTGCTCGATTTGGGTTTTGTTGATCGGTTTGGTCAGATACTCCGCAAAGCCCAGCCCCAGGCAGCGCTCTTTTTCTTCTTTTAAGGCATTGGCGGTTAAGGCGATCACTGGAGTTCGGTAATGACGTCGCTTCATCTCTGTTGCGGTCGTGATGCCATCCATGCGCGGCATCTGCAAATCCATCAGAACCAGATTCGGTTCAAAGACCGGAAGCTTTTCCAGACACTCGATACCGTCGCCAGCCGTCTCGACAACGTAGTGATTTTTTCTAAGCAGAATACTCAGGAGACGGCGGTTATCCGCATTGTCATCCACGACCAGAATCTTGGCAGCAATCTTATCTGTATTTGTGCCGTTATAAACGGGAACTTCATCAACGGGTGCATTCTTATCGACGATCGGAATCGTTAAGACGAAAGTGGAACCTTCTTTAAGAGCACTCTTGGACAAATCCAGATCCCCGCCCAACGCTTGCGCCAGACTGCGAGACAGCACCAACCCCAACCCTGTCCCACCGAATGATCTGGTGATGGAAGAATCTGCCTGCTGAAAAGGACTGAACAAGATTTGCTGCTGCTCCTCCGCGATACCGATTCCCGTATCCGTGATTGCGAAGCTTACAAATTCTTTGCCACGGGGATAAACCTTGATGGTCACATTGCCGCTGTCAGTGAACTTGATCGCATTGCCAATTAGATTGTACAAAATCTGTTTTAAACGGACAGGATCCGTGACCAACGTTTCCGGCAATTCAGAGGCAAAAGACAAATCAAATCCAATGCCTTTAGTTCTGGAAGGAGAAGTGAAGGTTGCTGACAGCTCTTCTTTTAAATCATTAAAGCGTATGCGGGATTTTTCGATTTCCATTTTGTGCGCTTCGATTTTTGATAAATCCAAGACGTCATTAATCAAGTTCATCAACAGATGACCATTGCGCAGGATCGCTTCTTTAGCGGTTTCTTTTTCCTCGGGAGATGCGCCATCCTCGGTAATCATTTCCGAGAACCCCAGAATGGCCCCCAAAGGCGTGCGAATTTCATGACTCATGTTTGCCAGGAAAGTACTTTTAGCGGCGTTGGCTTTTTCGGCCTGGTCTTTTGCGAACTCAAGTTCGCGCTCTCTTAGCTCCAGTTGAGACGTTCTCTCCAAGACTCGCAGTTCAAGTTCTGAATTTAATTTTTTTTGCTGCTGTTCAGCGTTTTTGCGATCTGTGATATCTCGGGTAACTTTTAAAAAGCCTTTTACCTTATGATTCTTGTCATAAAGAGCCGTAAGAACCACGTTCGCCCAAAACATAGTGCCATCTTTACGAAGGCGCATGCCTTCCTCTTCAAATCTGCCTGTTTCCGCAGCCACTTTTAATTCATGTTCCGGGTGCCCAAGATCAATGGCCTCTTGAGAATAGAAGGTAGAGAAATGTTTTCCGAGAATTTCGTCAGCGGTGTAACCTTTGATCCGTTGAGCACCCGCGTTCCAAGTGCTCACAAATCCATTTCGATCCAAAGCAAAAATCGCATAATCAACAACACTTTGCACCAGAGCCTCAAAACTTTCGTTTTGAAGTACCTCAGCGTCTTCTCTATTTGACGTCGTTTTTCCTGTGCCCATATTGTCCCCTAACAGATTAAGAAGACAGCATTGCACACATCAAATCAAGAGAGTCGAAAAAACATGGCACAATTGAAATGTTCATCAACGAACGGTTGTTTTGCTGCGAGGCTTAATTTTAGCGACTTCAGTCGAGAACCCCGAGCATATGAGGCACGGCTCGCTTTGTACTTCGAATTACTTTTTCTGGGCTATAATCAGCTCACGTACTTTTTGCAAAAACTTATCATCATTTGTCTTCACGATCTCAAGACTCTTATACGTGTACGGTTGCTTAGGAAAAATAAGGTAGCGTGTGCCTTTGGTAAAAGTCGGCTGCACTTCACACGAAGGATCATTGATCAAACGACCTGAAGTATTTTTGTTCCAAAAATTTTCATCCTTGTGACCATCAAAATCCGAAAGAGACTCCTTGTCTTTCGCGCGGTGACCTTCGATTTTCAACGTTGGAACGGATTTACCTTTTAAAGTTTCAACAACTTTGAATTTAAAAACCGGCAATCGGGCTGTGCGAGAAACATGGACCGCTTCTGCCACATAAATATTCTCGTTGGACTTGACCATTTCCTCCAAAGGTACCATCGCACTTTGAGGTGGAGCAAAACAGGCCCATGCTGAATTCAGATTTACAAACGCCAAAAAGATAAAGTTAAACATCAACGCCCCCGATGAAAAATATCTTATGTCATTCATCTGAGTCGTCAAACAGATTCATCTGGCCAGTATAACCTTTAAGTTTTTCGCGGGATTCAAAATGCAGCTTGCGAAAGTCACGCTGCGTTTTCAAAAATTTCACCCACTCTGCACCGGATTTTTTATCCTGCAACCACTCATCAAAAGCATCTGCTTTTAAAAAGAGCGGCGAGCGATCGTGTCCCGCCGTCAGAATCTCTGGCGTGGGCTCCGTCGTGATGATCGCAAAAGAATCCACCACTTCCCCCGTCTGCTGATCCTGCCATGTATCCCAAATTCCCGCCGCCGTTAGCAACTCATGATCGTGGCTTTTGATCGAAATCCAATTCCCGGCAAAAGTTCCCGTGTAGGCCGCTTCGTAAAATTCACGTATCGGAACGAGACAGTGTCTTGATTCGAACGGTTTTTTCCAGGAAGGCTTGTTTAAAACTTCTTCAACGCGGGCGTTGTAAGTCGCAAATTGGGGCTTTCTGACCTTTGACCACGAAGGCACCAGAGAATAACTCATCAGGTGAAGCTTTCGCTCCTGGTGCTCTTGTACGATGACTGGAGCCGGTGTGTGAGGATAAATGATTTGTTTTGGAACGAAATGAATAGGTGGAAGCTCTACCTTGTAGGTCTTATGTAACAGATTGAATTCGCTGGCCGCCCCATAACTTGCACACATGGAATGAATTTTATGTGAATTCCCCGTCTCAAATCAAGAAAGCCTGCGAAAACACTATCAGTATTTTAGACGATGTTTCCTAGTTCAACACTTGGAACGAATTTACGTGGAGTACGGCTGGCCCCCACCTTGCAATGTCTTATGGTGTGGGGGAATTCAAATGAGAAATCTAAACGTTGCATACATCACAGCTATTACATCCGGCATGCTACTGAGTGCTTGCGCGCCTGACGTTAATTTCATGACGTCTGAGCAGAACCTTGCTTCCCTCGATGGCGGCGGTGGTGGCGTAAAGTATCAAAGCGTTTCTCAAAGCTTTGACGTTAAAGCGAACTCCGATATCGACGTGCTTTTCGTCGTCGATAACTCAGGCTCCATGGACGCCGAGCAAAAGGGTATTTCCGCAAAAATCAATGGGTTCATGAACATCATTAAAGATGCAAACTGGCATGTGGCATTGACCACAACAGATCCAAAAGTGAACACGATTGCTCCTGATAAATCATCCCGCGCATGGGGTGATGGACAATTCCGCCCGTTTGACTCTGATTCTGGCAGCCTTTTCGTATTGAAAGCGGGCCAAACTTCGCTGGCGGACGCTCAGAAAATGCTAGCTGCGGCGGTGAATGTAGGTCTTCTAGGTGATGGTAGCGAACGCTCTATCAACGCTTCTTACCGTGCTATCGAGCGCACTGCAAACACTCCGGCAAATCAAGATTTCTTCCGCGAAAAGTCGAAACTGATTGTGATCGCTATCTCTGACGAAGACGAATGTTCAAACGGCAAATGCGCTTCTGCTCCCGAGAAAAGCGTTCCCGAGAATCTGGTTAAACTAGTTCGCGAGCGCTTCGGAGCTGAAAAAGTCTTTATGTTTAACTCAATCGTTAAAGCACCTAGCGACACAGCGTGCACAACGGCGGCGGTTGCTCCAATTTATGAAGCAATGTCTAAACTGACTGGTGGCTTGATTGGTTCGATCTGTGCGACAGATTACACTTCGATCTTAAGCAAAATGGGTACGAAAACTGTGGAGCTGGTGAAGTCGATCAATTTGAATTGCCAACCTGTTGATGCTAACGGTGACGGTGATATCGACTTCTCTTTGATCGACAGCAAAGGAAATAAAATTGCAGCCGGTTACTCTATCAGCGGTACGACAGTAAGTTTCGCGGCAAACCTAGAAGAGGGTTCCTACTCAGCAGCATACAGCTGCGTGCAATAACCACTGAATACCACTTTAAAACCACTAAAGGGATCCGCAGGGATCCCTTTTTTTTAATTGTATAACGAGATCAGGAAAGAACTTCCACGGGGGAATCCATCAGGATCGTCCCCTCATTTTCAGGAATCCACAGAGTTCCAAAGTTCACCTTGGTGCCATCACGACGATAGGCTGCAAGGGTCTTCAGCGGCTCTGGACCAGTGGAAACGCCCGTCTGCTGATCAATCGTAATGACGTTGCAGCGAGCACTTAGTTTTGGCTGGGATAAGATCACATTGCCGATTTTGATTCTTTTCCACTTATCCTCCTCAAATGCCTGGTTGCCTTGAACAACGATATTAGGACGAAAACGGTTCATGGGAATGGGACTCGGCAGTTTTGAATTCAAATCTTCCAGACTTTTGGTATTTACCAACAGCAAGGGACGGCCATCGGCGAAGCGAACTTCGGGCTTCCACTCTTTTTGTGTTGAAAGAACACGGCGCTGAGAAAATGGCGCATAGCGGACAAGGCGAACATTCACACCCAGGTATTGAGACAGAGCTTGTGAATACAAATCTGGCTCAAGAGCTGCAGTGAAGGAATCATTCCACACCTGAACCTTGACCTCGCGGCTAAAGGAACTTTTGCGACCGATTTTAAAGAACATCTTTTCAAAAGCCAAAGTCAAAGACGTCGGATCAAAGACGGCATTAACTGTGGCAAGCTTAGGCAAAGTTCGTTGCGAAATAAACCTGCCACTTTCATCCACAAGCATCCACTCACGATCCCCTTCGGGGCCTTCGTGAGTGATCTTCATTTCGGCCAAAGACTGGCCTCGTGCAGACTTTAATGGATAAATATTCAGCTCGGCAACCTGCATGACTATTGAACTGATTTTGGATCCGCAGGAGGAGCCACTGGCGCACCTGTTTCAGGCTTCACCATTTGTGGTTTTTCTTTATCAAGCTTAACCAGTTTTTTCTTTACGATTTTCAAAGCCACTTCGTGAGATTCACAAACTGTCTTGGCATCATCACAAACATAGAAACTGATTGTGAAAGGTTTATCGCCTGCTTTCGTCGCATCGAATTGAATCAACTTTTCAGTTTTTTTAACTGGATCAATGGAACCCATTTCTCCATCGATATAAAGACCTGATGGAGATGGAACAGAGAAATGAAACCCTTTATCCAAAGTCGTGTTGATTTTTTTGCCCGACAACTTGATATGATCTTTCCCGTCGGACAAACGAGCGGCGAAAGAAAGTGAAGGAACAAGAACGGCTGCGATAATAAGTGCTTTTGAAATTCTCATAAACCTATTAGACGGCCCCGAGACCATCTCAGTCAACCCTAGTGACACGACGCCCCTCCTTGAATCCATAGAAAGAAATGAAAACGTAACAGATCATTGGTAACAGGAATGCGTGCTGCAGCCCCATTCGATCCGCAATCACCCCTTGGACGAGTGGGATCACCGCACCGCCGACGATGGCCATGATCAACAGACTGGAAGCTTTTTCAGTAGCAAATCCCAAACCGCGAATCCCCAGACTGAAAATCGTCGGAAACATGATGGAGTTAAACAAGCCAACGGCAAGTAAAGTCCACGCCGCTGCGGGACCGGTTGCCATGACTGCACAGCCAACCAAAACAGTTGCAACACTTGCAGCTATTCCCAGCATCTTTGCAGCATTTAATTTCCTCATCAAAAATGAACCCACGAATCTTCCGACCAGGGCACCGCCCCAGTACAGAGGCACATAGCCCGCCGCCACACTTTCATTGACATTTAAAATATCTGCTTGAGACATGAAGTTGATCAAAAAACTTCCGATGGAAACTTCCGCCCCCACATACAGAAACAATGCGATCACGCCTAAAACCAGATTCGAATGTTTAAAGGCATCAGAAAACGTGGCCGTCCCCTTCACTTCCCCCTGTTTTTCTTCTTTCAAGTTTGGCAGGCGCAACAAATACATTCCGATTGATAGCAACAAAAGAATAACTGTCAACACGGCATAGGGACCTTGAACGGATTGCGCTTGCTGAGTTTTATAAGCGACCTGCTCTGTCATGGAAAGGGCCGCCAGTTGATCAGCACTCATCACCACACCGGATAAAATAAATAAACCACCGATTTTTGGCGCCACCGTTGTGCCTAAGGAATTCAGCGCCTGCGCCAAATTCAAACGACTGGACGAGGTTTCCTCTGACCCCAATAAGACCACATACGGATTTGCAGCAACCTGCAGGAGCGTAATTCCTGATGCCAAAACAAAGAGCGCAAATAAAAACAGCGGATAGGATTCCACTCGGGCTGCGGGTAAAAATAAAAGCGTTCCGATCGCAGCAACAAAAAGTCCTGCGCTGATACTGTTCTTATAACCTATTTTTGCCACCACACTGCCCGCTGGCAGAGACATAATGAAATACGCGCCAAAGAAGGTGAATTGAATGAGGGCACTTTCTGTATAGGTTAAAGAGAACACTGACTTCAAGTGAGGAATCAGAATATCATTCAGGCAGGTTAGAAAACCCCACATAAAAAAGATGGTGGAAACAATCACTAACGCTCGGGTGCGCTTCGTTTCCTCAGGTGCTTGGTTCATGATTCCTCCAAATTAGTTAACCTCTAATAAATACTGCCGAATTTACAAACCAGCAGCAAACGATATCACAGTGCATGCAAGTTCATTCCAACACAGGACCTTTGCCCCGCACAGACTTCGGTTCCGTTTTTTTTTCGGTTGCAGCCTCAAAGGCGTTTTTACATTAGCATAGACTTTTAGACCCCTTCACTCTTGGGAGCCTGCGAGTGCGTATTCTGTCTGTTCTTCTTTTCCTTTTGATTTCCAGCACGAGCGCATGGGCTCGCCCGGTCAATTTGAAAGCGGAAGACTCTGAATGGGTAGAAACTAAACTGAAGCGCCTGGGGTTTTCAAACTCATTTTCCGAAGAATCTGCAAAGTACTACGAACCCAAAGGTTTTAAATCGGTTGTGAAGTTGAATCTTTTGGGCTTCTTGACCCCTTCAGGTGCCCATCTAACTGAGCTTGATCCAAAGGCCGTACAAAAATCCGCGACATTTATCAAAGCCAATTCCGATGCTTTTCAAGCGGCGCAAAAACAGTTCGGCGTCCCCGCAGAAGTGGTGTCGTCCCTATTGTACATTGAAACTCGTCACGGAGCAGATATGGGGATTTTCCATATCGTGAGTGTCTATGTGCACCTGATGCAAGTGAACAGCCCGGAAAATTTGAAAGAGCTGACTCGTTTGGCGATTTTAAAGAACAAAGAAATCAAGAAGTACTCTACGACCAAAGAAGTTCGCGAAATCATGAAAAGGCGCGTGGAGAGCAAAGCAAAATGGGCTGAAGAGCAGTTGATAGCCCTGGCCGAGATCCGTAAAAAGAAACATCTGAATCTGAAGAAACTGCGGGGCTCTTATGCGGGAGCTTTTGGTTTACCACAGTTTATTCCTTCCAGTTATCGTGACTTTGCCGAGGCCTTGGTTCCAGAGAGCACTCCGGATATCACAAAGCCTGCGGATGCCATTATGAGTGTAGCCAACTACTTACAAAAAAGTGGTTGGAAGCAGAAAAACTTAGAAGCCCAAGTCACCGCACTGATGAAGTATAATAACAGCCGCGACTATGCGAATGGGATCTTAAACATCTCGCAACGAGTTCCTCCACTTCCGCGTCTAGATACCACAGCCACAATTCAACAGACCCAATAAAAAAAAGGAGCCCTCGAGCTCCTTTTTTTTATTAGCTTTGGAGAAAGTAAGTCCGTACCTTTATCTGTGCCACTTAATATTGGTTGGCTCTTTCACCATGATCATCCCGACAAAGAAGGTCAATACCGCCACCGCAATAGGGTAGATCAACCCCGCAACATGGTTGCCAGTTGCCGCCACCATCGCCGTCCCAATAAAGGGAACAAGACCACCGAAGACCCCATTTCCAATATGATATGGGAGTGACATCGACGTGTAGCGGATATTGGTGGGGAACATCTCGACCAAAAAAGCCGCAATGGGTCCGTACACCATCGTCACAAAGATCACCTGCACCCACACCAAGAAAACCAACATCGGAATATCAGGATTCGCAGGACTTACCAGGGGCTCCAAGGAGTTCCAGCCAGATCGATACTCCATAGCCTTGTAAATGGGAACATAGCTGGCCGCTGCAATTGCACATCCAGTCATGATGATTTTCTTGCGCCCGATCCTGTCAGACAACCAGCCAAAGAAAATAAAGAACGGAGTTCCCAAAAGCAACGCCATGGCGATAACTTTATTCGCTACTACAAAGTCGACCTTTAGAACTGTTTGCAGGAAATAAAGAGCATAAAACTGTCCCGTGTACCAGACCACTCCCTGCCCTGCGGTCGCACCAAACAAAGCAAGAATCACCAGTCGGCGGTTTTCTGGCTTCATGAAGCTGTCTCTTAAAGGACTGGTGGATGTTTTACCCTCTGCCTTCATTTGCAAAAAGACCGGAGACTCTTCCATTTTTCTACGGATCAAATAAGATGCAAAAACCAAAATCACAGAAAGTAAAAACGGAATACGCCAGCCCCAGGATTTGAATTCATCCTCGCCTAATCCCATACGTGTCGTTAAAATCACGCCCAAAGAAACAAAGAGTCCCAAAGTCGCCGTCGTCTGAATATAGCTAGTGTAATATCCACGTTTTCCATCGGGACTGTGCTCGGCCACATAAATTGCGGCGCCACCGTACTCGCCTCCCAGAGCAAGACCTTGAAGCAGACGAAGAATCAATAAAAGTAATGGAGCAAAGACGCCAATCGTTTCATAACCAGGCAACAAACCAATGGCTGTGGTCGCAAGCCCCATGAGCAGCAATGTCACCATGAAAGCATATTTACGACCGACCACATCCCCGATACGACCGAACACCAAAGCTCCGAAAGGACGAACAATGAAGCCCGTCGCGAATGTCGCCAGAGTGCCTAAAAGAGCGGCTGTTTCATGTCCCTTTGGGAAAAAGTGTGCAGAGATAATTGTCGCAAGACTTCCGAAAATATAAAAGTCATACCATTCGATCAGTGTTCCCGCGCTGGATGCTGCAATCACTTTCCAAATCTTGCTTTTTTCAGAAGACGGTGCCGATGCGTTCGCAGACATAGTGCCCGTGGCCATAGAATTTCCTCCGTAAGGAGGAAACTTTTACGGAGACTTCACAAACGTTCAAACAAATAACAATATATTTCCAAGGTTTAATCAGAAATGAAAAAAGGAAGTCATCCGGACTCCCTTCGTTCATTCCTATTCGCGGGCAAAGGGGTCACTTTGTCCGGGCATTTTTGGTGGAAAACCTTACAGTGATTTTTTCAGATCCTGCAAGCCTGTCACAACGGATTTATTGCTTTCAAGTTTCGCCTCTGGCATGGCAAGAGCTTTATTAATGACGTCCATTGCTTTCTCTTTTTGCTTAAGCTCTTTAAGAACATCCGCCAAAATTCTTTGATAGTACAAGGCCGAGTCCGACTTCATCACCGCTACTTTTTCTGCATAAGGCAGCGCTTGAGTAAATTGTTTCTCGCGCATGTGGAAACCCACCAATTTCATCAGGTAAACATCAGAGTCAGGATTGGCTTTCAATAGTTTCTCTAGCCATTCTTGAGCATCTTTTTTCATATTCGCTGCCTTAATATAGGGAAGAGCCACCAATACTTGACCGGGACGCTCCACGGATAAATCAAACGTAGCGACTTCTTTAGCCAAAACTGCTGCTGACTCTTCTGATTTTTTCGTCTCGTTCATTAGTTTATAAGTCTCGACCTGTTGCGATAGCAATTCTGCCTTTTCGAATCCCGTCATGTCGCCGAATTTATTGACGGCAAAGGTTTCTGCGCGAGCTTTTTCATTGCCCAAAAGGTTTTGAATCTCGGCAATATTTTCGGCCCCGATCTTTTTCACCTCAGCGGAGACTTCTTTACTTTCCCCCTTCATCAACTTCATCAAATCCGGGCGCCACTCAATCGCATCTATAGAGTGAGGGAAAATAGCGATCCATTTTTCAAAAGTCTTTTTGTAATCAGCCGCATTCTTTTTATCTTTATCAAAAGCACTCTCAGCGACTCTGATTTCACTGTTGGCCAGAAGCAGGCTTTGCTCACCTGTTGGCACAAGCCACTTAACCACGTCTTCAAATTTAAGAGCGGCGTAGGATTGATCAGCCAAAACTTTACGAGCATCCAGATCTCCCGCATCTGCTTTTTTGCGAAGTTCAGTTAGAGTTGCTTTGTTGGATGCCTGAAAGATTGCGATCTCTTTTGCAAGTACCGGAGCTGGTTTAAAATCCAAGATGCGAGTGAGTTCTTCACCTTTAGCATTCATCACGATCATTGTGGGAATGCCCTTAATGCCGTACTTTTTACTGATATCTTTCAAAGCGGGTTTATCGACATTCAAACTCAGTTTAATGAATTTTTCCGTCGCTTGAATAAACTCAGGTTCGCCAAAAGCCTCACTTTCCAGACGAATGCACGATGGACACCAAGGCGCATTAAAATCTACCAACAAAAGCTTCTTTTCTTTCGCTGCGAGCTTTAATGCCGCGTGAAAGCTGTCTTCGTAAAAACCGTGTTTGTTCTTTTTTAAAGGGGCTTCGACTACTTTAGCATCGCTTGCTGCTTTTGCTGCCACAGTCGCAGTCGCACCGGAAGGAGCCACCAATTTTCCATTGGTGATCTGAAACTTCTCTTCATGAGCTTCACACACAGTGTTTTTGTCATCACAAACATAGTAATTCACGGTGAAAGTTTTTTTCTGAGCTTTTGTGGCATCAAAAACAAACTCTTTCGCATCTTTCTTAACAGCATCAATGGACTCCTCGCCCATCACCAAAGCTGCAGGCGCATCTTTATTAAAGTGAAACCCATCATCAACAGAAGCCACAATCTGCGAACCCTTCAATTTCAAATGGGCCTTCCCATCAGATAGACGAGCAAACGAGAAAGAACAAACCACCAACAAAGATAAAGCTAAAACGATTGTTTTCATGGGAATATTAGAGTCCCGCCAAAGCCCCTTGTCCAGAAAAACCGCCGCCTAAACAAGTCACCGCCACTATGGCGGTAGTTTACTAAACCGCTATCATAGAAGTAATTTCCGCAGCGGTTCCGCAATGAGCTATTTGAACATTCTAAAAACACTCCACCAAAAAACAAAACCCCAGCCTTGTGAGCTGGGGTCTTGATTCATTCAGATTTTAAATCTTAATTACTGACCTAGAACATATGCGAAGATCAGTGGTGCAACGATAGTTGCATCTGATTCAACGATGTATGACGGTGTCGTTGGTGCCAATTTACCCCAAGTGATTTTCTCATTTGGAATCGCGCCAGAGTATGAACCGTAAGAAGTAGTCGAGTCAGAGATTTGCGCGAAGTAGCTCCACAATGGAATGTCTTCGTGACCCAAGTCTTGTTCAAGCATTGGAACGACGCAAATTGGGAAGTCACCGGCGATACCACCACCGATTTGGAAGAAGCCCACTGGAGCTTTTTTAGAAGCACCCATGTACCACTCTGCCCAAGTTTTCATGTATTCGATACCACCTTTAACAGTCGTCGATTTTTTGATGTCACCTTTGATGATGTGACCAGTGAAGATGTTACCCAAAGTAGAGTCTTCCCAACCTGGAACAACCATCGGAAGGTTCTTTTCAGCAGCAGCCAACAACCAAGAATTTTTTGGATCGATTTGGTAGTACTGTTCCAACTTTCCAGAAAGAAGGATTTTGTACATGAATTCGTGTGGGAAGTAGGACTCGCCTTTTTTATCAGCGTCTTGCCAGTATTCCAGTACAACATTTTCAATACGACGGATGGCTTCTTCTTCCGGGATGCAAGTGTCAGTTACGCGGTTCAAGTGACGTTCCAAAAGTTTTTGTTCGTCAGCTGGAGTTAGATCGCGGTAGTTCGGAATACGCTCGTAGTGATTGTGAGCTACCAAGTTGAATACGTCTTCTTCAAGGTTCGCACCTGTGCAAGAGATCGCGTGAACTTTACCTTGGCGGATCATTTCAGCCAAAGAAAGACCCAATTCAGCTGTAGACATTGCACCTGCAAGTGTCACAAGCATTTGGCCTTTGTTATCGATGTGTTTTTTGTAACCAACAGCAGCATCTTTCAATGCAGCAGCGTTAAAATGACGGTAGTTGTGTTCGATAAACTTAGAAATCGGTCCCATTACATGCTCCTGTTATGCGAAGAGGCGCAAAAGTAGCATGTTTAAGCAAAAACTCAAGCAGAGAATGGCTTTTGTGCAAGAACCGCTTTACTGAAAAATCCTGTGTCTTTTCGGAGATCTAAAAAGCCCACGTCTTTCAGTAAGTTCTCAACGGGATGCAGGCTATAGTTCTTGTAAAAAGGCTCGTGAAAGTCCTTGGGGAATTGCTCCAGGGCCCAATTGAGGTCCTTGGCTTCGTCCTTTTGCACAGAGTCGACCAGGCCGTAATAACCCCCAGGTTTTAAAACCCGCATGCCTTCTAAAACAGCAGCATCCCGAACATCTGCTGGGAGCTCGTGGAAAAGAAAGCAGGAATAGACGAAATCAAAGTGGCCTTCCTTAAAAGGCAGCTCTTCTGCCGCCCCCTGCACGAAATCAAGACCGCGGAAGTTTATCAGGTTTTTGCGGGCCTGTTTTAAATAGGGCTCACTTAAATCCAACACCGTGATGTGCGCCTTAGGGAAAGCAAGCTTCATAAACCGTGTGAGTCGCCCAGTGCCCGCTCCCACTTCCAAAAATCGCAATCCCGCCCCTTCGTTTAGGAAAACATCTTTGGCGAGGGGGATGATCAGGCGGCGCATGGCATCTGCGGCGCCGGCGAACAAAATTTCCACCTGATGTTCGTAAAGTTCCGCGGATTTTTCAGTCAGGTAACCGCCACTTTGATAGTGGAAGTTGCGCTGATAGTACTCGGGCAAATCCGCCAGATATTCGCGCGCTTCCTGATTGAATTCCTTGGCATCGTGTTCGTGACGGCGACGGGAAATATGGAAACCATCCACTAAAATTTTCGGATAGCGAAGAGCGTGCTTGGCCAGATTTTCGGGATACAAAACTTCCAGAGGATAAAGACCTTTATCGATATTATCGCTGTCTTTTTTCAGTAGTTTATAAAGTTCAGTATAGGATATTTTGATATTTTTGATTTCAACTGAAGGGCGGTCTTTAACGGACTGCCCGACCAGTCGTTCTAACAAAGGCAATGTGAACTGTTGTGCTGTGAAGTGCACAGAACGGGCTAACGAGTAGCCCAAGCGTAATTTACTTTTCAACTGTTTTCGCGCCATTGGTCACCTTCTTTTGTTGTGCCCAATGTCTTAATGTTAAACCCACCATTGCGAAGCCCGCAATAATCACCAAACCAACCATGGTAAACCACATAGCTACGATCATGCTTTTGCTCCTTGTAAATTCGCTGCCACAGAAGCTCTGACTTCATTCACAATGTGCGAAGCCATTACCAGACCAAAAGTCCCTGTGATGTAACTTGCCGATCCATAAATCATATTACGATTATCACATCCGTGGAAGTCATTCGTTTTCGGGCACACGCATTTAAAGCCCATGCCTTTATCGTAAGTCAATTCCTCGGGCATCATCACCGGTTCATCCGAGAACACGCAAGGAATTCCGAATTCTTTTTCCGGGAAATCGTATTTTTGACGAAGAATTTTACGCAACTGATGAGCTAAAGGACAGGTATGAGTCACGCCCAGGTCTTTTTTCTGAATACGCAGTGGATCCATTTTCGCAGCCGAACCCGCAGAGGTGATCACATGAATATTTTCTTTCACACACGTCGCCAGCAAATGCGCTTTCGCCGTCAAATTGTCGATTGCATCAATCAGGTAATCAGGTTTGATCGCAAGCATTCTGTCAGAATTTTCTGCATTATAGAATTCAGGGATCACAGTAACTTTCATTTGCGGGTTGATTTTGCGCAAGCGCTCGCCCATCACTTCGGCTTTTTTCTTACCGACCATGCCTTGAACGGCATGCAATTGACGATTGGTGTTTGTGATACAAACTTCATCGAAATCGATGATCGTGATGTGGCCTACACCCGAACGCGCCAAAGATTCAGCGGCCCAAGAACCCACTCCACCGATACCCACAACCATCACGTGTGTGTTCATCAACTTTTTCATCGTTGCATCGCCAACCAGGCGCCCCATGCGATCAAAGCGACGGTGCAGAACGTATTCCGTTTCTGGCGGTTGTTGTGGTTGAGTAGGATTTGTATTTTCGACGGTCGTTGTATCCATGCACCCTGCTAACGCACCGACCGAAAAAAGGTCAATGCAGACTGTCCTTGGGGTCGACCAGATGCACATCTGTCGAGCCAAAAAGACGGTGAAAATTCCCTGTAGTGATATCTAATATTTCCAAAGGATCAAGGGATTTTAGCTTCCCTATAGTCTTTGCCACCTCCCAAATGGATTCAGGTGGATTTAGCTGTCCTTTAAACGCCGGCGGAGCCTGATCCGGGCTGTCACTTTCGATCAATAAAAACTCCATAGGAATCTCTTTAACAGCCTGGTGGAGCTTTTGATTATCTTCGCGGCAAACAGGGCCCCCCACAGACAAGTGCAAACCTCGTTTTAGGAAATCCTGAGCCTTATGCGCACTCCCGTTAAAGGAATGAACCATGCCTTTTTGCGGAGGGAGTCCAAACAGATCCATGATCATCAAGCTTTCGTCATGGGCCTGTACGATGTGCAAAACCACGGGACGATTTCCGATGTGACTGATTTCCAGTTGTTCTTCAAAAGCGGTGATCTGGCGGTCCCTGGAGTCCTTCATGATATGCGGCCGGAAATCCAACCCGACTTCTCCAAGCCCCATGGCTTCAGGAAGTTCCTGGGCAAGTAAGTTTAAGGCCTCTTCCAATTCTTCATCGGAATGATCCGCCACCCAGTACGGATGAACTCCATAACAAAGACCGATGTGATGAGGAAAACGTGCCTTCAAGCGGCGTTGACGTTCCCAGTCTTCAGGCCCTACTCCCCCCTGCATAAAGAAATGAATGCCCTTCGCCTGAGCTGCTTCAATGATCTCCGCTTGCTTGCCATCCCAGCGAACATCAGCCAAATGTCCGTGAGCATCAATCCATCGTCCAAACGCAGTCATACCATCACTCCTACCTGGAAAAACCCCGACTTTAGGTTTGCATAGTTTCAGGACTCTAACAAGTTCTGTCTTGGACCGATACGGATGATGCGAAGGAGTGTGTATGAAGCACAAGGGTCTACGTTTGGGTTTTGATGTTTCTATGGCTAAGGGAGCGACATTGAAGCCGCTCAAGGTTCAATTTTGGAGCGATGAATCTGCTTTCCAAAAATTCAAACCACATGCACCGTTCAAGTATATGAGTGACGCCTTAGTGGGATTGTCACTTGTCAAATTAAACTCCTATATCAAATCTCCACTGACGACGAAGCACATGGACTATCCATTTGCTTTGGATGCTTGGAAAACATTGGATCCCCATGTGGAGATCTATGAACGCTCTCAAGAGCGCGTTCGCTCCCTGCAATCTCATATCGCCGTCGTTGATCCGCAGCTTTGCGCTCTGTTTGAAGAACACTTCAACGAGACATTCGACACAGCGATGACTCCGTCTGGCTTTGATCTGACAGCCATGGGGCCTTTGCTTGAAACCTTCGCCTGGTTTGAAAATAAAATGTCTTCTCCATTGCTTTACAATTTCGGTTTGAATTTTTCCAAACCGTTTATGGATAAGCTGCACACGCTATACTCCTTCCTTTATAATTTGCGCAGCCTGGTTGCGATCGATCACAATGCCCACGTGGCGGATGCTTCTCATGAAGCGGTGAAAGTCGACGCGGTAACGGACTATTTGCCACGCGTGGAATACGTGGTGAACGATGCTTTGCTTTACTGGAACTTTAAACGTTTTTCAGAGCCTTTCACGGGGCGTGGTACTCCTGATCAACGTGTTGAAAAGCTTTTCGCAAACCCAATGGAAAAAGCTTTCCAAAAGTATTCTCACAACGCTTGTCACTTGGTGCACAACTTACCGAAGTCTTTCATCTCGTCTCTGAATCCGGTAGAGCTGGAAGAAGCTTTCTATCTGGTGCAAATCGACTGGTTGCTGGGCTCCCCTGCAGGTTTGCTATTCAAGATCCGCGAAGAGATCTTTGCTTTGCAGAACGGTTACGAAAAAATCTTCTGGAAAGATATTGAGCCTAAAAGCCATAACAAACCGGTGGCTTTGCATTTGTCATGTGAAGTGACTGAAGAGTTAGTTCATGGAGTAAAGGCGGCTTAGGAGCCGGTTTGCGAAAATTGAAAATCGAAAATGGAAGTTATAGAAAAGGCGCCTTATGGGCGCCTTTGTTTTTTTATTTGGGTGGGATCGCTACGATACCGGAACGGTACTTTTCGATCTTGGTCCATTGTGGCGCTCCGCCAACAGCGAGTGGATTGAATTGGCCCTTTTCTAGATTGTCGATGGAATCTAGTCTGCGCATGCTGTGGGCTTCGATCACTTGACCAAAGCTGCCGGGGAATACGTGGTAGCCCGCATGGGCGACTCCGACAAAGAAGGCATTGTCGATGAAAGCTTGAGGCAATTCGATATCGAAATTAACCAATGTCGTTTTGTCGTCGACCTTTACGTTGTAGTAAACGTCTTTCTTCATCACTTGGTTGTATCTCATGCCGTGCATGCCCCACGCTGGATGATAGATAAATTGGCCCTGACTGTTACGAATACCTGAATCCCAGGACACTGGCTTGCCAGCCAGAATCATCGGATCTTCGGCATCCCATTCCCCATTCAAATCCGGACGAGGATTCCAATACAGAATCTTCCATCCCAATTTCTGCAAATGCTGAGTCAGCACCAAGCCATCTGTCCCGCGCGAGATCAGATTTTGATCAAGACGACTCCACAACGCAGACATCTGCGGATTTTGAGTGGCATCAAAGCCCTGCTTTAAACATTTACGAGTCAAGCCAATACAACTGATGCCTTCCAACTGATCGACGATGGAAGTCGGTGCTCCGACAGATTTAATCACTGCCAGACGCTTTTCACGTGTGTTCAAAGATGGATTGCGATCTCCATAGTATTTGGAAATACCGTACTTGTTAAAGAACGCGATATGGGTTTTGTAAGTTTCCTGAATGCATCGGCTTGCAACATCAACCACAGTTTGGTTGTGCTCAAGGTACATAGCTTTTTCCTGTGGCGTGACCACCAAGTCCGCCGGCTTTTCCTGGCTCCAGCCCAGGACTGGAGAAACGAGAATCAAAAGAGCACCCGTTAACGACATCGTACACCTCATGTTAATCATGCTTAGAAGTACAAAAAGCATTCCCTGACGAGATCTCATATACTGAATATCCCGACAATTAATATGTGTATAAATTAAGCAGACTTGTAAATTTTAGGAGCGAGGAAGCGCTCCTAGGCGGTTCTCTTTTTTTGGAGCATCTTTTCGCGAATCTTGCGGAACACGAAATAGATCAACAGCAAACCGATGATACCGAACACCACCAATTTGAACTGACGAAGCTTCATCAAGATAGGTTCACCGTAATGAGCTAACAAATAGATTTGAGTCGGTACACTGATGGCAGCGGCCAAGCCGTCGATCAACAAAAACTTCCACACCGGAAAGTGTAACATCCCACAAGCCAAGTGACCTGGAAAACGAATGCCCGGTGTGAAACGGAAAATCCCGCAGGCGTAAGCACCATATTTATGAGTCCACTCCTCCACTCGTTTCATCAAGTGAGGTGGAAACATTTTATGAACACGCGGATGATAAAGAAGCTTTCGCCCAAAAACTCTGCCAACTCCATATATGAGGAAGTCACTGAGAAAGACGGCAAAGAAAGCAATGACGGCAGCGGTATGAACGTTTACGACAGGAGCACCAGGAAAAGGCGGCGGAAAATGTTCTGGGTGAGATCCCATGAACGCCAGAATACCAACGCTAATCAGAGTCACTTCTTCAGGCAACGGCAAGCCAACTGCTGATAACAACATCATACCGACCAACGCGAAGTAGACCGTATAAGGTTGGTAAGCAAACTGCGACATCCACTGAAATATCGGCTCGTTGGCAAATTCCAAAAGTAATCTCCTAGGTCCCCTACTATGCAGGGAACTGTCCCACTTGAACACCCACGTCACACTGTGCTATGTTCACTTTCCGCTATAAGGAATAGTATGCAGAGCGAAAGAGGATTTGAATACGGTGTAAAACACATTATCAGCCCGATGTCCGGGTCGGTGCGTGATGTTTTATTAAGCATTCTTGAACTTAGCGCTGACCAAGTGGACTTTTTAATACACCTTGGCTCCATCTATCTCAACCATAGTCGCATTGCTAATAATGTTACGGTTTCGAATGGTGACTACTTACGAGTCCATACTAAGCCGCGAAGATTCCCAAAAGGTAACGTCGACTTCACAAAGCGTATTGTTTTTGAAAATGATCACTTCGTGGTGGTTAACAAGGTCTCGGGAATTCCCGTTCATGGCAGCGTCGATAACATCCAAGAAAATCTGCAATCCTACATGGAAGAAGTTTTAAAGCAGAAGTTGTATGTCACTCACCGCTTGGATGTTCCCACAAATGGTCTGATCGTTTATGCAAAAACTGTCGAATTCCAAACAGCCTTCAATAAATTATTGATCGCCCGAGAAATCAAAAAAATCTATCGCGCTAAAATCGAAGGCCACGCCCCGACACTGAAAATTCTGACTCATTATATGGAGCCATCCCCGCGCGCTCCGAAAGTAGTAAGTCACGAGCAAAAAGATAAATGGCAAGAATGTGTTCTGGAAATTTTGGAAGTAAAAGAACAAACCGCGCACACCGAATTAAGAATTCACCTGCACACCGGTCGAACTCATCAGATCCGCGCACAACTGGGATATGAAAAATCCCCAATCATCGGCGATCACGCCTATGGGGCGGAAAAAAGATGGGACGAGGAAAGAATCGAACTGACCGCCTGCGAGTTGCAATTTATCAATCCCATAACAGGCGAATCACATCACTTCACTATTTAAAACAGCGCAGAGCCAAAGAGGTTCTGCACTGCATTCCTAAAAGGGAACTGTTACCTACAGTACGTAGATATTTGTCATTAAAGAGTACTGTGTATTGAAAGGTTGCCAGATTTTCGTGTCTTCGCCTTTGTAGCTTCCCAACATTGAATCGTTACCTACGCCCAGCGTGAATGAAAATCCACGCGCTGGTTTAATCCACAAGCTTGCCCCCAAACGAAGTGCCGTCGTGTGATCACCATCCAAACCTTCTACGGCAGAGGAATGGTACCAGTTTTCTACGAAACCAGTTTTAGTCGTGATTTGGAAAATCGAATTGATGTAGTATTGAAACTGAACGTAGTGCTCAAGACCGAATTGTTTGTTTGTCTGACGAGGATCTGTCACGTACATGCCATCGTCAAATGTGGGAATAGATGTGTTGATGCTTGCTGTTTGGCTCTGCCAGTAAATATCTGGTTTTGCCACATAAGCGACAGACCAAGAGCGATTGAAGTTATAGTCAGCGTAACCTTCCAAACGGATTTTTGTGATCAAGCCATTCTCTTGAGAAACTTTGCTTGAAGGAAGGTAAGCTTTTACTTTACCGGAAAGATCGATATCACCGAAGTAACCCAAGTCATAGTTCGAGTAAACGAAATGGATGTCTTGCATTGAAAAGTTGGAAGTTTGCTTTTCACCGTACTCGTCCATGCCGGCCGTGTTGTAATTGAAGGGCAAGCGCAATGCTGCTTTTTGATCAGCACCCAATTTATAATTGATTGAGAAGTAATCGTAAGTATCAACTGAGCGCGCTTCAGATGTTGATTTACCCGGCTTCATGTTCGCTTGTGAAGCGATAGAAAAGAAAGTCAGTGACCAGTCGTTTGCACGACCACTTACTGAAGTTGCGGAAACGAAGTCGTCACCATCCAATACGGCTGCGAAAGAAGACGTCGAAACCAACAAACTTGCGATCAATAAACCGGTCGCTTTTCTTAACATTTTTCACTCCTAATTACGGATGCTTACGACAAAGACTTGGAAGTTATGCCATAGCGCCTTGCATTAAACAATAGTCAAAAATTAGACAGTCTTTTGACTTGAGCAGACGCGCAAGAACGCCTACTGTGAGTGCCTATGAAAAAGCACACATTCCTTAAGAACCTGATTCTGTCTCTGGTATTGGCCCTTGCAACGGGTTGTGCCGTCTCCTTCTCGAAAAAACACTGGGATCTTCCACCGAAAGCGGACAATGAGATCAGCGTTATGTCATTCAATGTCGAAAACTTGTTCGACACTGTAAAGACTCCAGGCCATGACGACGAAACATTCTTGCCCGCATATATGAAAAAAGGCGACGCAAAATTACGTACTGCTTGTGTCAAAAATAACGACAGTTCTTATCGCCAAAATGAGTGTCTGACGACGGACTGGAATCCAGATGCATTGGATACGAAACTTAATAACATCTCTAAAGTTGTTTTAGGCGTTGATAGCAACGGTCCCGACAACTTGATGCTGATCGAGATCGAAAGCGACGTTGTTCTTAAGCAATTAAATGAAAAATTGGCGGCAGCAAATTATATCACGCAGGTGATTATCGATGGACCTGACAAGCGCGGTATTAACGTCGCATTCTTGTCGCGCTTCCCTCTTGTCGGTAAGCCGGTGTTGCACCCGATCCCATGGAAGCCTGAAAATGAAAAAGATGGCGAGTGGATGGAACGTTCCCGTCGCATCCTGGAAGTAACTGTAAAGGCACCTAATGGCGATCCTATCACGTTCATGGTGGGTCACTTCCCTTCTCAAGCGAATCCTACTTACTGGCGTCAACAGATTGCTCAATTCACGGTGGAGTTAATCAAACAAAAAGGCCCGAATGCGATGGTCGTATTCGGTGGAGACTTGAATATCTCCGCCGAGGAAGAAGACAGAGTTCATATCTTCCGCGACATTCTGGCAAAAGGTGGCGCGGTTTCTCACTTTGTCGGTTGCAAAGACTGTCCGGGAACTCATAACTACCGCGGCAATTGGTCTTTCCTGGATGCGCAAGTTTACAGCCCAGCCCTTTTGGGTGATGGATCTGGTAGCTATCAAATGATGCCAAATACAATCGACGTGATTCGCTACAACCCGATTCATCTTAAAAAAGGTAAATACCCAAAACGTTGGGATTACGATGAGCAAAATGGTATTTCAGATCACTTCCCGCTTTATGTTCGTTTGAAACAAAGAAGTGAAGCGAAGGCTCCGGTGAAAGATGAAAAACCGGCAGCAACGGATAAGAAAAAAGCTCCTGCTAAAAAGAGCAAAAAGAAATAGCACCTGATGCTGAAAGTAAAAAAAGCCGCGTTTTAAACCGCGGCTTTTTTTATAACCCTGGTCAGTTGCCCGACCACCCTTGCATTTCGCTTTCTAAATTCCTAGTAAACCAGCAATCGACCGATATCAACCGTTGGACGGTGACCGCAAGTCGCAAGATCTTGCTTCCATTTGTTACCTACAGAAACTGAAGAGCTGTCGAAAGTAACACTGTTTTTGCGCTTGTCTGATTCGATCACACCGGCACCCACAAGCTCATTGCAACGGCCTTCAACTTTCACAGTCAAATCCTTTGCAGAAACCGCATATTGATCCTTACCCAAAACCATAGCCATGTCAGAATTAAGAATCGCAACAGCAGGTGCTGTCAAACTTGCGCGATCAATCTGCATTTTCATAATATAAGAAAACGACTCTTCTCTAACACCGCTCGCGGAAGAAGCTTTAAACTTACCGCTGGATTCAACTGCGAGACCCAATTTCGAAGGATCGTCTTTCAATGTAACCAGAACCATTTTGTAAGAATCCTCAAACACGTTCACATAGGTCTTTTTCAAATCCACCACATCAGCGAAAGATTTAACCGGCTGACCCAGAATCTCCACGCCAAATTCACCGTCTTCGGTGCTAGCAATAGTGACGTTGAAGGTTTTGTTCATTTTACTTTTGATGGCACCCAATCCGTTTGAATAGTTCAGATCTTCTTTCAAAGAAGTGATCTTTAACGTTGTGACACCTTTTTCATCAGTCGCTTTGTCGCTGATAGAGTACAAAGATTTTGCGACATCTGCGTGGCCCAAAGCCAATTGCGCAAGCTCCAATGCTTCAATTTGTTTTTCCATCATCACGGTTGAAGCCGCATAAGCTCCGATTTTCAAACCGGAAGAAGTGCCAACGTTGCCGCCTTTATTACCTTTTGGCTTACGGATTTTCGCCATAACCTCAGGAGTTCCAACTTGCTTGTCTTGTGGAGTACAAGCAGTCGTTAAAAGTGCGGATGAAATAAATAGAGCGGAAAGTACTTTTAGGCTTTTCATAAGGGCAGAATCTAACCTGATCGGTTCGATTCCGCCAGAGGCAAATCCTCTTTTACAGGGGTGTCAAAATCGTAAACAGACAGCGGATCCCGCCATTGTTGATTTTGAGCTCCTTTTCGATTTGGTAGCCATTAGGAGCCGGCTGAACTCTGTCCTTGTCCGGATACAGGATCCCAAGCTTCTGGGGCTTATATAAACGGCACAGTTCGGCCGCCAGGGTCTTTAGGCCCCCTTTGCCCGCAACCGGCAAACGCTCCCCATAGGGAGGGTTTACGACCATCCACAGTGGACCTCGTAAGTCCACACCTTGAAGGGCGTCCTGAACCCAGAATTTGTGTTCCTGAGATTTAAACTCGTACCGTTGATAGGCCTTTAACTGAGCTTCGACTTCGTTAAAGTTTTTAAGTCCGATTCCAGGCATCTCGGGATTGATGTCCATTCCCAAGACCGCTTTAAACGGCGCACGTGCGGGAATTTCATAATTCAAGGCAAAGCTTGGTGATAAGAAAAGCTTTGGGCATTTCTTCCACTGCTTAAAAGCATAGTCTCGTTGGAATTGACCTGACCACAACCCACGGGCCTCCGTCAGGAAAGTTCCAGAGCCCATCATTGGATCACACAGGGTCACCGAAGAAACTTCTGCAGGAGTTGCATCCCCGATCATTTCTCTTAAAAGTTCCGCAGCGATGGTTTCACGCATCGGAGCTTCACCTTTCAAAACCGACCACCCACGTTTGTGCAGATGTTCGCCGGTGGCATCCAGACTGATCGTGCACAGATCGTCTTCCATGCGGATGTAAATCGCAGCACAGGTGCTGTCGCCGTTTTGGCCTGCGAAAATTTCCTGCAGGGCTTTTTCAGCACTTTCCTGCAGACGCTTTTCATTGTTCAAACGACTTTTTTGCGCAGCCACTTCCCAGTCGACATTCGCGTGAGGAAGGTATTCCTTCCATGGGAGTGATTTAAATTTCTGATAAAATTTAGGCAGATCTTTGGTGCGAAACGAAGTCATTCTTAGCAACAAACGGTTTGCCGTTTTCAAAAAGAAATTTAACTGCAAAGCCTGAAACAGCTCCGTTTCAAACTCCAACCCACCCATCAGCACAGAAACTTCCGGGAATGGCAGAGAATGAGTTTTTGCATCTTTCCCTAAAAGATAGGGCCAGATCTCTTTCATTTCTTGAAGAGCGGTATTTTCGAAACCAAGAGGTGTGGAAATAAAAAAACGATTCACAGTTAGAATCTCCAATACGCATCAAACAAAACGTAATAACCATCCGTCGCCGAAAGCTTAAAGGAGGAAACATCCGTTGAATTGAGCGATAAACTGAAATGGAAGCGATCCCAAATCTTGACGTAAGTTAAATAACCACCGAGCGCTTTGGTTTCAAAGTTATAACTCGGCCCCAAAAGGATGCGATCCCAGTTATCACCAATAAACTCATAACCCGTTTGGAAAGATGTCGTACCAAGAGTTTTTACCGCAGTCACATCCGCTGCATTTGCAAAAGACATCGCGGCCACTGTGAACATCGTATGCGAGATCACGCTTTCTGAAGAAATCGAATCCCAGTACACCGTAAAATTGAGAGTGTTGGAATTATCACTCGGCACATGTGCCGTATTGGCGCCGATGGAAAATGTATTAGAATCAGAAGCAAACACACGGTATTTACCAGAGCCATTGTAAGCTCCGGCGATATCCCCGGGGATAATTGTTCCCACTGAAAGTTTATCGGTGATGCCATAATTGATCTGACCGTACCAACTCATGACATATTCATTTTCCCACAAGGTCTCGGCGGTCTCGCCGACCGACACACCCTGGGTGAACAAAGGTTTGTATTTCGCAGAAATATTTTTGCCACGACGTCTGATAATTAAGTCCGTCGTCCCTTTGTACTTGATATTATCCGAAGATAAATTGATATGATAAATCTGATCACCCAGTTGGATGAAATGCATGCGTGACTGACGTTGAAGCTCCGCTGTCACTTGAAACGTGCCGTCTTCGTTATTGGAAACACCGATGATTTCTAAAAACCCGATGATGCCGACGCCACTTTTTTGAGATTCAACGGCGACTGTCTCGCCCACGCGCCAATCATTAAAGGCTGTGGTTGCTTTGACGGTCTTATCATCCAGGATATGATCAATGCGGGCACTGGCATCTTGATTGGCGTAATAGGCCGGTTCTGAAGCAGGTTCGCGCATCACGATGGGAACTTCTTCGTCCATTGCAAGGGCGCTGGCCATCACCACCGGTGACACCAAAAACAACCCCAAGAATGCGACCCAAAACTTAGTCCCCAACATCCGGGAAACCTTAACTTAGTTTGGGGACGGGTTCAATTTCCGATGTGGCTATTTCTGGCTATTTTTAGCTTTATTTTGCATCACGGCGGCATCAGCTGCTTTTTTTTGCAGCTTCTTAGCGGCAGCTCTAAGCTGCATGTCCTTGATCGCTTTCATGGCGCGCATCAAATTCAGACGATCCGCTTCGTCCAACCAGATTTTTTGCGCTTGAAACCAGGCAATTTCCGCAGCCGAACCTTCTTTGCCATAGAACACCATATACGCAAAACCTTGGTTTAATAGCGTATCAAATGGAATATCTTTCTTCATTTCCTTAATATACGGCAGGAATCTTGGTGATGCCGCATACACCTCATCAAGCGAAAGTGTCTGATTGCGATTTCCATCGTAAATCAACATCACTGATTCCATATAATGAAGCACTGTCACCATCGTACGGATATTGGCAACTTCCACAAAACCTTGATCTTCTTTTGGCGACACATAGGCCAAATAGCGAAGAGTCGTATAGAACTCTTTCCACTGCTCTGGTTTTAGGTTCGCTACGAATTTTGCCATCTCCGGCAAATTATCAAAGTACTTACTGAAGTTCAGACGGAAGTTCGTTTGGAAACACTGCTCGTTCAGATAATAGAAACCCAAAGGATCCACGTCGTCCGCCAAAGACTTCCCGTTCGCTTTACCGCAACCCGCCAGAAGCATGTCGTTATAAACGGAACCTGACGAAGACAGACCGGCACTGAACAACAAGCTCACGAATTCAAAAGTTTCCCTTTGATTCATGTACGAGTCGCCATTACCGCTGAAAGTAAAGAAATTCGCTTCCTGGAAGCTACGCTCACCGGTATTTCCTGTGCGAGGATCAAAGGCTTTAAGATCGAACATCAACTCTTTAAAGTCTTCGTACCAAGTCACCAAACCGCTGGTTTGCATTGCAGCCTTGGTCAATTCGCCACTGGTGTTGCTGCCATAAGCTAAAAGCAAACCGCGAGACATGGTTCTCATCAAATTGGATGTCGTAAGACTTTTCCAAGTTGTCGTCGAAGCGTGAGCGTCGTTGAATTCCTCGATACGGCCTTTGGCATTATAGGAAATCAGCACGGCAGAATTTAAAAGATCTCCGTAGTCCTTCCAGGCATTTTCCAAAGCCATGTGCTCGTACGGATCCGTGGAAAGCCCCGCCTTGATATACCCAACAGCATTGAATTTCGCGTATTTTTCCAATAGATCATCTTTTGCAATCAAAGCATCCGCAGAACGTCCAGCGACCAGTTGTGAGTCGACGAAATTCTGCACCAGTCGCCACACATTGTATTCACGTCTAAGGGCCACGATATGTTTTTTCTCTAAGCCTAAAATACCGCGCGAGTCGCCATTACGACCTGGCTCAAGCAGGCGCAAGATCGCCGCACGATACAATGTTTGAATAGAAATCGGTCGGATTTTCGCGATCGCCTGGATTTGGGGTAGACCGAGGATCGTAGTGATCAAATTGTCGATGTCTTCCAAAGGAATCATGCCACGAGTGGTGATCTGAGGCGCACCCTCGATCAAGTCGATGGCTTGACCGATAAATTGACTCACCTCACGCACTTTAGGCTGCGTGCTCATGTCGAAATTATGAATGATATAGTGATATTTTAGAACCAAGCCATACAGATCAATCAGACTGTTCAAGCTGCCCTTCCACTGAGTGTAAGTCGCCAGCTGGGCTTCTTGACCCATCAGAACATTTTTGACCACTTCCACCACGGGCAACCACTGAGTCACGTTTTTGTCAGTGTCTTCGTCTTTAATAAATTCTTTGAAACCTTTAAGAGCGCGCTTGCCGTCTTCGAATGAATAGTCCGACCGAGATGTCTCCGTTTTTTCCAAAAGGCGCTGCAAGCCCACACGCAATTGCTCGACCGCTGCGGAAACCTGTTGCCAGTTTGCTTGATCAACGGGAACGCCTAACAGAAGCAACTTGATATGTGGAGCCAAATCCACAGCCTCATCGCGAACGATAGCGAGAACATCAATCAGACGTGTGATTTCTTCTTTGGTCAAATTGTTGCTGGAGCCACCCAAGATCGCTTTCTTGATTTTCATCAATTCCAAAGCGAATTCCGGCGTCACGACGTTTTCTTTTAAGAAGTATTTCGAGAAAAAGCGGCGCATTTCTTCGACCGTATAGGCGTTGCCCTGCGCCCCGTAGGTTTTCTTTTGGAAATACATCAAGGCCTGGCGCAGGCAATCGACGGAAGTACGGATTTCTTCTTTCTCGCCATCGCCGTTTGTTAAGCGTTTCAAAGTCTCGGGAACGCCTTGCAAACAAGCCAACTTTTCATTCGAGAAATGCAGTTCTTCCTCTTTGGTTTCCTGGCCATTGATAAAGTCACTGCAACCCACCGAAGAGATCATCAAAACTGATGCAAACAGTAAAGAGAACTTACGCTTAAAAGACATAAGCAGCTCCTAACATCAATCGGTCGTTATTGGCAAATTGAGCCAAGTCATTTTGATTGCTTTGCGATGTCGGCCCCGCTTTTAGCATCTGCATTTCACCAAAGAACGACCACAAGCCTGAAATACGCAAGCGCGCGTTCATGCGGAACAATTGAAAATCATTTTCGTCAGATTGAGTAAAGCTAACTTTCGTAATCAAGCGACGGGCTTTCCCCAATGAAAAACTGGTTAAAAGCGAAGCTTGGTTGGCGTGATAAAACGGATACAAATTCGTCAAAGGTTCGTTGGCGCGGTCTGCCCCCACCTCTGTCACTTGGCCACCGTGAATATCTAAACGCATCAAATTTACTGCCCACCAGCCATTGTCCCACTCAATGAAGGGGCTTACTAGCAATGCGTCTTCAAATACGGGTTGAGTCCAATCAGGATCTTCGAAAACTTTTTCTTTTGTCGGGCGGTCGAGAATTGTGCTTACACCCATACGCAAATGCTTCACTTTGTAAGTCACATCCGCACCGGTTAAGGAGTGATAGAAAACTTGCGGACGAAGCTCCACGTTACCCTTTAATGTGCTTAAATCCAGACTGCCCTGATAACCAATGGCCAGCGTGTTATCCGGCTTATAAATATAGCTTAGCTGTGCTTTAAATCCGTTGGGATCGCCCACGGCGATTTTCGCACCATAGGAGTTTTGCACGACTACTTCGGTCGTTGACGGCTGATTCATGTTGTATTGCATTTCAGTGGCTTCATCCCAGATACGCACGCTTTGAGGCGGCTGGTGAAACCAGGGATTTCCTCTGACAAAATCCCCGTCTTCGATTTCAAAACTGGGGCCTTGGCTGGGAATATAAATCGGAGATGCAAACAGTGTGAAATTGTAAGTCGGCCCCTCGGTTTGCCAGAAAATACCTGACAAGCCCTGACGATCAGGTGACAGCGGATTCCATTTAAATAGCGGCTCCCACACGCCTAAATCCCAGCGTGCATCGAGCTCACTCCACAGCATTTTCTTACGGCCGATATAAAATGTTTCGGTCTCACTTTGCTTGGTTTGTACATAGAGTTCAGAAATATTCAGGTAATTTAACAAGGGCGAGCCAATCGCCACACCGCCCGAGATATCCATGCGCAACGCGGAGTCAGAAAAGGGTTCTGTCTTGATCGCAGCGCCGACAAATTGGTAGTTGGTTTTCTGCGTAGCTTCAAATTCAGGGCTGATGAAGGAGTCGGAGAATAGCTTCATTTCTGTGCGGACTTGCGCCATAGCGAGACCTGGGAGTGCCAGCACTGCCCAAATAATCATCAAATGAAATATAGAAGCCCCTTTGGGGGGACACCTAAATAGCATAGTTCTCCCTATCTTCCCCTAACACATCAAAGGTTGTGCCCTGGTGAGGGGGAAATTAGGGGGTATTGCCGTGGAACGTTTTAAACAAGTGACCTTTTTGGGCGCCCTTGCTAGGATTCCCTCATGTCTCAAATTGAGACCCGTAAGGGTGCTAAAATTTTAATCATTCGCTTTTCAGCGTTTGGCGATGTCGTGCAGACATTGAGCGTTCCTTCTGCGATTGCACAAGCATTTCCAGAGGCCGAGATCCATTGGATCACCCGCAAGGACATGGCACCTTTACTGCGCAATCATCCGCACATTCACAAGGTGTGGGAGTTTGATCGCAAAGCTGGTGCAGTGGGTTTGATGAAACTTGTCTGGTCGATGCGACCCGAGAAATTCACGCATATTTACGACGCCCATAACAACAGCCGTTCACGCATTATTTCTTTCATCCTTCGGCCTTTTGGTTTCTTGGGCTTAGGACCCAAGTTCATTCGTCGTTCGATTCGTCGCTGGAAAAGATTTTTACTTTTCAGATTCCGCATCAATAAATTCGAACAGCCCTTCAACGGTCAGCGCGATTTGCTGGAGCCTTTGCAAAAATGGGGCGTGAGTAAAGCGGCCCCGGCGGCTCCGCAGATTTTTCCAAGTTCTGAGGTAGTTGAAAAGGCCCGGGGGATTTTGGGTGATTACGTCAATGCTGTTTCATTGGCACCATCAGCGGCATACTTTTTAAAACGTTGGCCGAAGGAGTACTGGGGACAGTTGATTCAGCTGATGCCGGATCAGAAGTTTGTTTTACTGGGTGGCCCTGAAGACTCATTTATCGAAGACATTCATGCCGTGGCTCCAGGGCGAGTCATGAACCTGGCTGGGAAAACTTCGTTGCAAGTGAGTTCTGCGGTGGTGGAACTTTCTCGTGCGGTGATCAGTAACGACACGGGCCTTTTGCACGTGGCCGAGCAATTGGGAAAAAGAACGATTGCTTTGATGGGCCCGGCTCCTTTTGGATTTCCTTCACGCCCGACAACGAAAATCATGGAACTTGATTTGTACTGCCGTCCTTGCAGCAAGCACGGTCAAGGGCCATGCGTAAACAAAGAAAAATTCCATAAGTGCCTGGTGGATATCACTCCAGTACAAGTAGCAGAACAGTTGCGCCACATCCTTGAGGAAACAAAATGAGTCTGTTGGTGTTTTGGTTTTATAAATTCGTATTGGTGCCCTTTGCCTGGATCGTGTTGCAGCTTCTGCGTCCGTTTATCAGCGGCAAGTTGCGCGAGATGATCGAGGATAAAAACCATAGCTTTTATAAAATGACTCACCCAGGGACTGAGAAATTGATTCCTTTGCATCGTCCATTGTGGATTCATGCAGCCAGTGGCGAAATTGAATACGCGCGCCCCGTGATTCGGGAGTTTAAAAAAGCTCACCCCGATATCCCGGTGATTGTGACCTATTCATCCCCGTCTGCTAAAAAGATTTTGGAAAGCATGCACGACATCGATATGTGGGCAGCGTTGCCATGGGATTTTGATATTTCGATCGCGTCTTTTATTGAAAAATGGAATCCCCGCGCTCTGCTTTTCTCGCGCACAGACGTGTGGCCGGTTTTAGCTCGCGTTGCCAAGAAAAAGCGCCTGACGACGGGTCTCTTTTCAGCAACTTTTGCTGACAACTCTTCCCGCCTCAAAGGTTTTTCAAGATTTGTGACGAAGTATGCGATGAACCAGTTGGATGAAATCCATTGTGTGACTGAAGAAGATCGTCGCAATTTATATAACCTGGGTATCAAAACCAAAATCGAAGTCAGCGGCGACACCCGTTTTGATCAGGTTTTCCATCGCCTGGAAAACCCCAAACAATTGAAAAATGAATTGATGCCTTCGACGGATGATTTCGTTTTTATCGCGGGTTCCACTTGGCCCGAAGACGAAGAAGTTTTGGTCCAGGCTTTAAGCAAAATCAAACGCGATAATTTGAAAATGATCATCGCACCCCATGAAACAACTGCTGCGCACTTGGAAAAGTTGGAAAAGCAATTCAGCGATGCGGGATTACCGTATGTGCTCTATTCAAAATCCACGCATTGGCCTTTGGGAAGCATTCTACTGGTTGATAAAGTGGGCATCCTGGCGGAGCTTTACACCTGGGCTGATATCGCCTTCATCGGCGGCAGTTTTAAGAAACAAGTGCACTCCGTGATGGAAGCCCTGGCAGCAGGATTGCCCGTGATGGTGGGCCCCCACCACCAAAACAACCGCGAGGCTTTGTTCTATCAAAAGAAGAACTTTTCTTCAGGCATGATTGTACAAGTCGTGCATAACTCTGAAGATGTGATGGTTTTGATCGATCGCATGCGTAAGAAGTCCTTTGCCTTCCCTCACATCAAAGAGGAAATTCGCTCTGAGATTGGTAAGAATAAAAACTCCACTCAAAGGGTTCTAAGCAGCTTTTTTTAAGGGTGTTTCAACTTAAAACCCAGCGAAGAAAACTCATGTTGTCGGACCGTATTGGCAGGGCCGCTTCGATACCCTGTCCGGAAAGTGACAAGCCTTTTTTGTCACCGGGTGCTCCGGCAGTATCCTATTTGTAATATATAAGAATAGGCCCCCCAACTTGTGTGCACAGAACTTGAAGTGAACAGAGGTACTGGGGTTTTATGAAAAAGGCCGCTATTACATCACTTTGTCTCATTTTGATACTGTCATTGAGGGTCTTCGCTCAAGGCACGTCTGTGACCAGCGTATCAACCGACACTGAGAAGAAAAAGTTCTCGGCGGAGTGGCGTTTATCTATGAAGGGCGCGGATGAAGGCGATGAGCAAACTCAAGCGACTTACGTGGACCTGCGTTTAGAGGTTAAATCCAAGTATATCTTAAGCAATTCTCTTTATATTGATCTTCAACCTGCGATCCGTTTGGTTTCTGGCCAAGCTCAGACATTGGACGGCGCCGATAGCATGAAAAACTCGATACTTTTAAATCAAGCAGGCTTGATGTTTAAACCTGCGAGCTTCTTCCAATTGGCCGCCGGCGCTTTGGATCAGCACTATAACCATACGTCTTTACTGGTAGATTCTATCGCCTTCCCTTCTGCGCGCATGCAAAGCCTTTTTAGAGTGGGTTCTGTCGTTTCTGGAATCGTGATTGAATCAGCTATTCCAACTTCGACTTCTTTAAGCTCGAACACTCAGGAAAAAGAGCCTACTCCAAGTCTTAATTCCGCGTCCTTGCGTTTAAATTTTAACGCTTCCAAAAATGCTTTCTGGAAGAACAAAGTGGGTTATTTCATCTACAACAACCTACCCTCAGCGGTGGCTCAACAGTCGATGCTTTTGGGTAATGAAGTGAACACAGTTTCTGATGCTCACTATGAATTTGTAAATAAATATGCCGGAGTCGAAGCCAGCACGGATTTGCAAATTCCCTTGGGCACTTTGCTCGACATCACTTTGGAATCTGAATACGTTAAAAACACTCAAGCTAAAGAAGACGTGAACACGGCCTATAACGTGGCTTTGGGTAGCATCCTGCACGTGTCCTCGGCTTTGGACATAACTTTAAAAGCCAAATACTACTCTGTAGCACCAGAAGCAGCAGTTTCTTACTTCAATGCCCGCGGCTATGAAACAAATCGTATTGGCTATGAAGTGAGCGGTTATTTGAATTTCTTAAAACAGGGATACAACTTGGGTGCCTCTTATAAAGACGCTGAAGTTATGTTCACAAACACTGTTCAATCACGCGAGAAGACAATTATGATTAAGCTGGAGACTTCTTATGCCAACATCTAAAATGTTTTTCTTAAAACTCATTTTAGGATTGAACCTTTTAACGCTGGCAGCGTGTAACCTGCCATCACCGAAAGACAAGACTGAAGGCAGCTCTGAAGCTGCAACCTTCACTATCGATAGTATCAAAGGATCTGCTGCCTCTGAACAAACAGCCGGCGCTTTTGCGTTGCCTGAATCTAAAGTATTCAACTTCTCTGTTTGCGTAAAAGATGTCGCATACAACAAAACGATCGCGGGCCATAAATTTAAAGTAACTGAAGTTGACCAAACAGTGACGTCCGATGCTGCTGGATGCATCAACTGGTCTGAAAAAATCAAATATAACTACCTAGCGAACTCTCAATACATTGAAGTGACTCGTCATATTCAAGGCATGGGCTTGCAAAAAGGCACTCGTGAAATTGATCTTGCGATCAACCCGTGGTCTCACGGTGAAACTTTGCCCGCAGTGGTTGATTTGCGTAAAGAGCAAGTAGACCAATTGGTTTCGGATAAAAAAGCCATCCAACAAGCACTTAAAGGATTTGGTACAGACGATAAACTGCGCACGCGTAAATTGTGGGTGGAAGACGGCCGTCTGTTCGTGAACGAACAAAAGATGACTTCTGACGGAGTGACTTTGATCGCAGAATTCCGTGGCGCTCCTTCTGTGCAGTTAACGAAAATGAATGGCGAGTTCATTCTAAAAACTCTGGCGTCTGGAACTTTCAAAGCGCGCATGAGCCTGATCCATATCTACACTGAAAAGAACCAGGAAATTCACCGCCTGTTAGCTCAGTCCGAAGTCATCACCAGCACGATGGCGAACGGTACTTTAAGCTTAAAAGCTCCCATTGCTTTAAATGCGGTGCCGACTCGTGGTCAAGTGGCTTTTGGTTTGGAACTGGCTCCCCTTGATGGCCCGGAAGGTCTGACGCCTTTCCAAGGCTTTTTCATGATGAGCGAGTACGACCAAATTAAAGGTACGAATATGTTGAAGGTCAGCTCTCAAGTGGCGCAGTCTAAAGACTTTAAATTGTCTGAGTTCGTAAATGCGCAAATGATTCAACCGTCAAAAACAGGCGCTAACACTGTTGACGATGAGACGTACCAAAAACCTAAAATCGAAGTTTCACAATTGGAATATAAATTCATTCGCGTGGGCGAAGAAACCACGGCGACACGTGAAGTGATCTATAGCGTAAAAGCTTGTGTGAAGAGTGGTCTGGACCAAAAAACGACTCGTGCGCACACGTTCACGATCACTAAATTCCGTCAAAACACGACGGAACCAGCACAGACGGTCAATATCAAAACAGACAACAACTCTTGCATTACTTGGGATGAAAGCATCAAGTTTAAGTACTTTGATTGCCAACGTTTCCTTAAGGGTTCTGTGATGATTTCCAATAAGGAATTGGGAATGAACGAAACGGTTCCGATGTTGGTAAACCCTTGGGAAACTTGGGGTCCTATGGGCCGTGACGCTCGTTACATCGATCCAACTGAAAAATTGATCTTGGATTGTAAGCAAGAAAACCGTCCACGCACGCAAGTAATGTTGGATGCTTACAGCTACAACACGGTTTCTTATAACTACTCTGTGGATTCTTTGTTCAACTTGAATGTGACTAAGAAAATCCAAGTTCGTATGGATCCACATTTGCTGGTGTATTCAAGCCTTTCTAACGGTCGTTCCGAAGTTCAAAAACTTCGTGATGGTACTTACTTGCTAAAAATGGCCGTGGTTAAAAATGCGGACTATGATTCTAAAAGAACTGTAGTTTCCTATGCACAAAAACTTGTGACGGTTCTGACAGGTCAAATCAACACGGAAATTCAATTCCAAACTCAGGATTTGAAGGCTTTGGGGAACCGTAACAACATGCTAATCGAGATCTACCCTGTTGATGAATCTAAAGTTCAAGTGGGTCAAGATGGTCAGCTTGCGATGAAGGATGCGAAAGCTTCCTTGGATTCAGCTATCGACAAAACAAGCCAGCTTGAAACTCCGACATTCATGGGCCCCGTGGTTCTGAATGTGGATGAGGCTGGTCGTAATGTGCGTGTGGCAGACGCCTCTGCCATCAATAAATTCTTGCTTGAAGGCAAAGGCGAAAACGTACAAAAACCGACGATCCAACAGATCATCAATCAAGGTCAGATTGAGCAATCTGAGCGCGTGAAAAACCAAGTGGCTTTGGCGAAACCTGCTACTTATGCGATGAACAACAACTTGGATTTGATCACTTTGAACACGGCTGTGAACCACAATACCTTGGGTGCTTTGGTACCATCTATGGTGGGTCGCAACCCTCGCCTTTTGACGACGAAAAAAGATCTTGCTGATATCGTGACGACGGGCAAATTGACGGCAGAAACCGCACAAAAACTTTGTGCCTTCTGGGCGCAAGACTACTTGCCGCGTATGAACCGCGAAAAAGGTGGAGCAATCCAAACTCAATTCGCGACTTTGTTCGGTGGCGATTGCATGAGCACGGTTAAGAAAAACCCGGAATCGTTCTTCCAAATTGAACGCCGCATGAACGTTAAAAAGGTTATGGGTAGCCGTTACTTGCAAGGTTACAATCAAGGTTTGCAAGTCGGTACAAGCTTTGGATTGAGCCACTCTAAATCCAGAACGTTCTCGCAAAGCGTGGGTGCTAAAGCAGGCCTCAGCTTTAAGTTTTTGGAGTTCTTCTCGGTGGGTGCCGATGCTGGCGTATCTTTGTCATGGGCAGAGTCTCAAGCAACAGCAAACGGTATCGGTGTGAACACGTCGACAACAATGACGGTTCAGCAAAGCAAAATCAAAGTGCGCGTGGGTCAATACGAACAGTGTGCGATCGTAAAATTGAATCCCGCATTGTTTATCAAAAGTCAGAAATCTTGGTATGACATCCGTCGCTCTGATTATGTGAACATCTTGAATCCGGCTTTAAGCGAAAACGAAACGGCAGCCGCTGTAACTCGTGGCTTGATGTTGTGTGAAGGTACGGACCGCACGTTGCCAGTGGATGTAACTGAAAACTTCTATTTGATCGCCCAAGAAACTTCCAGCACGCAAATGCAGGATAATGGTGATGATCGCAACCGTAACTTCTTCCTGGCTTTGCGCTCGACAGCGGATTTCAATAAGTTCGTGGCGGCTATCAAAGGGAATGTGATTATGCCTGCGACGGCGCAAGCGAAAGAAGCGACTGTGACGGATGCCACAGATATGATCACTAAAATGTTCGCAACGGGCTTACCAATCAGCCCAGGTATGTTCAGGAATTAATTTTCTCTAAGGCCCAAGTTAAAACTCGATTGAGTCTTGGGCCAAATAAATACTTACACTCATCCGCCGAAGCCCAACGATACTCGTGATGTTCGGGCTCCCCTAAAACTTCACTGATGGGCATTTCAATTTCCGGAGTGCCTTCGACCAATCCGATATAATAGCGTGCGACCTTCCCCTGCCCATAACGTTCGGTTTCGTAATAGTCATGACCGAAAGGAAAGTCTTTGGGATGGAGACTGGTTTCTTCTTTCATTTCACGCAAAGCTGCTTTGAAAGGATCTTCTTTCAATTCCACTTCGCCTTTGGGAAAATCCCAATAGTTGAAACTGCGTAAAATCAGAAATCTTACACCCTCTTTGTTTTTACTGAATGGGACCACTCCCGCGGAAAGAATATTTCGGGTCGTCATTATTTCAGAGTCTCCTTAAGAAACTGGATCGAGCGGTAACCGAACCACGAGAACGACTCCCCGTTCACGATGGCTCCTTCCACTCCCAGGCCCTTAAGGTCTGAAATCTTTTTGGCAAAAGGAAAAGGTTCTGATGAAAACAGACAAAGAGCATTCGGGTGATCTTCCAGTTCAATGACAGGATACTTTTCCCCTTCGGGAAACTCGACCACTTTCATTCCAAGTTTGTTTAAAACAGATCCGATATAGGTTTCTTTGCTTACTGCCATCCACGGTTTTTTCCAGATCAGATATAAAACTTCACTGTAATTCTGATGGGGGATTTTCACCCAGTCCAAGAATCCTGGAATTTTTCGGGGATCAAATGCAGGCGTCGGTTTTTCTAAAATATCCAGACAATCGACGGCCATTTCCATCAATGTCGGGTTTTCGAAAAACTCCCCCAGCTTTACCAATTCTTGCTGGAGAGTTTCAAGGGAATGAACGTGCGTTGCCAGGTACTTAACCGGGCACTCCTCTGCCATCTCATAGGGATTTTCTTCTTGATCCAACAAAACGATGTCAGGTTTTAGATCCATCACCAGATCCCAGGATACTTCCTTGGTCCCACCGACGATGGGAATATTGGTGATTAATTTTTCGGGATGGATACAAAAACGCGTGCGTCCGACAACATTGATTCCAGCTCTTAACAATGTCTCGGTCCACGATGGGACCATGCAAACCACACGCATTTCTTGTCTCCTATAAAAGAAGACTACATGGCCGGTTGAAGGGAGTCAAAATCTGGTTCCCAGTCATAGAACTGGCGCCCATGAGGCATTCCGTGTAAAACGCCATCGACCATGACATAACCGGATTCATGACGGTTGTTTGTTGATTCATGAACCCAGTGAAGGATCGCACCGTCTGGAGATGGCTTATAGTGACCCGCTTTGGCATTGGAAGTAATGTAATCACCGCACGCCTCCACCACTCCCCCGATGCGCAGGTTGTCGATTTCACGGAAGCTTGTGTTGTAAATCACTTCAATTGTATCGCGAGGACCTTCGCCGATTTTAACTTGGAAATGTTGGTGACTGGCTTTGCCTTGGTATATATTCGTCACGACACCATAAATATGACCGCGATTTTTGTACTGATTCTTGGTTTGTTTCTTCCAAAGCAAGATCTGTTCGTTGATGACTGGGATGGGTTGCCCATTTGCTATGCAATCCGGCGCTGCCTCTGTCGCGAAGGCGATGGTTCCTGATAAAATCAGAGCTAAAACCGTCAATAAATTCCGTTTCATAATGCACTCCTTTGCATTTAAAAATCGTCAGCTATTTTCGCGGCCAAAGCCAGTAAGATGTGCCGCTTCATTGTCAGAGTTCTGTTAACCCCGCAGAGCGAAAATAAAGTGAAAACTTGATTCTTGTTGGGAGGCAGATAACTATGTCCCCTTTCAAATACGAGGTAAAAAATGACGCAACTAATCCCACTTAAGGAAAAACCAGCTCTAAGCCCTTACAAAAAAGGCGATGTCCTTGTTTTGTTCGGCGAACTTTTCTCCCGTGGTTATGCCAACGGTTTAGTCGAAGAAGCTGAACGTCGTGGAATGACGATCGTTCGTGCAACAGTGGGTCGCCGTGAAAAAGACGGAACATTGCGCGCGTTGACTGCTGAAGAAACAGCCAATATTCCACAACCATTTATCAACGTTCCTTTGGAAGCCGGATTCGATATGGAGCCCGCAACAAATGGCGTGACTCCTTGTGATCAATTGGCCGGCATCAAATTGGGCGAGTGGGAAAATGCCAAGCTTGATTGGAAAGCGATTGATGAATCACAAAAAGCGGGTTCTGAGCGCTTCAAAAAGAACACTGAAATTTTCATCAAAGAACTCGAAAAACACATCCCCGCTGGTGCGAACGTTTTGTTTGCTCACTTGATGGCCGGTGGCGTTCCCCGTACGAAAATTATTATGCCGATTTTAAATCGCGTTTGTAAGGGCACGGGCGATCGCCACGTGGGCTCTCAGGCGTTGATGGATTCTGAAATCGGTCAGTTCTGTTTGCGTAACTTTAAGGAAGTCACGGCTGAAACCTTCAAGCATCTGGTTGAGATCTCGACTCCATTGCGTAAAAAATTGGAAGCTTCTGGCAGCCATGTTTCTTACACAGCTTACGGTTACCATGGCACAGAGGTTTTGATTAAAAACGATTACAAATGGCAGACTTACACGTGCTACTTCCAAGGTTGGGCGAAGATGGCTTTGGAAGACCACTCCATCGCATTCGCGAAACAAGGCATCCATTGCTGCGTTTACAACTGCCCAGAGATTTTGACGAACTCTTCGTCAGTCTTTCAAGGTGTTGAAGTATCACTTTACCCTTTGGTTACAGCTATTCAAAAAGACGCCGGAGATAAAAAACACGGTGAACAGGTTTTGAAGCAATGCCAAGAACTACTGAAAGACGGCGTGACGTTTGAACAGATCAAAGCCTTCACTGATGAATATCTGACAAATCCACTGACTTTAGAGTTTACAAAGTACGACAAGTGGCCGCAACATACTCGTCAGGATCAGATGGAGTACATGTTGAAGTCTTCGGACTATCTATTTGATTTGCATAAGGATCAAAAGAATCTGATCACCGCTGTTTTGTCTGAAGTGGTCTTTAAATCTTGTGGCTATGTGATGCTTCACGATTCATGGACACCGAAGTCACCGGTGGCTTGGTTGGGTCACGATATCGTTGCTCGTTGCATGTAACATCAGCGACAGAAAGGTTTAGGATGTCCGTAGTAGCTGGGGAAAGCTGGAGTTATCAGAAATATAAATTCCATGGCCTTTCCCTTTCAGGCATCCGCACCGCCATCGCCATGCCGGAGCTTTATTTAAGTTTCGACGTGGCCCAGGGTTTTCCCTATCTTTTGAATCTTAAAAAATTCTTTATCAGCCATGGTCACTTGGACCATGCTGCTGGAATCCCCTACATCATCTCTCAAAAAGCCATGACCTCGCAAAATGCGGCGCAGTTTTATATGCCTGGAACATTGGTTGAACCGATGACCAACATCATGCGCGAGTGGGAAAAAATCGAGGGTCATCAATACAAGTTCGAATTCATCCCCGTGAATGCCGACGATGAAATCGAAATCAACCAGCAAAATTATGTTAAGGTGTTTCCAACCACTCACCGCATCGAGTCCTTCGGCTACACATTGTTTGAAACGTCAAAAAAGCTTCGCGCCGACCTTCAAGGAAAAAGCCAGGAAGACATCGTGAATCTGCGCCGCAAAGGTGAAGACGTAAACGAAATCCATCATCACCCGATGGTCACATTCACCGGTGATACTCAGATTGAATTTTTGGATGTTCGCCCTTGGGTTAAGAAATCAAAGATCTTAATCATGGAGTCCACTTATCTGGACGATCGAAAAACCATCGCGAACGCCCGGGAGTGGGGTCACACTCATTTAGACGAAATCATCCCGCGCCTGGATGAAATCGAATCCGAACAAATCGTGCTGATTCACATCTCCAGCCGCTATTCCGACGCCGAAGCCCTCCGCCTAATCAAATCCCGCATCCCCGAAAAACACCAAGCTCGCATAGTCCTTTTCCCCGGCCGCTAAAAGGCGCTAAAAGGTACGGACACACTTTCTCCATAAAAAAAAGGCCGGTTGAATCCCAGCCTTTTTTATGGAGAAAGTGTGTCCGTACCTTTTAGAACAGGTCGTTTAGATCCATCCAGATTTTGCGGTTTTTTTGTTTTTTGCTTTTGAAATAATCTGTCCACTCTTGCGGTGTGCGCTTATTCCATTTATCAGCCAAATTGGCTGCGAAGATCAAAGGAGCTTGGCCCTGACCCAATTTGTCTTTGGGTGGACGAAGTGCTGTTAGCATTTCAGGACCATAGAATGCCGAAGGCATCAAACGATCTCTATCACCCAACTCCCCGATGATCACAGCATTATGAACTTGTCCCAAAACCGTGCGAGTCAACGGACCTGACGCTTCATTGTTCTTAGGAGCACCCGCAGATCCGACCACGATCATGCCGCTGTCTGCGCGTTTATTCAAAGCTTCAAGGAACGCTTTGCTTTGCTCGTTGGACTTCAAATTGAAATCCAAAAATACAAAGCTAGTATCCGCAGGAAGAGTGTTGATGCGTTCATGCATCGTCGCCTCATCCACCGCGCCTTCAGCAGTATAAGGTGTGTAATTGATAATTTCGCAGTTTTTGCACGATGCTGCGGAATCAAAAACGGGCTTCACCTTCAATTCAAAGTCAGCCTGGTTTTGCATACCGAAATAGATCACACGTGTTTTGCCCGCAGGAACGGATGCTTGCGCCAAAGCGCTGCCCCAACACATTGCACCGAGAAGACTTACTGTCACAATTCTTTTCATAGTTCTTATTTTGCTTGATGCCATAGATTTCAAGTTTGCCCTCCCCCTTGCTTTGCTGTCGACTTTTTTAATTAGTTATTGAACAATGCAGCATATGGATTCATGGAGTGACGTAAAGCTGTTTCATAATGGTGATGCTTATTTTGAAAGTCTGATTCAAGACATTCAAAATGCGAAAGAATCCATTACTATTGAAAGCTATATTTTCGATCTCGACAAGCTGACAGAAAACATTCTGAAAGAGCTTTCGCACGCCGTGAAAAGAGGCGTCTCCGTCAAACTGATTCTTGATGGATTCGGCTCTTACTATAGTATTCCGCCGGTTTTGCGCTATTGCCAACAACATGGCATCGAACTTCGCGTGTTTCACATCATGCCTTATCCGTCATCGTGGCTGCATCGTCTGCCCGCATTTGAAACTATCAGTAAAGCCAGCTGGTGGAGACGTATGAATCGCCGCAACCATCGCAAAGTGATTATTTTCGATGAAAAAACGGCCTATTTGGGAAGTTTGAATTTCGCTCAAGTTCATTGTGCAAAGTATGTAGGCAACAAAGCGTGGCGAGACACGGGTGTTCGCGTTCAAGGTCCCGCCGTTCGCCAACTGGTCATCGCAACGCAAATCACTTATCTGCGCACTATATATAAAGGATTTTTGTCGTGGATCAGCCGATGGAGAGTGCCATCTTCCCCCTTGAGCTCCGCCGTTCAACTAAACACCACCCAAAAGATGCGAAAACATCTTTACCGCGACATGCTTCGCAAGATTTCTCACTCTAAAAATCGCGTTTATATCACCACCGCCTATTTTCTGCCCAAACGCTCGGTGATGCGAGTCTTGATGCTCGCCAAAGAGCGCGGAGCCGATGTCAGACTTTTGATTCCCGGTAAATCTGACGTGCCTTTCTCCAAATGGGCGTCATTTTTCCTGGTGCGCTTTCTCATTCAAAAAGGCATCCCCGTTTTCGAATACCAAAAGTCCATTTTACACGCGAAAACGATGATCATCGATGATGAAGTCTATGTGGGTTCCTTTAATTTGAATTACCGCAGCCTCTTTCATGATCTGGAAGTCATCGCGCACTTTAAAGATCAAGGCACTTTGAACAATATGCTAACGCAATGGAATGAAGACTGTGGGAATTCACTCAACCTTGCAGAAAACCGCCTGGGTGCAAGCTCGTGGTTTTTCCGTGTCCTCTATAAAATCGCTTTCAGACTGCGATATATGCTCTGATTTTTACTTTGACCTCAGGCTTGGTTCTATCCGATCCTAGGAGTATGAAACAGGTAAAAATCGTTATTACAGGTGGTCCTTCCGGCGGCAAAACAACTTTGATTGAAGCTCTGAAAAAAGAGCTGGGACAAAAATGCGCCGTGGTCCCTGAAGCCGCCAGTATTCTTTATCGCGGCGGCTTTCCCCGCACCAAAGATCCTCAAGGCTTGATCAATGCCCAAAGAGCGATTTACTTCGTTCAAAAAGAGCTTGAAGACATGATTTGCAAGACCAGTCAAAAATCTTTGATCGTTTGTGATCGCGGCTCCATCGATGCTTTGGCGTACTGGCCGTTTGCTCCTGAAAACTTTTTTAAAAGCATTGATTCCAGCAAACAAACTGAATTTGATCGCTATGACTGGGTTCTGCATTTGGATACAGCGGATGTGGACTATTACGACCTCAGCAATCCGATTCGCACTGAAACTTTCGATGAAGCTGAGGTTTTGAATTCAAAAATCATGGAAGCCTGGAATGGCCATACTCGCCGCGTGGTGATTGGTCACAACAAGGATTTTCTTTCAAAAATGACGACGGCTTTGTCCGTGATCAACGCCATCATGGCCCATAAAAGTGCCGACGATATCAACAAGGAGCTTTTGACATGAAAAACAGCAGCATTTTGTTCTTAGCCCTTGTTACCTGCGCCGTCGCTCAAGCAGATGTGCGTAAACCCATGCTGTTTCAAGCCAGCAAAAACAATCTGCAGGTTTTACCACAACGATTTGAATACACTTTGATGGATGAAGACCGTTTGAAAGTCGGCGACATTTTGATCGATTCCACGAAAGTGACTTTCGATCTGCAGGCCCCGACTAAAAACGATGCTCCCTACAAAGTGCGCTTCACTTGGCCCGCAGATCTTTTGAAAGATGGCGAACTAGCGATTAAGAATAACGCCGGAAAAGCGATCTTCACCACTCGTCTGGATCAAGAAAACGTCAAGATCTCCAAAAACGAACGCGACCAGGAAAACCTGCGATCCGATTTGGCAAGCCTTACTGTTGAACTGAAGGATGCAAAAATTGTCGACGACATGAAGTATCTGCCGTTCATGACCTTCTGTATTTATCGTCAAAGCGATGAAACGCAAACTTACCTGTGCTCGAAAGAGTTGTATCTTTCTTCACAGCAAGGCCAATTGGAAGTCCGCCCTCGTTCTTCTTCTAAAAAAACAGCTCAGGTTGAAATCAATGGTAAAGTCGTGGGCAATCAGGGGATCATCTACTTGAACGATCGCTCTGAAAGCGTTTCGTTCAAAGCCCTGACTCAAACAGGGGCTTTCCTGGAAATCGCGACTCGTATGAATGACGTGGATTTCAAAGACGCCGTTCAAACTGAAAATGGCCAAAGAATCGTTCTGACAGCTTCCGGAGCAGACCCTGCAGATGGCAGCAAAGTGCGACGCTTAACTGATGGCAGCTGGCAAGTTGTTCTTTCTAAAGAACGTCCCCTTTTGTATCTGAAGGGTGACGGCGATATTCCAATGCGCCAAGAGTTTTACGTGCGTGGAGCCATTGCTCCTGCAAAAATCCGCCCGACACTTTCTTCTAAGTCTGTGACGAAAACTTATTCTTCCAGCGTTACTTTGGAAGGAACTGCACCGGCAGACGTATCCGTGAGCGGTGATGGATCTGACAAAGACGCCGTATTCCAAGGGGACGGCCATCAGTTCAATTGGACTTTAAGCAATCTGCCATCGGGAAAAAGCACTCGCCACTTTGTGAACGTAAAATCCGGTTCTGATAATTTCATGGCGGGATTCGATATCGAGCGTGGAAATCCTTTCTCTGCTTGGCTTGGTGCTCGCTACCAAACGCCTTCAGGAATCGCCTTTGGGACATTCGGGTTTGAGTGGTGGTTTGAAAACTTCCTGGGTCTTCATTCGGATGGCACTCGCCTGCACTGGGGCTTGGCACTTAGCCGGGATCAGCATTTAACGACGAATGCTGACTACCCTGAAGTTGATTTGACAACGGCAGAGCTTATCTGGCGTGCACAACCGGGCTTCCATTTGCAGGATGAAACTTGGGGCCTCAGCATTCCGTTCCAAATGGTTCAAGGCAAAGACGCCAGCTCCATGATTTACGGTGTGGGCTTTTTCGTTCAAAATCAGCCGACAGCGAACTGGTTGAAAAAAATGATGGAATGGTCTGAGTTAAAATTGCAGTACTTCCCAAGCGGCACCGGCGATGATTTCAAAGTCAGCAACGCTTACCGCCTGGAAGGCAATGGCTACTATAAATTCAAAAAAGATTTCTATCTGAAATACGGCCTGGGATTTGTAAATTATAAATACGACCCCGCCACTCCAAAAGAAGACATGCAAATTGAACTGAACGGCATGGCTTTCTGGAAATTCTAAAAGGTACGGACTTACTTTCTCCAATAATAAAAAAGGCTGGGTTTCTATCCAGCCTTTTTTATTGGAGAAAGTAAGTCCGTACCTTTTACGTACCTTTTATTTCTTCTTGAAGAAGCCTGAAACCATTTGTTTCAGATCCATATTGAAGACGTCTTGTTTTTGATTTTTCGCGGCCGCACTTAAAGTCGACAACTCACGGCGTGCTGACATGAAGGATGCATCCATCGCAATCGCTTTTTCCAGCTGTTTGCGGGCTCCCGCCAAATCACCACGGATCTTTTGGAAAAGACCCATCACGAATGGATAAAGAGCATCGTAGCGTTCATCTGGAGGGACTTGCATCATCTCCATTTCAACCTCTTTACTGATCGCCGCACGACGAACACCATCAGCCGTTGCGGCTACACCCAGTTTCGCCCATGAACTGTAAAGATGAAGTTGAGCTTGCTGCGGATTCAATTTCGCAATCTCTACCACCATAGTCATGGCTTTGGAGTACTGCGTATATTGTAGGGCCTTCTTCACATCTTCCATCATGCTATTCGCTTTAAGCTTGTTCTCGGCCTCAGAGCGCTGAGCTTCTTGACGGAATGCAGATGCTTTGTTGGAGTCTTGAGCAACCAGAACAGCGTCTTCCGCTTCCTTCTTGATCTTGTTCCACAAATTCGCCACTTCTGATTTTGGATCAGCAGGCTCTGGGCCCAATGTCGTCAGGAAGTCTTCAAGGACACTTTCCAATGAAGACCCCATCGTACCGCTTTCCATGTGGGTCACGATCTCAAAACCGTTTTTACCTTCAAGATTCGCCCAGATTTTCTGCAAGGACTTCAATTGAACTTCCGGAGATTCGAAAGCCGCTCTTTGAGCAAACACAATCAAACCCTTTGTCAAAAGGAAGTGGACCGCTTTATAGACACCGATCTCTGTATAGCCTTTGACATCCAAAAGCTTATTGATCGTCGTCTCGCCGTCAATCTTAGCCATGAAACCATCCAGGGACTTAATCATCGACATGCTAAGTGCCGGATGATCATCCGTATAGGTTGGACTTTTCGCAATCACGTTGCCCGTCCAGATCATGTAGAAAGATTTCAACCAGTTCAATGACAATTTCGAAGCAATCCAGTCATGCAGATAGTGCGAAAGCGCATCGGCATCGATACTTGGATTGGACATTTCAACTTCCGCCGACGCAAAGTTCACACGGATTTTTTCATCCACGATCGTTTTTACCAGACGGATATTCATTTGCTCCATCAGGATCAAATCAAAGGCATGCGGGCTCAATTGATTGTTCTGAATCAGATAGTTACCAATACGGCGATTGTTTTTGTCACGCAAAGCCGTTTGCACGTCTCCAGGAGTTGCATAACCACTTTGAATCAACATCTCACCCAGGAATGTCGTTTTATCGTCAACGTCAACACCGACGATATTGCCATTACAGAACGAGATACCGGAAACAGATCCATCAGAATTATAAATATTCAAATAACCACTGCTCTTAGTTTCCACCAAAAGCGAATACAAGAACGGCAAGTCAAAGCCGCTTACTTCTTCAATCGACTCGATGACCTTACGTTTTTGGCGATTCGTCACTTTGGGATTGGAGAACATTTGATACAGAAGCTTACGAGCACTTGTCGTTTCTTCTTTGACAGAAGCTTCTTTTTTAACCAGCTTTAAAACTTGATCCATTTCAAAGGGCTTACGCAAGAAGGCCAATGCCTGAGTCTTATTCGTCGCCTCTTGAATGAATGCTTTATCTGTGAAGATACCACTCATCAAAACGACTTTGAAACGAAGGTTGGGGTTTTCCGTGCGTGTGCGCTCGATAAAATCCATCCCTGTCATTTGCGGAAGCATACAGTCACAGAAAAGAAATTCAATGTTATTGGACGTGAGCATGCCCGTCGCTTCATCAGGACGGCTTGCAACAAGTACGGAATGTCCTGCGCGGCTCAGAATTTCCTTCAGTGCCGCGGAGACCGACTCGTCATCTTCCAAAATAAGGATTTTACTTTTAGCATCACTCACGATTCTCTATTCGGCTTTAAATGCTCGTATATTTAGGTTTAAAATGAAGAAAGCGAGCCTGGACCACAGGACTCGCTTCACTTTCTAGACCTTCAACCTAGACTCTTGTCTGGTGTTTTTACTTCTTGATGAACTTGAAGTACTTGGACTCGATCACGTCCATTTCCATGTCGTTACCGTCCTCGTCCTTAATACCCTCAGGTGGCGTTACGGAACCCTCTTTGAACTCAGTACCGTATCGGAATAGGACATTTTTCTCAGCACCGGAATCGTCGTTGTAGTAAGGAACATAGAACGAAGACACCTTCGCAGATGTCGGCAAAAAGCCATCCACCATGTTGATTTGGTCTACGATGACTTTCGGGCAGTTTGCGAATGTGATGTCAGCAGCTCCCGCTGTGCCCATCCACTTGATCCACTCACGTATACCGCAAGAATTGATACTCTTAACGCCAGCAAGTTCCATTTCAATCGCCTGATTTCCAGACAAATCGAATTGGGAAAAATCAACGTCTTCGTCGATTGTTCCATTCATCTGAACAGACAACTTACTAGCTGCTTTGTTCATTTTAACGTCGAGTTTGCTCATCCTTAATTCTCCCACTCATCTTGCACTAGAGGTGCACAAATCTAACCTATAAAAAAATCATTTATGATTTTACTAAATACCGTCGTTCTTCACCACAAAAAAGGTCACGTCATCGACTAAAGGCGCTCCCTGACGGTGTGCTTGGAAACTGGTTACAAAACGCTCCACAGAATCCGCCACAGAAGGGAAATCTTTATTAGCCGTGATCAGCGCTTTGATAAATTCGCGCTCTCCCCAGGCATTCTTACCCGGATTTTGAATGTCTGGGATACCGTCAGTATAAAAGAAAACAGCGTCCCCTGGGGATACTTGAATGCTCGTTTGCTCATAAAGAGATTCACGAGACTGTCCCAATCTGGGATTATTCACTTCATTTAGGGCCACTAAATCCTTTTTCTTTAAGGCATCGTCAGATTTCTTGATCAAGAAGGGCGCTTCATGAGAGGCGTTACAATAAACCAGTCTGCCAGTTTGCAAATCGAAACTCGCCAAGAAGAAAGTCATCATGATGCGCCCTTTAGAAACATCATAAATAGAGCGATTCAATAGCTCCATCGCTTTCGCCGGAGAAATATCCAGACGCTCGATGATCGTCGAAGCGGACTTTGCGGCGCTCGTGATCAAAGCCGCAGGAGCTCCATGCCCCGTCGCGTCCCCGATCCACAAAAAGATCTTTTCGCCCACTTGGCAGTAATGCCACCAGTCGCCACCACACTCAGAGGCCGGTTCGTAAAATCCTGCAATCGAAAGAGGACCAATTTTAGCCCTCGCATCCGGGAACAGGGTTTCTTGCACCGTTTTTGCGGTTTGCAGCTCTGATTCCATACGCGCTTTTTCAGCAGTTTGTTCCAATAGACGGGACACCTCGGCCGCCATCAAATTGAAATTATCCGCAAGGCTTCCCACTTCATCTGTGGAAGTCACATCGACACGCACATTGAAATCACCTTCAGCAACCTTCTTGGTTGCCGAGAACAATTGTGTCAAAGCTTGTGTGATACCTGTCGAAGCAAAAAGACTGATAATCACTGTCAATGAAATCAAGATACCGAAAAAGATCAAAGATTTTCTGATCAAGATCTGCATCGCGCCCAATGCTTTGGATTTTTCAATCGTCGTAACGACAGTTAAGTCACCAAAACCCGCTTTAGAGAAAGACACCAGGTAATCCACGCCATTGGGACCTTTTACCGTCTCTGCCCCCTGCCCGATTTTGCTGGCTGTATCTGTCAGAAAGTTCGGCGTGATGATGGATTGCAGGTATTGCCCCACCATCTTTGTTGGACCAAACAACACCGTGCCATCTTTTGCGATCAAGTACATTTTTTGTGAAGTCGCTGCATTGAACATTTCTGCAGATTCGCTCATTCGCACTAACAGGGCGAAAACTGTGGCCTTGGTTTTATCCTGATTCCAAACTTTATCCATGATCAAAACACGGTCGTCATTGAAAGGAACTTTCACAACACGTTGATTGGCATCCACCTCTGTAAAGTACATCGGAAGATTCGCCTGCAATGATTTGATCAGGTTGTCTGCACCATCAGGAACTTTTTCAAGTGACGCGACTTTCTGATATTGGCCATTCGCGCCCGGAGTGAAAACCACAACATCTTCGATGGAATATTCATTTTCGAAAATGGATTTTGCTACAGGAGTGAACTTATAAACCGAAAGGTAATCTTGATAGATGGGCTTGGCAGTTCCCAGCACAGCATTGAGCTGTGTCTTAATTTGAGCCGCCATCGTGCCTGACATACTGCTGGAAGAATCAAAGACGTAAGCAATCTTATCGTCTTCAAAGATCCGCAGTGCCAACACGAGATATGCCGTTAACGTAATCAACGGGATAGAAGTTAAAAGTAAGAGAATCTTATATCTAATTGATATGCCACGTTTTTTCACAGAGTCAGTATGACCCGTAACAAGAATCCCGAAAAGAAATTCTCATATAAGTTAGCCTTAGGTCCGTAAATTAAAAACCCGACTAAGCCGATGAGTTTACCGGGAGATATATGACACGTTTAGGAAAAACAGAGAAAACAATATTCGGAGTAGCAGTTCTCGTGTTGCTGTTGTTCTCGTACTTCTTGTACGACGACTCCTTGTTATTCCCTAAATCCAACCAAAGCGAAATGGAACTGATTGGTTCCGTCGCAACATCGCAAAACGACGTGCGCAGAAAGAACCTGGATACATTCAGTTGGTTGCCTGCGACTCGCGAAGATAAAATCTTCGATAATGATTCCATTTACACCGGGGACCGTTCCGAGGCTCAAATACGCCTACAAGATGGCACCTTGATTCGCATCGCCCCTAATTCATTAATCACTTTGAACATGAAAAATGGCCAGATGATGCTCGACCTGCGTTACGGTAACTTGGTCGGTGATATCACTCAGGGTTCTCAAATCAAAATCAAATCCGGTGCAGAAGAGTTCAACCTGGATGGTGGCGGTAAGATCGAGTTCAAAAAATCCCACTCCGGCAACGTCGACCTTCGTCTGTTAGCGGGTAAGGTGAACTATCAGGACAAAAAAGTTCGTAAGTCTTTAGAGAAAGAGCAACCGATCGCGGTCTCCCCTCAAGGCGTGAAAGCCTTGGTCAAACCAACGGTTGAACTTTTGACGGCGAACAATGCCACTTTCGTGCGTGAAAATCCAGATGATAAGATGCCCTTCAACTGGCGTGGTCGTGGTAATATCGCGCGCTTTGAAATGGAAGTTTCACCGACGGCTGACTTTAATAATGTCGCTGTTCTAAAAACAACAACCGAAGGCAAAACAGAAATCTCGGAGCCTTTGGAACCAGGTCCTTATTTCTGGCGCGTCAAAGCCTATGATCGCAATGGCGAAATTGGCCTGTCAGAAACTCGCCAGATGTCCCTTCTTCATTTGAATGTTCCGGTGATCACATCTCCGGGCCAGAATGCTGAATTCCAAATGGAACTGGAAGTACGTGATCCTTCTCAGCTGGCGATCTCGACAGAGGTTCGCTGGTCTGCAGATTCCATGCTTAAATCCTATCACTGGCAAATTTCCCAGGATGAAAAGTTCGAGAAAGTTGTGAAAGAAGGCAATTCCTTCGTTCAAAACACTCTGACACCTCGCCTGCCATCCGGTACTTACTGGGTGCGTGTGAATGGTGCCACTCAAGACAAAAAAATCTCGGGCTGGTCAGCAGCAGTTCCTTTCACGATCCAAGTGACAGCGAAAAAAGAGCCGATCCCGGATCGTCCAGAACTGATTGCCAAAGACATCAAGTTCCGTCTGCCTCGTCCTGATGAACGCAGACCTGCCAGCGAAATGGCTCCGAAAATGGAGTGGACTTCGGTGGCGAAAACCCGCGGCTATCGCGTGCAGGTTTCCAAGGACTTAAACTTTCAGAAACCGCAACAGTATGATGTGCAAGACACTTCTGCTTTGTGGTCACAAATGGAAAAAGGTCAATCTTACTACCGTGTGTATGCCGTCAGCCCTAAAGGCCAACTGAGCCCACCGAGTGAGGTTGGCAGCATCTTAGTTGAAGATATGAAACCGATCTTGACGTCTCCGCAATTGATGGAGCCGTTTAACAATATGTCGATCTTCCTGCAAACTCAGCAAGAGCCTTTCATTTGGCTGGAGTGGAAAAAAGTTGCGGGGGCGACGGGATACACAGTGGAAGTGTCTGACAAAGAAGACTTCTCCCGCATCCTGTACACGTCGACGTTGCCGGGCAATCGCTATCTAATTAAAAGCAAAGTGCCATTGGGTAAAATCTATTGGCGCGTGCGAGCAGAAGCTCAAGGCGACACGCCGTCTACGTGGACAGATAAGCGTGAATTCACGGTTTACCATCAGAAAAATGAAACATTCGTAAAATGAAGATTCAATACTCGCTGTTCGACACATTGCTAGAACCCGTTTTTGTTCTGAACGCAGATCAAAAGGTCATCTATTGCAATGAAACAGCGGCTGTTGTCTGTGGTCTTTCCGTCAGAAAAATCACTCGTGGTTCGATGAAGTTCCTGGATCTTTTCACGTTCAGTGAGCCCATTGAACAATTGGAAAAGTTGATCCACGTCTGTGACCCGACTCCTTATAAAGAAGTGACGTTTAAAACCTCTCAAGGTGGTGAAGGTAAAGTGCAAATCACTTTACAACCCGTCTTTGACTCTATGGGTGATAAAAACTGGATTGTCTTTGTGCGCGACGTGACTTTGGAAGAACGCCTGCAAAAGAAGTATCGCGCTGAGCTTGAACAAAAAGAAGACGTCATCAAAGACCTTGAAGACGCCAAAATTCAGCTGGAAAACTATTCTAAAAACTTGGAAAAAATGGTTGCAGACCGAACTGCTGAGTTGTCACGTTTGAATCAAATGATGACCGCCCTGCTGGACAGCTTAAATCAGGGCTTCTTGATCTTTAACGAACAAGGTCGTGTGTTGGAAGTAACTTCCAAAGCCTGCGAATCCACTGTGGAAGATCGCCCCCAAGGAAAAAATATTTGGGATGTATTAAAACTCCCGGCAAACAAAGTCGATGGCTTCCAAAAATGGATGAAAACCATTTTCATGGAAATGCTGCCCTTTGAAGACCTGGCTCCCCTGGGACCGGAAAAATACCCCCACTCTCAAGGAAATCACATTGCCCTGGAGTACTTCCCCCTTCGCAATGCAGAAGGTAAAATGGATGGTATCGTGATGGTCGCATCCGATATCACTCGCCTGGTGGAGGCTCAAGAGCAAGCCGAACGCGATCGTGCTTATGCAAATTTGATCATCAATATGGTGCAGAACAAAAACCAAATCGGTCGCTTTGTTCGGGAATCCGAATCCCTATTGTCAGAGCTAAAATCAGGTCTTAAAGCTTCGTGGGAAAATGCGGATGATGAATCCCTTTTCCGTCAATTGCACACTTTAAAAGGTGGCGCGGCGTTGTTTTCTATCCAGGATATGACAGAAGCCTGCCATAAAGCGGAAACGTTGCTGGCGGAGTTTAAAGAATCCCGCAGCGCCGATCAATATCAAAAACTTCAAGATGAAAGCCGTTTGGTTGAAAAAACCTTTCAAGCTTTCCTTACAAAAACTCAGGAAATCCTGGGCGGCAAAGCATTATCACAAGAACGCCTCTTGGAAATCCCCGTCAGCAAACTTCAATCCACAGTCGAGCAGCTGCAAAATCTTCCGCAAGGAAACTCCGCCGCCCGTCTGCTGCTGAATGAGTTTATGATGGAAACCGTGGGTTCTTTCTTTGCGGCATATGACGACGTCGCTCAGAAAGTGGCCGAAAAACAAGAAAAACAATTGAATCCTGTGATCCTAAAAAATGCGGAACTAAAAGTTCTGCCGGAAATCTACTCAAACCTCTTTGCGACGTTTGTGCATTCGTTCCGCAACTCTGTGGATCACGGCATCGAGCTTCCTGCCGTTCGGGCAGAACTGGGAAAACCCACTGCGGGTACGATCAGCGTGCAATTTGATGTTTTAAGAAAACCCGATGTAGACTGGTTGCAGATTCGTATCGACGATGATGGTGCTGGTGTGAATGCCAAAGTCATTCGCGAAAAGCTTACAGCAAAAGGCCTGGATGTTTCCCAGGAATCTGATCAGGAAGTTATTCAGCACATCTTTGACAGTCAATTCTCCACTCGCGAACAGGTCACTGAGACTTCCGGTCGCGGTGTCGGCATGGATGCGATCAAACACGCTGCCGAACATCTGGGTGGTACTGTTTCGGTGAGCTCTGAAAATGGAAAAGGCACATCCCTGATAGTGGAAGTGCCTTATATTATCGATATATTGCCAGCGAAAAAACTCAACGCTGCTTAATCTTAGCGAAGCGTGAAATAAACCACAAATCCCGCAAAACAAACCCAGTGGACAATGCTCGCCACCAGATACACTTTTCCTTCCATGACCATGTCACGACGAGCGTTGTTGGGTTCGCGGATCAATGCGCGGTTGGTAACTCCCGTAATCCACAGAGCTGCGATCAAAAAGCATGCAACCCCCAAAACCAAATTCACGATCGTGATGGAGCGGAAAACATTGTCCAACGCCTCTGTGATCGACAGACGCCCCAAGTAAGGAGCCAGCAACACAACAGCGACGGAAACGATCACTGGCAGAAGCAAGTACTTCACCACCAGGATGCGCCAGTTTTTCAAAGCATCATTGATACGAGTGTAGTTGTGATCAGCACAGATAGCCGTGCGACGGTAAAGCTCAAATGATTCCGGCGGAAGTAACTGGGGATTGAAAGAGGAGATCGCTTCCAAAACGTATTCGCTACGTTCAAGGATCACGGTGAACTTGTACTGCTTGCCGTCGTTCATCACGATCACAAACGAACCACCCTGATATGGCAGGTGGGACAACTTCACTTCTTTGATATCGGCAAAAGGGACTTCGATGGGCTTTTTATCTTTGCCCGTCATCTGCAAGCGATCCGGGAAGATCGCAACATTCGAAAAAGCCAGAGGCTTAAAGAATGAAAAAGCCTGGAACAACAAGATCGCGGGCATCGGCAATGCGAGAACCAGGAAACTTACCGCCGTCATGATCGTGCCTTCTTCGATGGCCATCAAAACCATCGGAACATATGGCAGAACAAAGGCCAACGCCAAAGGAAAGAGCAGATAATAAAAGACTTTTAAGAGGGCCCGATCAGAGAGTGTTCTTTTCAGCCCCACTCTGGGAGAAAACGTTTGGGATTGTTCCATACCCCTCACTTCTTATTTTTGATTGTGTTTAGTCCACGCTGCTTTAAGTTTATCTTCAAAAATTTTCGCCGAAAACGGCTTAACGATATATTGAGAAACTCCGGCCAAAACCGCTTCAGTCACCT